>CAMBTO010000001.1 GCA_945870865.1 Klebsiella pneumoniae
GCCCACGGCTATAACATCAACCGCAGTAAAAGCCGTGCCTTGCTAAATATCTCGGTATTAAAGAAGGTACTCGATACCACTACCAAACCAGTCCGCGCCACCGTGGTCGCCTCGGCCACCAACCTGAGTGCCCAGCTGAAAAACCTGGAGATTAAGGAAATCAGTGATCAGGGCGCCATCTATTACATCGCCGAGATCCCGGTTGCCGACCGTGAAACATTAAACTTCAATATCAGCGTGACACCGGAAGGTGAGAGCAATGCGTATACGCTGACATTCCAGCAGGAGTTTTTTACTAACTAGTCTGATTGTTCAAGGGTGGCTACACCGGACGTATACGACGCGAAATGATCGGAGCATTACAGGTTCGCAGATGAATTTTTACATATATAGGTGGGTATCAAAAACAGGTTACCCCGATGCAACGGGGTAACCTCTCTGGATTTTAAAAAAATTTTGCGCAGTAATGTTTAACGCTTTACCAGCAGTCTACGAATTGAACTAACCGACAGGATCAACATACCTATACCCAGCAGCATCAGAGGGGCTGGCTCAGGGGCCAAGGTCGCGTCGTGAGAAGTCGAGGGTCAGGGCTTGTAGTCGTATTCTATTATTAACGGCGCATGATCAGAGAATCGCTCGTCGCGGTAGATCGAGGCGCTCTTGATCAGGTCTTTCAGTCCCGGCGTGACGATTTGGTAATCAATACGCCACCCGACATTCTTCGCCCGGGCCTGTCCGCGGTTGGACCACCAGGTGTATTCGTCGGGTTGCTGGTTGACTACGCGGAATGCATCCACAAAACCGGCCTCGTCCAGCACACGCGTCATCCATGCGCGTTCCTCGTGCAGGAAGCCGGAGTTCTTCTGGTTGCCCTTCCAGTTTTTCAGGTCGATCTGTTTGTGGGCAATGTTCCAGTCGCCGCAGATGATGAATTCACGCTGTTTGCGGCGCATCTGTTTTAACTTCGGCATGAACTGGTCCATAAACTCAAACTTGATCTGCTGGCGCTCCTCGCCGGACGATCCGGAGGGCAGGTACAGTGAGATGACGGATAACTTACCAAAGTCTGTCTGCAGGTAACGGCCTTCGGTGTCGGCATGGAGCCAGCCCAGTTTGGCCTCGATACGATCCGGTTCGGTACGGGAATACACGGCAACACCGCTGTAACCTTTCTTGACAGCGCTGTTCCAGCAGGCGTAATAACCGGCGGGCGCCAGGATATGCTCGGACAGTTGTGACTGTTCGGCCTTGATTTCCTGCAGACAGACGATGTCGGCCTCTTGCTTGTGCAACCAGTTAAAAAAACCCTTCTGGTAGGCGGAGCGGATGCCGTTTACATTCAGACTTATGGTTTTCACAGTGTTTCCATAGGTGATTGTGAATGTACGATCTATTGACCGGCGCTGGTGTAGCTTTACTGTTCTGTATTTAGATTACGGTCTGCGTTATTCTAACATATCCTACACACACATGATCCACGACAACACAGACATCACACTATGCAGAACTATCAGCAAGAATTTATCCGCTTTGCCCTTGAGAAAAACGTGCTGCGCTTTGGCGAGTTCACACTGAAGTCCGGACGCCTGAGTCCGTATTTTTTCAACAGTGGTCTCTTTAATGACGGCGAAAGCCTGACCAGGCTCGGCGAGTATTATGCGGCGGCGCTACAGGCGTCCGGCGTAAACTACGACATAATCTACGGGCCGGCCTACAAGGGCATCCCGCTGGCCTGCACTCTGGCGATAGCGCTGCACAAGCAGCACGGGCTTATGCTGCCTTACTGCTTCAACCGCAAGGAGGCCAAGGATCATGGCGAGGGCGGTATCACTCTGGGCGCACCGCTGATCGGGCGGGTGTTGATCATTGATGATGTGATTACCGCTGGCACATCGGTCCGCGAGTCAGTTGAGGTAATTAAAAAGGCCGGGGCCATTCCGGCAGGCGTCATCATCGCACTGGATCGGCAGGAAAAAGGCGTGGGTGAACTGTCGGCGATACAGGAGATTGAACAAACCTGGCATATCCCGGTCATTAGTATCATTGGCCTCGACGCGTTGACCGAATACCTGTCCGAATCAGCTGATCTGTCGCAATATCTTGATAAGATTAAGGAATACCGGCGTAACTACGGTCTGGCATCATTATAGTTTTTTGATCTGCTGTTAAGTACAGCATTTTTGGGTACTATAATTACACTGAACTACAACCTAATCCAGGGGGCCCTGTAACCCCATGAACAAAACTACCACGACCCGTGTACTGTTAATACTGACTACACTGACGTGCGCTTCAGCTTGACGTCCCATGCAGCAATCAAATGCTGGACCAAGAAGGACGGCGTGAAGGAATGTGGCGACAAGGTCCCGCCGGAATATTCCCAACAGGGCCACTAGGAACTGAGCAAGCAGGGCCTGGTCAAGGAAGAGCAGAAACACGCGAAGACCGACGCGGAACTGGAAGTAGAGGCAAAGCAGGCCGCCTCTCAGGCCGAGGAAAAACGTAAACAACAAGAGTTGGCCAAGGCAGGACACGATCCTGCTGGAAAAATTCAGCTCGGTCGAGGACATTGAACTCGTCCGTGACGAGCGGCTGAAGGCGATAGACTCCAGTATCAAACTGGCGGAAAAACGAACCGAAACGATTCAGGCGGACCTCGACAAACGTATCCAGCCAGCTGCTGACGCACAACGTTCCGGCAATATACCAAACGAGGCCTTTCTGAAAGATATCGAATCACTTGCGCCGTCAGATCAAGAACAATAACGAATACATCGCCGGGAAGCGCAAGGAACATGAAGATACCGGCAAGGAGTATGCTGGGAATATCGAGCGGTTTAAAAAGCTGAAGTCGATCTGAAGTACTGTTCCAGATTGCACTACAGTCTCGAATCAGCAGTCTGGTTATAATTGTGAAAGACCGTTAGCCGCATGGGCAAACGGCGGGTTAAGGAGCTGTTTGCGCCGTTACAGGGATGTAGCGGCTGGACTTTCGAGCAGAGCGGGACGCGCAGCGATGAAAGCGGCGCTCGAGCTTACACGGACGTATTCACAGCGTGTCTGGAATGATTATAACCAGACGGCTGATATGGCTTGAAATCCGAAATAGCTATCCTGATATAGATTGATGTACAAGGATAACTATCGTCTCTGCTTATAATTTACAAACGAAACAGCCCCTGCCTTAACACCGACCACTGCTCGTCTACAAACGCAGTTGGTTTTTTCTCGAAGTTGGTCCTGACAAAGCGGCTCATATGTCCCTCTATCAGCGTCATGATATGGTTGGCGGTCGCATCAATCGAACCGCTTGCACGCACTCCCTGACCGAGGTTAGCCTCGCGCAGGATTTGCTTCAGTTGTGTTTCTATCCGGTCGAAGAACTTGACCACCCTGACCCGCAGCCTTTCATTTTCACCCACCAGCGCATCACCGAGCAGAACACGGGTAATGCCGGGATTGCGTTCAGAGAAGCCGAGTAACAAGCGGACGATACGATCACAACGGGCATCTGCCGCTGTTTCCTGTTCGAGGATCCGGGTGATCAGACTGAAGATGGACTCCTCGGCAAAATCGATCAGCGCCTCAAACATCTTTGCCTTGCTGGCAAAATGACGGTATAGCGCGGCCTCGGATACACCGACAGCACGGGCGAGCGCTGCCGTGGTGATACGTGAGCCGGGGTGTACCTCCAGCTGTTCGGCGAGCACCTGCAATATATGTTGGCGTCGATCGGGTCGTTTAATTGTGGTCATGTGCAGGGTCCGGGTTCAGGTTCGTTTAATCAGGGTTCCGATACCCTGGTCGGTAAATATTTCCAGCAGCACGGCATGTTCGAGTCTGCCGTCGATAATGTGCACGGTATTCACACCGGCCTCTACCGCATCAAGTGACGCATGGATCTTGGGTAACATACCGCCGTGGATAACGCCTTCCTCGATCAGCTTTAATACCTGGTCGCGTGTCAGGCCGGTCAGCACATTGCCACCGGCATCCATCACACCGGTTGTGTTGGTCAGGATGATCAGCTTCTCCGCCTTCAGGTCACGGGCGATCTGGCAGGCCACGAGGTCGGCATTGATATTGTAAGACTGACCGTCTTCACCTACGCCTATCGGGGCGATGACCGGGATAAAATCGCCGTGTATCAGCATGTCTATCACGGCGGTGTTGATCCTGACCACTTCACCGACATAACCGATATCAATGATCTCTGGCTCCTTCAGTTCAGGCGCTGTGCGTGACAGCATCATCTTGCGGGCGCGTATCATGTCGCCGTCCTTGCCGCTCAGACCAACCGCGTTGCCGCCGTTACGATTGATCAAGTTGACGATTTCCTTGTTGACGAGACCACCTAGAACCATCTCGACTACGTCCATCGTCTCGCTGTCAGTGACGCGCATACCCTGAATGAACTCGGATTCCTTACCCAGACGTTTTAACAAGGTGCCGATCTGCGGACCGCCACCGTGGACGATGACCGGGTTCATGCCGACCGCCTTCATCAGGGCGACGTCACGGGCAAAACCATTTTTCAGGTGATCTTCCGTCATCGCATTGCCACCGTACTTGATGACAATCGTCTTGTCGTTGAAGCGCCTGATATACGGCAGCGCCTCGGTCAGGACCGAGGCGATCTCTACCGCCCTGTTCGATTTCTGGATTTCCTGTGACTGGATAGGCATCTTATCTTACCGGTAGTGAAATTTGGGGTTATCAGAACGGGAGCTTCAAGTCCGCTTTAATCGACAGTAACAACTCGCGGAAACCGGTCTTGATCCTCTCCAGCGCTGCTTCATTGTCAGCCTCGAAACGCACAACAAGACACGGTGTTGTATTCGACGGGCGGATGAGACCCCAGCCATCCTTGAACTCGACGCGAAAACCGTCGACCGTGATCACTTCCGTGTCCTTGAACGAGAGTTTTGATTCGAGCGCCTGCATGAACGATATATGTTCGCTCTCGGGCATATCGATCTTCAGTTCCGGTGTGGACACGCTCTCCGGGATGGCCGCAAAAAATTCGGTCGGCTTCATCTTCGCATTTAAAAGGATCTCCAGCATGCGCGCGCCGGAATAGAGGGCGTCATCAAATCCGTACCATCTCTCCTTGAAGAAGATATGGCCACTCATTTCACCAGCGAGCGGTGCCTGCATTTGCTTCATCTTGCTCTTGATCAGTGAATGCCCGGTCTTCCACATGACCGCCTTGCCGCCACTGGCTTCAATGGCCTTGCGCAGGTGGCTGGTACACTTCACGTCAAAGATGATAGGCGCACCCTTGTTGCGCGAGAGTACATCACGGGCGAATACCATCATCTGCCGATCCGGCCAGATGATATTACCTTTTGCATCGACGATACCGAGCCTGTCGCCATCGCCATCAAACGCAAATCCAAGGTCGGCCTTTTCCTTGCGGACCCGATCGATCATATGCTGCATGTTTTTGGGCTCACCCGGATCTGGATGGTGGTTGGGGAACCGGCCATCGAGATCGCAGTACATTTCAATCACATCATGCCCCAGTGCACGATACAGTTCGGGGGCAACAATACCTGCCGCACCGTTGCCACAATCGACGACCAGTTTGTAGACCCTGCCGAGCGCAACCGGTATATCGTCGGTAATTCGCCGGATGTAGTCCGGGATCACCTCGGCCGTATCGATCCCACCGTCGCCACTGACCAGGTCATTATTAATGATGCGGTTATATAATAAGCGGATACCATCTTCAGACAGCGTGTCACCCGCAATCACAATCTTCAGACCATTGTATTCCGGTCCGTTATGGCTGCCGGTGATCATGACGCCACTTTTCGACTTCAGATGGTTTGTGGCGAAATACAGTGCCGGTGTCGGCACGATACCGATATCAATGACGTCGCGGCCCGCAGCACGCAGGCCCTTGATAAGGCTCTCGGCAAATTCGGGGCTGGAGAGGCGACCATCGCGCCCAACTATGACGGTCTTCTGACCGACTGCATCTGCTGCACTGCCTATAGCCTGTCCAATGATGCGGACCAGCTCCGGCGTCAATGTCTTACCAACCACACCCCGGATGTCGTATTTACGGAATATCACCTCTGGAATGTTAATCCCGTTGTGACCATGCTCCTTGTCGGCAACCGGGGAGACCTTTGCTACAGGTGGCTTAACTTCATTGCTTGGCATAGCGGCCTTCAATTCCTCTTTCTTCATTATCATTGTAATATCATCTCCCACCATACCTTTTGAAATTACTGGAGCGTCTGTGACGGCAGCACTGCCTTTCTCAGGCATATTGGCTATCAGTTTTTCCATGCCCGAGTGAGCACCGTCCATGATGGCGCGTATCGCACCCTTTATACCTGATGTCATGCTTGTCATCTGCAGCGGCGACAGTGGTTCTGCGCGTGCGCATCACCACCAGTGCTCCCGCTGCAAGCACTACCACCATCAGAGCAAGCATACCGATGAACATCCCGCTGCAGCCGCAATAGTGGCCTGCCTCACCTGCCTGCGACTGAACCGCCTTTTCGATACTGGACCTTCAACCATGTTTTTATCCTTATTGGTTCGTGTTGATGCCGGTATGGCCGAATCCTCCAGCCCCTCTCCGGCTCTCTTCAAAACTTTCTACCATCTCGAACTGTGCCCGGACGACCGGGACAAACACCAGCTGGGCAATCCTGTCACCCGGAGTGATGACTACCGATTCATGACCACGATTCCAGCAGGAGATAAACAACTGGCCCTGATAGTCCGAGTCGATCAGGCCGACCAGATTACCGAGCACAATGCCCTTCTTGTGGCCGAGACCAGAGCGCGGCAATATCACGGCCGCCAGTTCCGGGTCCGCTATGAAGATCGCAAACCCGGCCGGAATCAACAGCGTCTCCCCTGGAGACAGCGTTATGATCTGTTCGAGACAGGCACACAGATCCAGCCCGGCAGATCCGTCGGTTGCATAGTTGGGCAAAGGAAATTCGTGGCCGAGCCGGGAATCAATGAGTCTGATTTGAATTTTTTTCATGGAACCTGTCAGCAACAAGATGAATCAGTTTGCGCGCAAGCTTGTCCTTGGACTGCCTGCCCAGTGAGATACTGCCACCGTGCCAGAGCACCTCGAGTGCGTTGTCTTCGGTATTGAATCCCAGATCATTGCCGACCTGGTTGGCCGCAATCATATCGAGACCCTTGTTTTTCAGCTTGAGCATCGCATTGTCATGAACCGACTCGGTCTCGGCAGCAAAGCCGACCGTAAACGGTCGGTTGCTTGCAGCGGAGACCATCGCCAGAATATCGGGATTCTTCTCCAGGTCCAGGCTGATCCGGCTGCTGCCTTTCTTGATCTTCTGTTGTGCTACCTTGACACAGCGATAATCGGCGACCGCAGCGGCGGCGATAAATATCTCCATGCTGCCCATCCGGTTTTGTACCTGTGCCTGCATCTGCTCGGCCGTTTCCACAGTAATATGACGAACCCTGTCCGGTGGCTCCAGACTGACGGGCCCGGAGACGAGTGTCACATCGGCGCCGGCCTCCATCGCCGCATGAGCAAGCGCAAACCCCATCCGGCCTGAACTCTGGTTACTGATAAAACGGACCGGATCAATTGCCTCACGGGTAGGACCGGCAGTGACCACGATACGCGTACCCGACAGCAGTGCGGTGCAGAACCGGTTTTGCACCGCCTGGACAATATCGGCGGGCTCCAGCATCCGACCGGCGCCGGTCTCACCACAGGCCTGTTCGCCTGTGCCCGGACCTAAAATCTCAACCCCTCTTCTGTGCAATGTGGCAACATTTTCAGTTGTCGCCGCTGCCGCCCACATCTGCTGGTTCATCGCCGGGGCGATTAACAAGGGGATATCGGCCGCCAGACACAGTGTGGTCAGCAGGTCGTCCGCCAGTCCCTGGGCCAGCCGGGCTATCACATTCGCTGTCGCCGGGGCGATAACGATGATATCGGCCCAGCGTGCCAGCGCGATATGACCCATACCGGCCTCACTATCGTGGTCCAGCAAGCGGGTATAGACCGGACGGCCAGACAGGGCCTGAAAGGTCAAAGATGTGATAAATTCACCTGCACCCTGGGTCATAACAACCTGGACTTCCGCCCCCTGCTCGCGCAGGCGCCGGACCAGATCGGCGCTTTTATAGGCGGCGATACCGCCGCTGACTCCGAGCAGAATGCGTTTATGTGACAAGGATTTCATGGGCCAAGTTTACCCTAATTTTGTAACAACTCAGTATACGCATGGGAAAAAAGTTATATATTTACACCTGATAACCCAAGGACAAGGAGGTCCCCGTAAAAATAGCCGACTGGCCCGTTGCTGAACGCCCCCGTGAAAAATTGCTGGCCCGAGGTGCGGCTAGTCTTTCCGATGCCGAATTACTCGCCCTGTTCCTGCGTACCGGACTGCGAGGAAAATCCGCTGTGGATCTGGGGCGGGACCTGCTGAACCATTTCACCAGCCTGCGCAACCTGCTCGATGCCGGCCAGACCGATCTGTGCAATTTCCCCGGCGTTGGCACCGCCAAATATGTCGAACTGAAGGCCGCGCTGGAACTGGGCCGACGCTATCTGGAGCAAACGCTGAAACGGGACGCCCCGCTGAAAAGTCCGGAAATGACACGCCATTTTCTGACCTCACGCCTGCGTGCCTATCCGTATGAGGTTTTTGCCTGCCTGTTTCTGGACAATCGACATCGCATCATCGCGTTTGAGGAATTGTTTACCGGGACTATCGACGGGGCGAGTGTACACCCGCGTGAGGTGGTACGACGCTGTCTGTTTCATAATGCCGCCGCCGTCATCTTCGCCCACAATCACCCGTCTAGCATCTCCGAGCCGAGCCAGGCAGACCGCAACATCACTCGCAGGTTGGCGGATGCACTTGGCCTGATCGATATCCGGGTGCTGGACAATTTTGTCATTGGTGTTGGTGAGTCGGTGTCGTTCGCTGAACGTGGCCTGCTCTGAGACGACAGAGGATAACTGGCACGAGGCATGAAGAATCCAATATAATTGCTGCCAATGTCTATGCCTATCTCCCTGTCAGTTCGTCCAACTCTATGCCATCGTGTGTGCGCCTGGCTTCGGACGACCGTATACCAATGAAACGCCGGCGTTTTATCCAGACCTCGGCCTCACTGCTGGCGCTAACGACGGTAACACGGCTGGCAGCAGGCACACAGGCATACACACACCCCGACCTGCTGTCCTTTGTTGGTGACCGTGCCTATGTCCACCAGTTAGGCCTTGCCTACCGCAACCGTTTTCCTGAGGAAGCGAACTCTACATTACTCGGCAGGCTATTACAGGACAACATCAACCAACTGTCGGTGGCGTCCGGTAGTGGGCTGCAGAACCGACTCAACAGCTTGGTCATGTCAGACTTTGCCCGTGGCGACACCGTGCTGCTGGATGGTTGGGTGCTGGCGCGGACAGAAGCCAGACAATGTGCGCTTTGCACATTACAGGACAACTGAAGCAATATGCACACTGACGCCCGGGAACTTGCCGACAACAGCCTGATTGAAGGCGATGTCTGTATCGTCGGTGCGGGCGCTGCCGGTATCGCGATGGCGCTTGAATGGGTACAAGCCAGTAACACCCGGGTCATTCTGCTCGAAGGGGGAGGTTTTAATCTTGAGGCCGGCATGCAGGACCTCTACCGCGGTGATATCACCGGCAAACCGTATTACCCCTTGCAAGCGGCGCGTCTGCATTATTTCGGCGGCACCACAGGCCACTGGGCCGGCTTCTGTGCGCCACTCGACCCGATCGATTTCCAGAAACGTGCCTGGGTCCCGCACAGCGGCTGGCCGATAACCCGCAGGCAACTGGATCCGTATTACCGGCGCGCCCAACAGATTGTCGAACTCGGTCCGTATGAATATGAGGCAGATTACTGGGAGGGTCAGGACCCCGATGTGGTCCGACTACCGTATGACAAACGCCAGGTCGTAACGAAAATGTGGCAATTAAGTCCGCCTACCCGTTTTGGCACTCATTACCGTGATGCCATCGTCAACTCACCTGGCGTGCACCTGTATACCAATGCAAATGTCTGCGATATAGAGACAAATGAGAATATCAGCGAGGTCTCGGGTCTACAGGTTCGTACGCTGACCGGCAGGCAGCATCGTGTCCGGGCACGCTACTATATCCTCGCCTGCGGTTCTATCCAGAATGCTCGCTTGCTACTTGCCGCCAACCGTCAGGCGAAGGCCGGGCTGGGCAACGACCATGATCAGGTCGGGCGTTATTTTATGGAACATGTCGAGATGCCGGTGGCCGAGTTGGCCTTGCAACGACCGCAGCCTCTGAAGATGTATCTGCTCAATTATGGCCAGACCCGATCGCGGGGAGAGCTGGCCCTGAGCCGGACTGCCCAGCGCAGTAACCACTTGCTTAATGGCACAGTGAGTCTTAGTCAGGGTGGAGTAGGTAATAATCCGCGAGGCACCTTTCAGGAGTTTCCAGCAGAGGTGTTGTTACAATATTCGGACACGTCCGCTCCAGCACCCAAAACAGTGGACGAGCAACCAACACCACCTGCGAACAAACCGGTTGAACCGGCCCCGGCGACGCTGTCCACTTTTCAACTGTTCAAGCTGGCCTGTCGCCATGAACAATCGCCAAACCCGGATTCGCGTGTCAGCCTGTCTGCCGAAACAGACGCACTCGGTGTCCCCCGTGCGGCATTGCACTGGCAGCTGACAGAACTGGACAAACGCTCAATTCGCCAGTCATGCGAGATACTTGCTCGCGAGACCGGCCGCAGCGGACTGGGACGTATCCGGCTGCTGGACTGGTTGATCGGGCAGGACGACAGTGTCTGGCCTGACTTTCTCAGTGGCGGCTGGCACCATATGGGTACGACCCGTATGCATCGGGACCCGAAACGCGGGGTTGTCACACCGGATAGTCAGGTCCACGGGCTCTCCAACCTGTATGTGGCAGGGGCCTCGGTATTCCCGACCGCTGGTGCCGCCAACCCGACATTGAGCTTGATTGCACTCAGCCTCAGGCTGGCTGATCATCTACGGGAACGCTTTAAAGGTTTATAACATTGATTAGTAAGGTATTTTTATGGCTTCACGCCGTGACTCCCTGGATTTAAAACGGATTAGCGCTTCCGGACTCAGGATCAGCTTGGCGGATTCAGTCAATCCATGTAAAATCCGCCCTCTTTTAATCAAGACTGGGATTGCAACGATGTCGCGAATTTGTATGGTAACCGGGAAAAAGCCGATGTATGGGCACAATGTCTCCCACGCCAATAATAAAACCAAACGCCGTTTTTTACCGAACCTGCATGATCGCCGGTTCTGGGTAGAAACTGAAAACCGCTGGATCAGTCTGCGTGTCAGCAGCAACGGCCTCAGGACCATCGACAAGAACGGCATAGACACCGTGCTTGCTGACATACGCTCACGCGGCATCAAGGTATAAGGAACGAATCATGGCCAAAAGCGCACGTGAAAAGATCAAGCTGGTTTCTTCTGAAGGGACCGGGCACTACTACACCACCACGAAGAACAAACGCAATATGCCGGACAAGATGGAAATGAGCAAGTACGATCCGGTCGTGCGCAAACACGTGATGTACAAGGAAGCAAAGATCAAATAATCAGTACACAGACCCTGCCATGGCAGGGTCTGTCGTTTTACGCCTCCTGCAAGCGATACGCCTTCAGCGTCCTCGCAAATTCCTGTAACGCCTCTATACCGGTCTGCTCAGCATGGTGACACCATTCCTGTAGCAACTGGATCAGCGTTTCTTGGCTCGCGGTCTTCTGCTGCCAGATAGCTTGCAGACGCTGGCTGAATTCATAAACCACTTTTAATGTATTACTCTCGGCCAGCGCGGCATCAAGGCGCGCACGCGCGGTATCATCCAGCATCATATGGTGTCTGATCAGCAAGCGACGGGCACGGCGGAGCATCCGCTTGCCGGCAATGTCTGCCCTCGCCTTTTCCTCACGGCATACACGGGTGATAACTGTCGAGGCGTAATGCGACATCACGTGCAACCGGTTTGCCACCACCGCCTTCAGCGTGTCGACATCGATCAGCTCACGCTGGTAATCCAGTACTGGACATGGTGCCAACTTCCTGACCCGCGCCAGACCAAATGCCTGTAACAGACAGATATACATCCAGCCCATATCAAACTCATACCATCGGGATGAAAAACGGGCGGAGCTGGCAAAGGCATGGTGGTTATTGTGTAATTCTTCACCACCGATCAGCACACCTATCGGAAAGATATTGGTCGAGGCATCGGCCGGTTCAAAGTTGCGGTATCCCCACCAGTGTCCGGCACCATTAATAATACCGGCGGCAAACACCGGACTCCACGCCATCTGCACGGCCCAGATGGTGATGCCTGCAAATCCGAACAACAGCAGGTTGATAATCAGCATAACGACGATACCGCTGTAGGAATGGCCGCTGTAAATCCTGCGCTCCAGCCAGTCATCCGGTGTCTCGTGCCCGAATTGTCTCAGTGTCTGCGCATTTCTGGCCTCGCTACGGTATAACTCGGCGCCTTCTAGCAGCACCTTGCGTATACCGTATTGCTGTGGGCTGTGCGGGTCTTCAGCGGTCTCGACCCGGGCATGATGCTTGCGGTGAATAGCCACCCATTCACGAGTCACAATTCCGGTCGTCATCCACAACCATAACCGGAAAAAATGACTGACCAGTGGATGCAAATCCAGCGCACGGTGCGCCTGGTGCCGGTGTAAAAAAATCGTGATTGACGCAATTGTCACATGGGTCAGACCCAGGGTAATCGCTATGTATGCCCATATTGGCAGATTTTGAAACATGAAAAGTCCTCGTACAGTTGTCTGGCAACATATGATCATTGCGGTTGATGGCGCATGCCATTCTGATGTCATTCTAAATAACTGCCAGAGATTACGCTACCATTCACTATGGTGATTGTCTGTGCATCTATAAGGCGCATACCAGCCGGAGTTTATCGACTGATTCAGGTTTAATTGCTGTCTAGCTGACCGGTTCTGGCAGTCTCCGGTTGCAACTGGTTGCATGATCCTGATAATAACGGCTAATGACGAACAAGCTGAAAGGGTCAGCCTTGCCGATGTAACAGTATCGGGCGCCGAACTGCTACTCGAAACGACTACCAGCGAAAAAATACCGTTCCGTGTACACATGAGTCCCACTGAAGTACAATTGTTACGTCCTGATACGGGTCTGGTTTATCATCTGCCCGCAGCGCAATCTGCGGATCTCGGGCTCACAATAACCGTCATAGAATGAGCGATGCCTGAACTACCCGAGATAGAGACCGCCTGCCGGGGCATCACCCCGCATATACTCAGTCATGTGATTACGAAGGTCACTGTGCGCGATGGCCGCCTGCGATGGCCGGTCCCTACCAGACTTGGATCGATCTTGCGCGGCCACACCGTGCTGGAGGTCAACCGCCGTGCCAAATATATCCTGGTTCGGTTCGAACACGGGTGGCTGATTTTACATCTGGGCATGTCCGGCAGTCTGCGTATCGTGCCCTCTGGTACACCCTATAAAAAACACGACCACGTTGACCTGCAGTTTGATACCGGCCAGTGTTTACGTCTGCATGATCCACGCCGCTTCGGTGCGGTCCTGTGGACCACAGACAACCCCGACCAACACAAACTACTGCGCGACCTCGGCCCCGAGCCACTGTCACGCAGTTTTGCTGGCAAGTATCTGCATACGCTGTCAAACAAACGCACCCAGGCGATCAAGATGTTTATCATGGACAGTCACACCGTTGTTGGTGTCGGCAATATCTATGCTAACGAGGCGCTGTTTCTTGCAGGTATCCGGCCTGGCACCCCGGCAAACATGGTCTCACTAACCCGTTACAACAAGCTGGTTACCTGCATCAAACAGACGCTGAAACGCTCTATTAAACTGGGCGGCACCACGCTGCGTGATTTTGTGAACAGTGATGGTAATCCAGGATATTTCCAGCAGACGCTGAAGGTCTATGATCGCAAGGGTGAACCATGCCATATTTGCAGAGAACCGATCCACAGGATCGTGATGCACCAGCGTGCGACGTATTATTGTGAACACTGTCAGCACTGAATGAATAGCAGGTGATGGGTCAGGCCAGCATTAAACAAATCCGGCCTGGTGACCTGTATTTGTTGTCCAGGACCGGCGTGAATCAAAAGCTTGAAGGATCAGTGGCCCCGGTTTGCTTGTGAAAGACCGGGTGCCGCAGGGATGCGGCACACGAGCCTACATGGATGTATTTACGGCGTGTCTTGAACAAGCAAACCGGGGCTACCGATCCGATCCCAAGGCAAAGAATAGCTAGCCTTATTGTTTGGGTAACAACCGTGCCGCACCCTCGCCCCGTTTATCGGAGGCCGCGTACACCGTGTTGCTGACCTTGTCCCACATGACCGCATGCATGTCACCATACTCACGCCGGGTTTCATTCAGCTTGTGACCACGCTGGATCAGGCTCTGCTTTTCCCCGGCAGTGAAGGCAGAGGGTTCATGTTGCACCTGATCCGGACGAAACTGGTGATGGAAACGTGGCACATCAACCCAGGACTCCGGCAGTTCACCCTCGGCAAAATCGAGTATACCCAGCATCACCATCGAGATAATGCGGCTGCCACCGGGTGTGCCCATGATTCCAATGCGATCCTGTGTCTCGACAAAGGTAGGTGACATACTCGACAACGGACGCTTGCCCGGGGCAATTGCGTTGGCATCATATCCAACCAGACCGTATGAATTCGGAGTATTTGGCTTGATGGCAAAATCATCCATTTCATTATTAACCAGCACTCCGGTCTCGGGAATAATAAACCCGGAACCAAATGTAAGATTGATACTGAGCGTACCACCTGCGCGATTACCCTCGGTATCAATGATGGAAAAATGTGTCGTAGACTCACCGGTCTTGACTGAGCCAGGCACATCACCGAGTTCATCACTCGGTGTCGCCCGGTCCGGATCTACGGTAAGTGCAAGTGCGTCCAGATAATCCTGATTGAGCAGGCGGTCCAGCGGAATTTTGACAAAATCCGGATCCCCAAGAAACACGGAGCGGTCACGGTAGGCGCGACGCAGCGCCTCGATCACATGATGGGCACGGGTCGCCCGGTTCATATACTGCATATCAAAATGCTCGAGTATCTTCAGTGCCTCGGCAAGCACGATACCGCCGGAGGACGGTGGAGAAGCAGAGACGACGGTAACATCATGATAGGTGAATTTCAGTGGCGCCCTTTCAAGCACCGTGTATTGCTCGAGATCCTTTTGTGTCCAGATACCGCCGTTCTGGTTCATGCCCTGCACCAGTCTTGCCGCGACTTCTCCGGCATAGAACCCGGCATGTCCATGTTCGACTATCGCCCTCAAGGTGGCACCGAGGTCCTTCTGCACGATCAACTGTCCCTGTTCCGGGACGTTGCCCTCCGACAGGAATACCGCCACCGTGGACGGGTAGCGCAGCATGACTTCTGACCGTCCTTCGATCGAACGTTTCAGGCCCCGGGTCACCGGGAATCCGTGTTCGGCAAAGCGTATCGCCGGCGCCAGGGTTTCAGCAAGCGGCAGACGTCCGTAGTTCAGTGCGATGTAGACCAGACCGGCAGGTATGCCGGGGATGCCACCGGCCAGCGGTCCATCAAGTGAGGCGCGCGGCTTGACCGCATCGTTCTCGTCCAGATACATGCGTGCATGCGCGAATTCCGGTGCCTTTTCGCGTCCGTCGATCATGACCTGTTTACCATCACTCTCACGATGCAATAACCAGAAACCGCCGCCACCAAGGCCTGAGCCGGCGGGATCAACCACCGCAAGCGCGGCACTGACTGCGACCGCCGCATCAAAGGCATTACCACCCTTGCCCAGGATTTCAATACCGGCCTCTGTTGCCAGTGGGTGGGCGGAGGCAACAGCGGCACTGGACGGCAGATCGGCTGCCAGCGTCAGCGCTGAAAACACCAGCAGCAGTGGTGTACTGATCAGACGGGACAAACGCATCACAAAATCAGAACGTGTGACCGGCTGTGAGCCGACGGTATTTTTCATATAGATCATCTCTGGATTCATTCAGGTCTTCATTACGGGGAATACAGTCGACCGGACACAGTGCCACACACTGCGGTTCGTCATAATGACCGATACACTCGGTACACAGGTCCGGGTTGATTTCATAATGTTCCTCACCGGCAGATATGGCCTTATTCGGACAGGCCGGTTCACACACATCACAATTGATACATTCTTCGGTAATTAGTAGTGCCATCAGGTCACCGGCCTGCTACATCACAACAAGCCGGTTATGCAAGGCTTCCATCACGTCCCGGTGTACAAACTTGCTGACATCACCTCCAAGCGAGGCGACCTCTCGTACTAGACTGGAGGAGATATAACTCAGATGTTCCGACGGCATCAGGAACACAGTCTCGGTCTCGGCATTTAACTGGCGGTTCATACCAGTCATCTGGAACTCATATTCAAAATCGGAAACAGCGCGCAGACCGCGGATGATTACCCTGGCCTCGCGTTTGCGCGCGAACGCGGTAACAAGACCACTAAAACTGCATACCTCGACATTTTCCATTTTGCCAATGACGTTTTTGGCCATGGCCACACGCTCGTCTACCGTGAACACCGGTTTCTTGCTGGTGTTTTCCGCGACGGCAATGATCACCCGATCAAACAGCCGGGTCGCACGCGAAACCAGATCCGTGTGACCATTCGTTATCGGGTCAAATGTTCCTGGGTAAATTGCCGTAATGTTCATTATGTGTGTCTCTCAATACACTTATACAACCTGAATTGAACGAAACCGGCCTTGCCGGACTTTAACAACTGCAAGCGAACATCCTCGTAACTAAAATCCTGATCCGCTTCCACATACAACAGTGTCCCGGCATGCAGGCCGCCACAGTTTAACAACTGCCCGATAATCTGTCCCCACTGGTTTCTGGAAAAAGGCGGATCCAGGAAGATGATGTCGAAACGGCGGGTGCAGGATGATAACCACTGCATCGTATCGGTACAGTGGATTTCGGCCCCGTTAGCGGCCAGTTTCTCCGCCTGGGTTCTCAGGTTTTTTACCACGGCGGCATTGTTATCGACCATCACTACCGTGGCGGCACCACGCGACAGCGCCTCAAAGCCGAGGATACCGCTGCCTGCATACAGATCCAGGCACTGTGCACCCTCTATATAAGGTTGTAACCAGTTAAACAGGGTCTCCCGGACCCGATCCGGTGTGGGCCGCAGGTCAACCGCATCGAGTACATCCAGCTTTCTGCTCCGCCAGGTACCACCAATAATCCTGATCCTGCCCGGCATACACCTGTGATTTCAGTTCGCGGGGGGAGCAGCAGGCTGGTCCACCGGGCCTACCAGCACGGTGACAAACTTGTCAGGGTCGACACGACGCTGGAAGGCGTCGCGGATCTCTGCCACTGTCACCGCCTCGATACGCTCGTTAAACCGGTCAAGATAGTCGAGTGGTAAACCATAAAATCCGATAACGCTGAGATAGCCGGAAATCTTCTTGTTGCTATCGATACGCAACGGGAAACCGCCGGTGATATTCTTCTTCACCGCAACCAACTCGTCTTCGGTCGGGCCCTGCTCGATAAAATCCGCGATCGTCTTTTTCAGCACATAGAGTCCCTCAGCGGCCTGGTCACCACGCGTCGAAATACTGGCCATAAACGGTCCGGCATCACGGCGCGGTGCGAAATAGCTGCTGGCGCCGTAAGACAGCCCGCGTTTTTCGCGTACTTCCTGAAACAGGCGTGAAACCAGACCACCACCACCGAGAATATGGTTGCCCACATACAGGGCAAAATAGTCGGGGTCACCATAACGCATACCGGTCTGGCCGGTCACAATATGTACCTGTGATGACGGATGGGGCAGGCTGATGGTGGTACCGGCGGACAGGACGACGACCGGTGCGGCCGGGCCAGGATCGGTACCCTCGGGCAGGTCACGGGTAATCGCTTGTGCGATTGCCTCTGCCCCCGCACGGTCGATGTCACCGACGATGGTGATCATCGCATTGCTCACGGTATAAAAAGCCTTGTGGAAGCTGACGAGGTCCTCACGCGTGATCGCCTCCAGTGATGTCGCATCACCTTCGGTCGGATAACCATACGGATGGCCCTGATATATCGCCTCCATGAATTTTTCATCGGCGATATCGCCGGGTGACTGTTGCTTGCCCTGGATGCCCACCAGCAACTGCTTACGTTGCCGATCGAGATCTTCGGTCTGATAATCCGGGCGGGAGAGCACTGTCTGCAGGTTGTCGAGTGCGGGTTGCAGTTTTGCCGGGTCCGCAAGACTGCGCAGGGAAACCGAGGCAGAGTCATAACCGGACTGCGAACCAAATTCGGCACCCAGACGTTCAAACTCGAAACTGATACGGTCTGCATCCAGGCCGCCGGCTGACTGATCCATCAGACTGTTTGCCAGCAGCGCTACACCGCGCTTGCCTTCGGGATCACGCACGGTGCCGGCATCAAATACTACCTGGATATCCAGCATCGGCAATTGACTGGTCCCGACAAAGTACACCCTGACGCCGCGCGGTGTCTCCCAGGTCTGGATTTGCGGGGCAGCAAATGTATTTACCGATACCAGCAATAAAAGTAACATTAGTTTATTCAGCATGTTGTTCTCCTTGTGCGTTGGCACCCGCCTCCGCTGCCTGGATGGGCTCCAGCACGCCGACTGTGGAACGGTCATCAATCAGGTATTTTTTTGCTACCGTCTGGATCTGGGCCGCTGTGATCTGCGCGATTCGATCCACATATTCATCTGCCATCTTCCAGCCCAGCCCCACGGTCTCGAATGTACCGAGGATCATTCCCTGGTAAAACGCCGAATCACGTTCATACACGTTGCCTGACACCACCTGGGCCTTGACCCGTTGCAGTTCTTCTGCTGTCACCTCTTCCTGCTGCAGTTGTCGAACCTGTTCACTGATAGCCGCCTCAAGCTCGTCAATGGTCCTGCCTTGTGCAGGTGTGGCACTGATGGTAAACATGCCGTCGAGCCTGCCGGTTAACTGGTAACCACTACCGGCGCCAGCGGCGACCTGCTGACCTCGCACCAATCTCGATTCAAACCGGGCGCTGCTGCCTCCGCTGAGTATGCCTGACAACACTTCAAGTGCGTACGGCTCCCAGACCTCGACCTGCGGGCTCTCGCCGGTGGCGGAGATCAAGCCGGGAACCTTGTATCCCAGATACAGCTGGGCAAGTTCTGCCGGACGTTTGACGACCACACGTTTCTGCCCCTGCTGCTCGACCTCAGGCCGGTGTGCCGGCGGAATGATGTTTTCCTGTTTCAAACGACCAAAATATTTCTTTGCCAGTTGATGGACTTCTTCGGCATTAACATCACCGACCACCACTACAGTTGCATTGTTCGGTGCATACCACAGTTGATACCAGTCACGCAGCTGTGCTGCCTGCATACCCTTCAGGTCTGCCATCCAGCCAATGACCGGAGCACGGTACGGGCTGGTCTGGAATGCGGTTGCCATCATCACTTCACGCAAATAGGAATTCGGATCATCCTCGGTACGCAGGCGGCGCTCTTCCATTACCACCTCAATTTCCTTCCTGAAAGCCTCTTCCGGCAATGTCAGGTTACGCATGCGATCCGCCTCCAGCTCGAAGCTGATCGGCAGACGCGACTTTTCCATCGTCTGGAAGTAGGCGGTGTAATCATCGCCAGTGAAGGCATTTTCATTACCACCATTTTCCGCGATGATGCGGGAGAACTCGCCTTCGCCATGTTTTTTAGTGCCCTTGAACATCATGTGCTCAAGCGCATGGGAAATTCCGGTCAGACCGTCATGTTCGTAGCTGGCGCCCACCTTGTACCAGACCTGTGACACCACGACCGGCGCCCGATGATCCTCCTTGACCAGCAGTTTCAGCCCGTTTTTCAACATATATTCATGCACCTGACTCTCCTGTGCCCCGGCAAGCGTCGTGCACAGTGACAGGATTACCACCAGAATCGTCTTTACCACGCGTTCATCTCCCGAAGTATTTACCCGTATGACAGACTGATTTGACTGACATTTAACCAGTCTGTTCATTTTAGCAGCAAATGTGTTGGTAATGATATGTGTCATACTGGCGACCATGTCCTGTATTCATCTAGCGATGCTTGGGTTAAAATCGCCGCATTTCTTCCAACACGCATATTGAACAAAACAGACAACTGATGAAAACTCTGAAAAAAACCCGAACACAAAAAAACAATGATGGTTCCCAGGCAGCAAAGGCGGACATCCACCAGCTGTATGAGGACTCGGTTCAGTGCGTCGAGGCGGAGATCGATTTCGTTGACCAGACCTATAAAAAACTGCGCGGCAGAACCGCCCACACATTACGTGAGGACTTTTGCGGGACGATGAATACTTCCTGTGAGTGGATACGTCGACGCAAGGACAATCAGGCCTGGTGTGTGGATCTTGACCGCAAGGTGCTGGCCTGGGGCAAGGCCCATAAAATCTCGCAACTGGAACGCCCGCAACAGGACCGAATAACCATCATCCGCGAAGATGTACTAACCGTGAATACACCGCCGGTCGATATCGTGCTGGCGATGAATTTCAGTTACTGGATATTCAAGGCCCGGGAGACGATGGTCGCCTATTTTCGCCATGTCCATGCCAGCCTGGCAGACAAGGGGGTATTTTTTCTCGACAGTTTCGGTGGCCATGAGTCCTACAAGGAAATGCTGGAAACAACACATTTCAAGGGTTTCACCTATGTCTGGGACCAGAACAAATACAACCCGATTACCGGCGATGCCACGTTTCATATCCACTACCGATTTCCTGACGGATCGGCGATAGACAAGGCCTTCAGTTATCAGTGGAGGATGTGGAGCCTGCCGGAACTTACCGAGTTGCTGACTGAGGCCGGTTTCCGGGCCGCAATCTACTGGGAAGGCACCGGCAAGGACGGCCATGGCAACGGTGTCTTCAGCAAGTCGACCCGCGGCGAGGCAGACGCCAGCTGGATAGCCTACATTGTTGCTGAAAAGTAGACTTCAGGCCTCAGTCCAGATCCCGGGGACGGATCAGGTGTTGTAGATCCAGCGTGTTTTGTAGCGGTAAGGACGCACCATCTTCGCAGTCAAATATGGCCAGCGCCGCTGTGGTCATCAACTTGCCCGAGACTGTCCGTTCCGGCTCTATGTCGGCCAGATATCTCACCAGGGCGTCAAGGCCGGGATTATGGCCTATCAGTAACAGGCTGCGAGTGTTGGCCGCGTGTCTGGCGATAATGCGCAACAAGGTTTGCAGGCTGGCCTCGTATATCTGCTGCTCCGGGATAATCAAATCCGGGTTCAATTGCAGCTGTTCTGTTACCCTGAGCGCTGTGGTGTGGGTGCGCACAGCCGGAGAACAGATGATACGGTCCGGAAGGTACCGGTGTACACCCAGCCAGTGGGCGACCCGGGCGGCGTCATTATCACCGCGCTTCGTCAAGGTCCGCTCAAAGTCGGACGCGACACCGGAATGCCAGTCGGATTTTCCATGGCGCATCAACATCAGGTGGTGTTTTTGATGAATTGTCATAATAATTGTCTGCCATCCATGCTGTATATACCGGAACGGGTATTGTATGCGTAAAGCCTCTGTAGCAAAAACATACGCTGCTGTTGATCTCGGATCAAACAGCTTTCACATGATCGTGGCCAGCTACAGCAACCGCCGTATCACAATTATCGACCGGATCAAGAAGATGATCCAGCTCGCCGCGGGCCTGGATGAAGATGATAATCTGACCGAGTCGTCCATGTTACGCGCACTGGAGTGTCTGGAAGAATTCGGTCAGCGTATACGCGAAATTCCGCGGGCCAATGTCCGCGTTGTAGGCACCAACACACTGCGCCAGGCCAACAATGGCAAACGCTTTACCACGCTGGCACAGAAGGCGCTCGGCCATCCAATTGAAATCATTGCCGGTCTGGAGGAGGCCCGCCTGATTTATTCAGGTGTGGCACATAGTGTATACGACGATACCAGTAACCGCATGGTAGTCGACATCGGCGGCGGCAGTACTGAAATTGTTATCGGCAAGGGTTTTGCTACCTACCGGCTGGAAAGCCATTACGTTGGTTGCGTTAATATGAGCCGACGCTTCTTCGCCTCCGGCCGTATCACGGCGCGGAATATGGAGCAGGCCATCATTGCTGTCCGCCACGAAATCGAGTCCAGCGAAGGCACTTTCAAGAAGATCGGCTGGCGCAAGGCAATTGGTTCGTCCGGCACGATCCTGACTATCAATGGCATCGTCCAGAACCGTGGGTGGTCTCGAAACGGGATTACCCGCTCAGCGCTGATGAACCTGAAACACGAGGTCATCCGTGCAGGCCATCTCAGTCGATTGAACCTGCCCGGCCTGGCAGACAGCCGTACACCGGTTTTTACCGGTGGTCTCGCCATACTCTGTGGCATATTCGAGACCTTTGAACTGGAACGCATGGACGTCTCTGACGGTGCCTTGCGCGAAGGCCTGTTATATGACCTGATAGGCCGTTTGCATGACGAGGATGTCCGCGACAACACCATCGACGAGATGGCCAGACGCTATAATATTGATATGCAACAGGCCGGACGGGTCAGAACCACTGCGGTGCAGTTATTCCGCCAGGTTGCAGATGACTGGGGGCTGGATCGCAAATCGGACCTTAAATATCTCGAGTGGGCCGCCAGTATCCATGAGATCGGTCTGGCTGTTGCCCATGCCCAGCATCACCGTCACGGTGCCTATCTGATTGCAAACTCTGATATGGCCGGGTTTTCACGACAAGACCAGAACCGGCTGGCGATGCTGGTCCGATGCCATCGTCGCAAATATCCGTTGGACGAGATTACCACCACAGGCAAGGAGGAACGCGAACAACTGATCCGCCTCAGCATACTGTTACGTCTTGCCGTTTTAGTGAATCGCAGCAGGTTGCGCGCCTCACCACCCAGATTGAAAATCAAGGTAACGGACAAAACCATCAGTATGGGCATCGCCCGCAAATGGCTGGAGAAAAACCCGTTGACACGTACAGACCTCGATTCCGAACAAGACTATTTCAGGTCAATCCACTACACACTTAAATATCGCGTCAGTTAAACCTTGCGCGCGTGGGGAAATTATTCGCAGAAATGGTCGAGTGCCGTTTGCTGGGCTGACCGGGGTTTACTGCTGCCCGGTTTCATTCGTTTGTAACTGCCGTCCGCTTGCATGATCCACGACTGGGTATTGTCGACCAGATAGTTTTGCAAACCAAAGTTCAATATCTGGTCGCGCGGACGTTTCTCATCTATCGGGAAACAGGACTCAACCCGGTTATGCATATTTCTCGGCATCCAGTCAGCACTGGAACAGAACAACAACTCATCGCCACCATGATAAAAGTAGAACACACGCGTGTGTTCAAGGAAGCGACCCACTATCGAGCGCACGTTAATATTGTCTGACAAACCCTTGATACCCGGTCGCAGGCAGCATATGCCCCGGATAATCAGTTCTATTTTCACACCTGCCTGCGAGGCACGATACAGCGCACGTATCAGATCCGGATCGACCAGCGCATTCATCTTGACGATGATCCTGGCCTCCTTGCCGTTTGTGGCACTCTTCGCTTCCTGGTCTATCAGTTCAAGCAGGCGCTTGAACAGGGTAAATGGGGACTGTAACAGTTTTTTCAGTTTGCCCGCCTTACCGAGCCCGGTCATTTGCAGAAACAGGCGGTTTACATCAAGACCGATGTCCTGGTCACAGGTAAACAGGCCATAATCTGTATAGCTACGTGCGGTGCGCGAGTGATAGTTACCCGTACCCAGATGGACATAACGCCGTAAATTGCGGCCTTCCCTGCGTACCACCATACACATCTTCGCATGGGTCTTGTAACCCACTACCCCGTAGACCACGTGGGCCCCCGCTTCCTGTAGCTCGTTCGCCATCTCAATATTGGCTTGCTCGTCAAAACGTGCGAGCAATTCAATTACTACCGTCACTTCCTTGCCGATACGGGCGGCGTCCTTCAGGGCCTCGACGATGGCCGAGTCTACGCCGGTACGATACAGTGTCTGCTTGATCGACAGGACATTCGGGTCGAGGGCGGCATGGCGTAGAAAATCCACCACCGGGGCAAACGACTGGAACGGGTGATACAACAGGATGTCGCCATTACGCAGGGTATCAAATATATTATTGCTCTTCTGCAATCGCGGAGGGATGTCCGGGGTAAAACCTGGATAGACCAGATCAGGGCGATTACTCTGATCGATAATGGCGAGCAATCGATGCAGATTTACCGGACCGTGAACCTTGTACAGGTCTGTCTCGTCCAGTCCGAATTTTGCCAGCAGGAATGAACTAAGCTCTCCCGGGCAGTTGTCAGCAACTTCAAGACGGACCGCATCACTGAAACGTCGGGATGGCAGTTCACCTTCAAGCGCACGCAACAGGTCATCAACCTCCTCGCTGTCTACAAACAGGTCACCATCGCGGGTAACCTTGAACTGATAACAACCTGTCGCCTTCATCCCGGGGAACAAGTCGCTGAGATGTGCGTGTATTATTGAAGACAACAGTACGAAATCGTTGGGGCCATTTGAATGTGATGAAGGCACAGGAACAACCCTGGGTAATGATCGCGGCGCCTGCACGATTGCAAGATCTGTCTCCCGTCCGAACGCATCTTTTCCATTCAGCGAGATTATAAAATACAGGTTCTTGTTCAATACGCGCGGGAACGGATGTGATAGGTCAAGACCTATCGGACTCAAAATCGGCAAGACGTTACTGTTAAAATATTTTTTTACCCACCTTGCCACACCCGGGGACCAGAAGCTGCGCCGGAGTACGCGTATTTTTTCCCTCGCAAGTGCCGGGGTAATTATCTCATTCAGTACCCGGTATTGCTCTTCCACCAGCGTGTGTGCTGTCTGGCTGATCCGTGTCATGATCTCCAGCGGGGACAGGTTATCCGGGCCTGCCTGCACTGAACCATATTTGATCTGCTGTTTTATCCCGGAGACCCGAATCTCGAAAAACTCGTCGAGGTTGGTGCTGGCTATACACAGAAACCGCAGTCTTTCCAGCAAGGGTACTGATTCATCACTGGCCTGGGCTATCACACGACGGTTGAACTCCAGCAGGCTGAGTTCACGATTAATATACAACTCGGGGTTGTTCAGGTTCGACTTGTCCATGAGTGATTGTCTGGCAATCGATTATTTATAATATTCCATGTCCGCTTATTATATAGCCGCAGACCGGAACGGATACGATATTACTGACGAATGCCATCAGGAGTTAACTTCCTTCTCCATCTCTTCAATACTGATATGGCGGACGTCCTTGCCCTCAACGAAATAAATGACATATTCACAGATATTTCGCGCATGATCACCGATACGCTCCATCGCGCGCGAGCTCCAGACAACGTCCATCGAGCTGGTAATGTTGCGCGGGTCTTCCATCATGTAGGTTATAAGTTGTCTGAGAATGGCAACGTACTGATCATCTGATTCCGGCTCCTTGCTCGCAACCCTCAATGCTGCCCTGGAATCCATCCGTGCGAAGGCATCCAGTGAATCGTGAACCATATGACTGACCAGCGTACCCATCGCCTTCAGGCCGATATAGTAGGCCTTCGGTGCCTGTTTATCACTCAACTCAATTGCCATTTTGGCAATTTTTTCTGCCTCATCACCAATACGCTCCAGATCGGTAATTGTCTTGATAATCGCCGTGATCAGGCGCAGGTCTACCGCCGCTGGCTGGCGCTTGGCGAGGATACGGGTACATTCTTCATCTATGGCAACTTCATAACGGTTCACGTTATATTCCGATTTGATCACACTTTCAGCCACTTCGTTATCAGATTCAATCAGCGCGGTGATTGAGTTGTTCAGCTGTTGTTCAACCAGACCGCCCATCGCCAGAACCTGGCTGCGGATATTTTCAAGCTCATTGCCGTACTGTTTGGATATGTGCTGATTGATACTGGTCATGTTATGTCTCCGCCGTGAGGCTAGCCGTGTCGGCCGGTAATATAGTCCTCGGTCATTTTCTGCCAGGGTTTGGTAAACAGAGTACTCGTATCGTTAAATTCAATCAGCTCACCTATATACATGTAGGCAGTATAATCAGACACACGGGCGGCCTGTTGCATGTTATGCGTTACGATTACGATTGTGTAGTTCGATTTAAGTTCATAGATCAATTCCTCAATCTTCAGCGTAGAGATCGGGTCGAGTGCAGAGGCCGGTTCGTCCAGCAGCAACACCTCCGGTTCGATCGCAATTGCCCGGGCAATCACCAGACGTTGTTGCTGTCCGCCGGACAGCCCCATCGCATTGGCCTCCAGCCGGTCCTTTACCTCGTCCCAGAGTGCGGCGCTACGCAGTGACTTCTCGACAACCTCTTCCAGCACCTTGCGGTTCTTTATACCTTGGATACGCAGTCCATAGGCGACATTTTCAAAAATCGACTTGGGAAAAGGGTTCGGCTTCTGGAATACCATACCAACACGACGGCGCAATTCGGATACGTTTACCGATTTGGCATAAATATTCTGGTCGTCTAACGTCACCTCACCCTCGACCCTGACGTTGTCTATCAGGTCATTCATCCGATTAAAACAGCGCAGCAGTGTTGATTTACCGCATCCACTCGGGCCGATAAACGCGGTCACCCTTTTCTCGGGAATCTTCAGATTGATAGTTTTCAGCGCCTGGTTATTGCCGTAGTAAAAGGAAAAATCCTTCACTTCGATGCATATCTTCTCGTTTTCGAGCAGTGCACAGTTGGCGGTTTTGCGGATGATGTCCGGGTCTATCGCATGTGTGCGCACATCACGTGGCTTTTCTTCTTTCTGGCTCATATCGCTCTTGCTGACCTGACTAGTGCTGCTCGGAGGCACGGTACTTCTCCCTTAGCTTATTTCTAATATGGATGGCTGCCAAGTTTAAAAATATGATGATTAATACGAGTAACAGGGCTGTTGCATAGACCAGCGGTCTGGCGGCCTCGACATTCGGGCTCTGGAAACCCACATCATAAATATGAAAACCCAGATGCATGAACTTGCGTTCCAGGTGCAGATACGGGAAATTGCCGTCCAGTGGTAACGAAGGCGCCAGTTTGACCACGCCGACGAGCATCAATGGGGCAACCTCGCCTGCAGCACGTGCAATAGCCAGAATCAGACCGGTCATCATCGCGGAAGCGGTCATCGGCAGCACGGTTCGCATCAGCGTCTCCGCCTTGGTGGCACCGAGCGCCAGACTGCCTTCACGAATTGATCTGGGAACACGGGAGAGACCTTCCTCAGTCGAGACGATGACCACCGGTACGGTCAGGATGGCCAGTGTCAATGAGGCCCACAACAGTCCCGGTGTCCCGAATGTCGGTGATGGCAGCGACGCGGAGTAAAACAATTCATCTATGTTGCCACCGATAAAGTAGACAAAAAATCCGAGACCAAATACACCATAAACAACTGACGGTACACCGGCGAGGTTATTCACAGCAATTCGGATAATCCGTACCAGCATCCCCTGCCGCGCATATTCGCGCAGATACACGGCAGCAATGACGCCAAACGGTGTCACCATCACCGACATTATCAGCACCATCATTACCGTACCAAAAATGGCCGGGAATATACCGCCTTCGGTATTGGCCTCGCGCGGCTCGTCGGAAACAAACTCCCACAACTTTTCCAGATAAAACCGGACCTTCGCAAATACTGACATTGCATTAGGCTGATAGGCCCTGACAACCTGCGCCAGTGGTAGCTCCACCTCCGTCTCGTCCGACAGTCTTGCGGTAATGCTGTAACTGCCAAGCTGGGTATAGAGCCTGGCCAACTCTTCGGTATGGGTATTATATTGCTGCTGCAACTCCGTTTCCGCCAGCCGAATCTCTGCCAGATCTTCAGGTGCAGACTGGGCAAGACGATTTTCCATTAGCCGTAAGCGCTCAATTTCATAATTGATATCACCTATCAGGTCTTTCTCTATATGTTCTATCGCCTCATGCAAGGCTGTGGTTTCGCCTGTCACCTGCATCAGCTTGTCCCACAACAAAGACGGATCAGTGACCTCTACCTGGCCGTCCTTGTTTACCGCAACCAGGTAACCATAAAGATTACCCCATTCGCGACGTTCGATCGCCATTAACTGATTCGGGTACAGAACGTTCTTCATGGCCGGGGCAATTACCCAGCGGAAGTCTATGCCGAGATGATCACGATTACCTGTTTTGATCAAATAACGTTCGATAAAGTCTGCGTCTACCGGTATGCGTGTATCACTGTCCACCATTCGCGCACGTGGCACACTTTCATGCTCGACCATCTCACCGATGATGTGTACGTTTGCGCCCGTCTCATCCAGATATTCAAACTCCGCGATCGACTTTGGCCAGAAATGTCCCAGCCCCCTGACCGCTATCAGTGTCAGCAGTCCCACCACCAGCAGTATGGATACGCTGACCGCTCCTGCATTCAGCCATATCCAGGGTGCGCCGGAATCAAACCATAATTTTAATCTGCTCGTCATAATGAACTGTATTTCTGGCGCAGCCGCTGTCTGACGACTTCAGCCACGGTATTAAACATGAAGGTTGCTACAAACAGGACGAGACCAGCGAGAAACAGGATACGGTAGTGTGTACTGCCCAGTTCTGATTCTGGCATCTCGGTCGCTATATTAGCCGAAAGGGCGCGAAAACCCTGGAACATGTTCAAATCCATAATGGCGGTATTACCGGTTGCCATTACCACTATCATGGTCTCGCCTACCGCTCGACCGAGACCGATCATCACGGCCGAGAAAATACCTGGGCTGGCAGTCAACAGGATCACCCGTGCCATCGTCTGCCAGGGTGTTGCACCCAGTGCCAGTGAACCGGTGGTCAGGTGCCTCGGCACCCCGAATATTGCATCTTCACTGATGGAAAATATCGTTGGTATGACTGCAAACCCGATAGCAATGCCGACTACAAACGAATTGCGCTGATCATAGGTGATTCCCCATTGCTGGCTCATCCACAGTGGTAGATTTCCGTCAAACAACCACAACTCCAGCGTCTTGCTCGAACCAAATACCACAGTAGTCACCAGCATGATGACCGGGATCAGGATCATCGCCTCCGAACCGGCCGGCACCCTCAGTCGAAAAGACTCAGGCAACCTGCCCCAGACCCAGGCCGTCAGTAACACGGCCGCAGGTATCATTAAAAACATAAGGAACATAGCTGTAAGATAGGCCTCTACCAGCGGCGCAAACCACAGACCTGCCAGAAACCCGAGGATCACGGTCGGCAGTGCGGCCATAATCTCAATAGTCGGTTTGACTATGTTACGCATACCCGGCGACATGAAATACGCGGTATATATGGCACCCATAATCGCGAGCGGAATCGCAAACAACATCGCATAAAATGAGGCCTTCAACGTGCCAAATGCGAGCGGGGTAAGACTGAATTTCGGTTCAAAATCACTGCTGGCCGAGGAAGATTGCCAGATATACTCAGGTTGGCCACGGCTCTCATACCAGACCTTGCCCCACAAGGAACTCCATGATACTTCAGGGTGCCTGTTTTCAAGGTCCCAGTACTGCAGATTGCCTCCCTCGCCCTCTATCAGCAGCGCGTTTGCCCGGGGCGCAACGGCCAGCTTGCCGGCTGGACCTGAATTCACATTTTCGAGCTTTACCGTACGATGGGCGGTGGCGTGGTATATCCCGAGATTACCTGCCCCATCAAGGGCTAACAATCCTTTGCGGAAATACTCCGGAACCACACTGGTTATCGGTGCATCCTGAGATTCGAAATTACGCACATTCTGCAAGGTATAATTATTGTCAGCGTCGCGGACCGGGAACCATTGAGATATCGTCCCGTCAGTTTTACCTACAATTATTGATATACCACCACTCAGAAATTCGAGTGCGGAAATACCATTGTTGTCAGTGGAAACCCTGACCCGTTCCAGCAAAAGCGGTACAGACTTGTCACTGATATCGTACGAATATAACCAGCCCCTGTCATCAGTGAAGTAGAGTTCACGCTGTTCAACGTCAATAACAAGATGGGTAATGCTGGTATTGAAGTTGATTGGTATTTCAGTTTCGATCCGGTTCAAGGTCTCACCTTCGCCCAGAAATCCAGTCTGTAATTCCAGATTGACCAGTAGAAGCCTTTTATCTTCAGTTACAGCGGCCACAGTCGTCTGTGTGGTATCGGTCTGACCTGCCACCAGCAACAGAGGCTTGCGAGCCTGGTCAAGACTGACAGGTTTGCCGTCGAACAGACTGTATACGCCAGGGGTGATCAATCTTTTATCATCAGGGTAGGTGACAGTATATTGATGCCCGCGCAATATCACCGTCCCGTTATCCAGACCGAATACCAGTAGATGTTGCGCCGGATCTCCGGCAGCAAACGAACGGATACTTCGACGCTTGTCAGTCAAAACGGATTCCGTGTTGATGATCTCGCCAGTTGTCGTGTGAAAAAAAAGGAGATTGCCCTGACGGGTAATACGCATACCCACTTCGTGCTGTTCCTCCAGCGCGTAGTGGAGTGTTTCCTGGTCTGTACCACCAGGTACTGTGTATGCAGCCAGTTGTTCCATGCGCGCCGGCAGGAACAAGGGGATAACCACCCAGACCAGATAGAGGGCAATCATTACTATCGCCCCAATCACACTGATACCACCGACCGCCATGAGATAACGAATCACCACATCCTTGACCATGCGGTAATTGCGATAACGCCTCGCGGCAGCATCGTTGAAGTCGGGTATAAATGATTCGGTTTTACTTACTGACATGGTGCAAGTCTATGTCTGGATAATGACACAAGTGTTACATAAGCCAGTATTCGGGAAAATTATACTGTCTGTCTGCACCATATTGTTTACTCTCCAGTCAGTTCAGGGCGCCAGATCGACGGATTGCTGAGAACAGTTGTCCGTAGTTAATTCAGGCTGGCGTTGGTTACTTATCATCCCGGTCACACAGCGTGAGACCTGGAACCTCCATGATGGCTCATGTCTTAAAGGGCAAGAATTTTCTCTGTATATTACCGGAAAAACTGTCATAAAAGTTTAACAATACTTTTCCGTGCAAGTAATATAATAGTCACAACTGTAATGAAACTGTAACAAAAGTATGTTTCGGGTAATTCTGTCTTTTTTTATGGTTTCTTTTTGATGGAGGGTGATGTCATGAAATTTCAAACTGTCGTTTTTATTATGTTACTGGGCCTGGCCGGGTATTCCTCAGTTGGCTATAGCGAGGAAAGTGGCTCCTACCAGGCTGATGCGATTGCCAGCGGAAAATACGCTGATGCTGAACAGGGTCTGCTAACGATACTGGAAAATAATCCGGATGACCCCTACGCCCTTCTTAATCTCGCCTATGTTTACCAGAAATCAGGCAATGCGACGAAGGCCCAGCAGGTATACCAGCGCATTCTCGATCTGAAAAATAACCCGTACGCCGAGTTGACATCGGGTAAACCGGAACCGGTAAAAAACATCGCCCGCCGCGGAATTGCCAGCCTGGAATCCCGATAATTCTGCCGGTTTACTCCAGATCTACTTAATTTCCGCCGTACATGTGGTCAGGGCGCTCGCCGTAGCGCTCGACCACAGTAGTTCACCTGAGTTGTCCGGATTCAGCACAAACAGGAAATGCTCCATACCTGAACCATTATCCAGCACCAGATGCACCGTCTTTTCTTCAGGCTGGGTGTTGACCGGATTACTGTCAGCCCCGACCAGTTCCGCCCCCGCAAAAACCGCATAATGATTGTCCGCTTGCAATATCAGTGAAATGTATACCGGGTCGATTTTGGCTGAGCCCGGGACTGTTTCTAGCGCCACATACTGATGCCTGTCGCTGAATTCAACGGGCGCCTCACAGCGAGTTAACACGCTGGATTTGACGACTGTAGTATTGATAGTATCGGTGCTGGACGCTGACACTGTCTGTACAGCTGCCAATAACAAGGTAATCAACAGGATTTTGTAGCGCATACTCACTCATTAGTAACCATATAACATTAGCTTTATACGGTTTCATTATTACATCTATATGACAATCACATTAATCCACAAGCAATGGCTGCAATGATTTCGACTCGATACAGATCAACATCCCGTTTCTTAATCCCTGTTCTAGTACTGGCGACCATAACCATGCCGGTTATGTCAGAACAGGGACAACAATATCTGTCCGTTGTTGCCGAAAATGATATCTATGCTCCGCGTGGTCAGGACAGGCACTATTCAAATGGCGTCAGAATTGCATATGGACTGTCGCATGACGATCATAGTCACTGGATTACCCGGCTCGGTGAACTGCTGACTGTCAGCGGTGGCGAGACAATACACCACACTGAATTTGCCCTCGGCCAGAATATCTATACGCCTGAATATTATGTGGATAGTGCGCCGCAGTTGCAGGATCGCCCCTATGCCGGCTGGCTATACGGGGAATTGTCAGTCAATACACGTAACGAAGGAATGGCAGAGGACTTTTCCATCAATATTGGAATCGTCGGCCCACTGGCACTGGGGGAACCGGGACAAAAACTGATACATAGTATTATCGATGACCCGAAACCAGCTGGCTGGGACAACCAGTTACGCAACGAGCCGGCGTTGCTGGCCCGCTACCGTCGTAGCTGGTTTATACCCCTGCTTGATACCACGACTTTGCAGGCCGGATTCATCCCCAGACTGGGGATGAATATTGGCAATGTATTTACCGATGTCGCCATCGGCACGGCCATCCGGATTGGCAAATACCTGCCTCTGCAGGATGTTCCGCTGCGCATTCAGCCAGGACTGTCCGGCGCAAACAGTTATATAGCCGTGCGCAGGGGCAGTTTTGACTGGATGCTGTATGCCGAGGTTCAGGGTCGTGCCGTTGCACATAATATCTTTCTGGATGGCAATACCTTTGCAAACAGTCAATCGGTAGCAAAACGCCGCTTCGTCCAGGATCTGGCAACGGGTATTACACTTGGTTTCGGCCAGTTCAGTATGCCGGTATTCCTGTCGTTCAGCCTCATCTGGAGAGGCAGGGAATTTGATTTGCAAAACGGCGAAGCCAACTTTGGATCTGCGATGATAGGAATACAGTATTAATTATAAAAGAAAGGGGCGGCCTGTCCGCCGCCCCGAGGGGGAGATCAGGAGGCCACCGGCTGGTGGCCTCCTTGATACATTTTCAGGGGTTGATTACACCGGACTGGATTTCAGCCTGTAGCGGGTGAAAGTTCGCGCCAGGTAAGTTACCGTCCACTAGCGAATTGATGTAGGTCCACCCGTCCCAGAACGGTCCACCACCTACGCCATTATTGTTCGGATTTCCGTCCGGATTGCCCGAGGCCGGGTTTACTGCGCCAAAATAGTTGCCGATTGGGTTACCATTAACCGATGGAGGTAGCGGTGCGGTATTATTCGGGGCAACACCCGGATCGACTGCCAGCGTATTCGGATTAATAGTGCCGGCGAACAGCGTAAAATCGCGGCGATCGGCAGATACCGCTCCCGCCTCATCGTCCCCGCCATTAAAGAAGTTTACCGCCAGATTGGCCGGGGTAGAGCTCGCAACACCAAACCCGGGCGGCACGATGGTGCCATTGACACAATTGACCGCCACATCACGGAAGGCGGTAAACCGGTCTATCTGATTATCCATATCAAAACAGCCGGTATCAAATTTGCCACCGGCCAGTGTGTTATCCAGAAAGGCCGTGCGCCAGAATGCACCGCCAAAACCGACTTTGATGTGTGCGCCGGCGGTAACCGCCGTGGATCCGTCATTACCGAGGATGGTCACATTGATAAAATGGACATTTGAAACCGGCTCGGCATCGTTACTCGGACCGGCAGTGTCGGCCTCAATACCCATATCACCAAATGTGGCGCCCTGAACAACCAGCACATTTTGCACTGTTAACTGGGTGCCCTCATCAAAATCGATACCGTCATCATCAGCGCCATTCACTACAACATTTGAAGCACTCGCGGCTCCACCAAACCACTCCACACCGTCATCATTCGAACCAAGAATCTGCAGGAAATTGATCCGGGTATTGCTTCCAGCCGCTTCGATCGTCAGGCCTTGTACTTCCTGCCCAGGGCGGAACAGCAGACCGGATTCGGCAATAATGACATACTCGACTGTACCGCTGCTGTCTTTATTATCTGTACAACCCATAAAACGGGTGACACCTGTAGGTGCCGCCTCGGTTGCAAGCTCGCCACCGCCCAGTCCATTGACACAACGGTTGTTGATACCTTTGCCATTCAGCACCAGCCCGCCCCACGCACCACGGGTATTCAGGTTGGCCGGGTCATCAGTAATCTGCAGCGCAGCGCCGAGACCGGTCGCTGTGACTGCACCCATGATAATTGGCAAATCCGCCGTGCCTCGTGCCTCAATACGCGAACCGCGGGTAACAACCAGTGAGGCCAATGCGTTGGTGACAGCGTAAACCTGTGTGCCCGGCTGCAATGTTAACACGGCATTTTTGGTGCCGCTCGGCCCGCCTGCCTGCCCACCATCACCTACACTTATTGTGTTTTGCAACACATAGACATGCGTGTTGGTCAGGAGCGTATTGCTGGTAATATCCTGGGTAATGACGCAAACAGGGAATTGTTTGCCGTAAACCGTCACCTTTGTTGATGCCAGCGTACCCGCGGCACAACTGCCTGCGGAACCACCAGAACTCGTGCTTGCGGCTTCTGTACCCGCATCGCTCAGACTGCCGCTGCAGGCACCCAGGGTGGCCATGACCAGCCCCAGCGTACATATCTTGGTAAATTTATAGAACATCGCCATTTGTGTAGACTCCATTTTGTAGTAAAGCATCTCTATGATTTATCCGGTATCTGTAAGTCTGGCGGCGTTATTCAAAGCGCCATTTCAGACTGAGCGAGCCTGTCGCACCGGTCTTGTAGGTGCGGGTTATGAATTCACCCTGGGTGCGCTCGTAGGCATCGTTAAGCAGATTTTCAAGTTCAAGACTGACGGTCAGCGGTTCCATACCCGGCCAGTTAAGTGGTGACCACGACCATTTCATGCCGATATCCATACGCGGCTCAAGAAACTCATCCGGTATACCCTCAATACCCGCAGTGATCAGACGTTCGCCCACTCGGCCAAATTTGACCCGTACAATATGCTCATCACCTGTATAACCCAGTTGCATGTTCAGCAAGGTATCCGGCTGCCCTGTCATTCGACGTACTGGATTGGTTGAGGCATCAATTGTGGTGATTTCAACCTCGGAATCCTGGATGGCGAAATTTCCACCGAGATCGAATAATTCCAGCGATTGACTGAGACGACCCAGACTGATATAGGTATTCAATTCCAGGCCCTTTACCTCACCACTATCTGCATTTATAAAGGAGATGATCTCACCCGCACCGGCAATCGGTGTAAACCGGCGCTCGATTGGATCCGTGAAGTCCTTGTAAAACGCACCTATCGTCAGTGCTTCACTCGCGGTGGGATACCATTCCCAACGCAGGTCAGCACTGTCAATCACGGTTGGTTGCAGATGCGGGTTACCGAGAAACTGTTCGTCAGCCTCAGTATCAATAAAAACCGTGTTCGACACTTCAACCGTTGCCGGGTAGGCCAATGAACGGGTAAGTCCTGCCCGGATCTGGGAATCTTCGGACAGGAACCAGCTACCGACGAGAGATGGCAATACCTCGTTCTGATCAAAACCCGAGTCTACAGGTACTGCTGCGGCCGCACCGCCGGACTCGAATGTACGCACCTGGAAACTGGCGTCCTCATAACGCAGGCCAGCCACCACACGGAACATCTCCGGCATTTCAAAATCAAGTTGACCATAGGCACCGATGATTTCCACCTCACTCAGATAGTCATTGGCCACACCACCAAATTCGGTGAAATTGACATTCCGCGCAATCTCCGCATCAGTAAACACGGCCTCTATCGGGCGGAACAGACTGCCGGTAGTGGCAAACCCGAACTGCCTGATTTCCGACACGCGATCACGGAATTCGTAGTCAGCACCGGCCTTGAAATTGGTTACCAGGTTCTCAGTGAGCGTAAACGGCAGGGTCACATCGGCACCCGTGCTGAATGTCTCTTCATCTACATTACTGAAATTACGTACCAGATTCACACCACCCGGATCCATAAAGTAGGTACCGCTACCGTCTATCCGTGTGTTTTCCAGCTGGTATTCGCGACGATCAGGCAACTCACGGGTGGCGTCGGAAACCAGCAGGCGCCAGTCAATCTTGATTGTTTCAAAATCATGAAAGCCTGTGAACTGCTGCATAAGCAATTCACGTTGTTCAAACTCCAGCGTGAATCGGCGTAACCATTCAGTATTACTCGGTTGAAACAGGCCTTCATCAACCACGGTCTTTTCCGTCGTATCCCTGACCCAGAAGGTGTTGCTCTTGACGCGGTGCATATCCCAATCACCGGTCAGCGCAAATAAACCACCCAGTGTGGTATTCAGGCGTGTGCGGCTGGTATGGTAATCATCCTGTATTTCAAGGGCCTCCTGACTGCCCAGACGCAGCAGCAGGTTATCTTCCTCTTCCATCCGCAGGTTCTGACCATAGTCAAAATTTATGCTGGCGCCGTATGTGCCATTTGCCCACGTATTCTCGTCATAACGTTTGGCCGCCGACAGTGAAAAACTCTTGTCCGGATCATTACGCTTTGTCGGGATCGGCGTCAGCGTTTCGGAAAAACCTTGCGCCAGTGAAATCTGCTGTGACTGCGGCAGGCTGGCGATGATGGTACCTGCATCCTGGACCTCAGCAACCTCTGCAGGTAGCTTGAGTATGCTATTCACACCACCCCACCTGTCGCTGCCAGAGGCAAACCCGAGATCCTCACCATCACGATTTGCGTTCAGACCGGTACCCACCTTCAGGTCGACATACTCTCCGGTCGGCAGGCCACTGGTGCTTAACTGGACCTGACCAGAACCAAACGAACCGGCACGGTCTGCCGTATAGGCCTTTTGTACTGCAATACTGGAGAGCACACCGGAGGGAAACAGATCCAGCGGCGTGATCTGCTGGATGGGGTCAAGACTTGGTAGTTGTGAACCGTTAAACAACGTAGATGTATAACGCTTTGGCTGTCCACGTATTACGACAAACTTACCATCCTCAACCGTAAGACCTGTTACCCGCTCCAGCGTCTCGGCCGCATTGCTGTCTCCCAGTCGCAGGAATTCTTCCGCACCGCTGACCTCGGTTACTGTGGTGGCTTCACGTTGCACACTCAGCACAGAGGCGGTGCTACCTTCAAGTGCCGCACGTCCACGTACAACGAGTTCCTCTATCTTCTGGGCAAATACAGGTGCGGCGATCATATTCGCAGCAATTACCACTGCGATCAGTTTCATGATTGTCTGCGGGATACCGGTCAAATCCTGGCGATTTTTCATTATCTATTTCTCATCCTTAGGTTCATCAGAGCGCACCACCACGAGGCGGTGCAAACCATCAATTGCTAACAGGTGGATATCGGCGCTATCTACAGCAACACGGGACTTCCACTTTTGGCAGTGAAATCCTATTGGTGAGCTGTGACAGAATGATTAACCTAAGATGACAAAAAGATGACGATTGCGGATGACAGGTTTGAAATACAACAGATGCGGCCTGTCTCGCGGGGAAACAGGCCGGTGTAACTCATTGCAGCTTTACAAACGTGTCTGCCAATTTATGCGTGCGCGGCCGTTTTCAATCGGTCCGAGCAATGGCAATATGCCGTACACGGAGGACGGAGCGGAGTCTGATACGGCGGCATCACCGGTAAACCCGGCCGTTCGTTCAGACAATTTCAGTATAAGTTGTCCTTGCAGGTGCAAACGGGCATCTGCTGATGATGTCGCGACATTGCCCTGTACCGTACCATCCATGATGCGCAAGTCGGCGGTATAATTACCAAGTGGTCCGCTGGCATCCAGTTGTTTCAATTGCATGTCGACAATACTGATTCCCAACTCCCCGCTGAACAACAGGCCCTGGTAATCACCGGTGATATCGCTCCCTTTAAAACTGACATGTCCGTTTACTCCCAGACCGCCCACGAACGGTGATAGATCCGCCAGGTGGTAGAGAAACAGATCCCCTGTTACAGAGCGCAACTGCCACCCCCCGAGTCCCGGTTTGATCCAGGCAATTGTATTCCCACCTGCGAGCGTTACTTCTGTCTTCAGGCCCTTGCCTCCCGGCAATAATTGCAAGGGTGAAATCACGATGTCGACACCGTCAATCTGGAGCATACGCCCCTCAGCGAGACGAATAGTTACCTGATGGAAGATGGGATGAAAGACCGTACCGCTTACTCGTTGCCAATTGACTGCACCCGGTATCATTCCCCTGAACAGGGAGAACGACCTGTCGGCCGGAAGGTTTACAAACAGCGTGAGCACAAACGCAAACAGGCCGGCAATCAACAGGCCCAACCTGGAGGTTGTCATGGATTTCCGGCAGGGGCAATCGTCAGCGCGGCCTCAACCATGCCGTCCTTATCTGCTATACGACTGATACTGGCCAACACAGGACGGGCGGTGCTACGAGTACGCAGTTGTAACAGAAATTCCATCAGGCTGGAAAAGGCCACTGCGTCGAAGCGGACTGTGACCGACTGACCGGACGCCGGTTTCAGCTCGGTAACTTGGGTATGAATACCGGCCGCGTGCAATAATTCCTCAACCAGTGTTATCGTCAGTGCGGACTTGTCTTCGCCCTCTGCGATACTGCCACCGCGCAGTTGTTCTACCTGCTGGAGACTGTCCTGCATCCAGACGCGGTCCTCACGCAGTCGAGGGATATCCGCCTCAAGTTGGACACGCCTCTGCAGCATTGGCTCGACCAGCAAATACAAAATCACCATTACCAGCATCACTGCTGCGGACGCCAACACTAGTTTCTCGCGCTGTGCGCGCTGTTGCCACCACTGTATATACATTAGTTTGTTTGTCATGCCTGACCTCGCAGACGGATCCGTCCAAACACACGGCCGTTTTTCAGCTCTGCATTTTCGATATCAACACCCCCCCTGGTAGCAAACTGGCCCTGGAGTCGATCGAGCGCTTCGTAATCCGGCACACTGACCTCGACAGTGATACTGCTGCCATCAAAACTGACCTTGTATAACTGGCTGTCAGGACTGGCAGCGAGCTGATCAGCAATATTTTGCAGACGCGCCAGAAAATCCTGGCCATTACCCGCATTGCTGTTATCCCGGGCAAGTTCCTGTAATTGTTGCTCCATCTGGAAACGTGGATCTACCAGATTATTTGTTCCAGGGAAGGCCTGCATATAGGTTGCATTTATCGATTGCTGTAACTCATCATATTCCGACTGTAATCTGGCTCCGGCAACAAACCACTGCACGATACTGACGAGTATCAGTACACCCAGCATCGCTGTTAGCGGCAGAAACCGGCGCAGGTCTTTCCACTGGCGATCATCAACAGTATACGGTCCGGTCAGCAGACTGAGTTGCTGATCAGGCAATGGCTGACGTGCAAGCCACTGTCCACGCGCAGCTTCTTCCAGAACGACCTCAAGCCGGATATTCCGGGATGCCAGCTGTTCGGACCAGCCGGTGATAGTCTTGTATTGTTCAGGGCTGCACACACGCACGACCAGTTTTTCCGGTTGTTGCGTTTCCTGTTCGAGCGCCAGCAACAACATGCCGGGGATCTGCGACCCGATCTCACCCAGCAACACGGCACCATCACATCCGGGTCTGCGCAGCAGCAAGGGCGTAGCACTCGCCTCGATAAACCAGACGGACGGCGCAGGTGCCGCTATCGCCAGATAATCCGGCAGCAGTAACAGGACATTCCAGCCGGACGCGCTGCATTGTTGTAGCAAGCCTTTGATGTACTGATGTTCGGTAACGATAACCGGTATACCGGTCACGCCACGATCAGACCACAGGGGCACCAGATGGTAATCAGCCGCATCATGTAACAGCTGGTCCTCAAGCGCGTAGTGCAAGGCACCGAGCAGGCGTTTGCGATTTTTCGTGGGTATGTTGACCCGATGGATACGGGCACGCTCACCCGGCACACACAGCACCAGCCTAGCAGCGACCGGTGCCGGCAGATTATCTAGCCGGTGTGACTGTCCATACTGACGCGGTACGGGTTCACTGCTATAACACTGCGCCCAGTCTATCCCTTGCGCATGCAGGCGGACCCACCAGTATTCGCCACGTATATTCATAAATAATTATTACCTGTGCACGTCATTTATAACAGTTCCCGGTTTTGTCTCAATAATTCTGCCTTACCTTCATTACGGCGGTAGAGCGAACTTACACGGTACTCAACATTATCAAAATTCAGCTGTGTATGTGCCAGAAAGTAGCGGGTCACTGTCTGCAGCCCCGGTGGAACCGGTTTTTCACGGTCTCCGAGCAGCCGCTCGGCAAGTGCGGCCTGATCCGCTACCGGTTGCTTGCTAATCACATCCGTCCATTGTTTTGCCATTGTCATAGCCTGACCAGACAGGTCCCATTCAATCACCGTCGCCGCCAGAACCTCGGTGCTGGCCGTGTTGATATTCAGCATCGTCAGCTCCGGCAGCGCACAGACAAACGGTGCCAGCTTTTGCCAGACATCACTGTCGACGCCGCGGACCAGTCGAAGTTCGGCCACATCCTCAAACGGACGGTTTGCCGAAAAATAAGGCGTCTCCAGACCGATATAAAACACATCTTCAGCACCCCAGGGTCCGGAAGGACTACCATCGATATCTATCCAGTCTGTCACGGACTGGGCAATACCGGCATCAAGTTCGAGTATCTGCAACAGTCGCTCGAACTGCTGCAACGCCTGTCCATTTACCTTGCCTTCTGCATCAATCAGATTGTTCAGATTGAACCGCGACTGCATGTCCTCAATGCGTCCAGACAGGATGCCCCACCCTGCCGGGATGGGGGGCAAGATCTGCGCCCAGATGTCATCTGCACCATCATAGGCATTGGTGTCCTGTTCAAGTATGTTGGCCACCCATAATTGCGCCGCCACTGTCGCCTGCCTGGCACGCGCAAGTGCATTGCCATTTTCCACCTGGCGGACCCAGAGCTGACCTGAGAGTCCGATGCGACTGACGATGGCAGTCAGCAAGGCCACAATCAGTAGGATTGTGATCAGCGCTACACCGGACTGCTTGTGCAGGGGATTAGTATGTAAGGCCGACATGAAATACACGCTCATAAATTTGTCCGTTATCCAGCTCCAGCGTCAATTCTACCGCCCGCGGCATGGCGGATTGTGTGGCGGTAACCGGCCCCACAGGCCAGTTCGAATTCCACTGGTGTGTATTATCCAGGTAGCGCAGTTGCAAGCTGGCGATATTCGCTGTCAACTCTGCCTCGTCACCTCGCTCATCTTCCGGCATATTCAGGCGCGGCCAACTGACACGGTAGAGTTTGCCCTCACGTAATCGATACGCCACGCGCAGATGTGGACTGACCAGACCGCTGCTGTACGAGGCATGACCACCGCGGGTAAACAGCATCAACTCGCCCTCTGTGCCCGTATTCGCTGTGCCCGCACCCGCAAACGGACGGGTCGAGGTCAGAGGGATCCTCTGACCCAGGTTTCGGGCCTGGTCGAGATCCTGCTGAATTAACACCATCACACTGTCGAGCCGCCGCCAGAAATGGCGTTGTTGTTGCAGGCCATCCTCGATTGAGATCGCCTGCTGCAAACCGGTGTAACCCGCACCGGCTATCAGGATAAAAATGGTCAGCGCGACCAGGATCTCCAGCAGTGTCATGCCAGACTGGCGGGAACGTTGTTTCATCCACCAGCTCGCATACCGGTTGATTGTCCGCCGACAGACAGCGTGGTCGCCTCCGATCGATGCAGGAATCCCTGCAGACTGATCAACGCGGATTCTGCCTCCAGCCCGACACTGACGGTGATGCTGCGCAGGTTGTCCTGACCAGTTGTGGCAATCTGTTCCTGCCAGTACCAGGTGCGGCCACCCATCTGCTCGGTGCCGTTATAGGCGCGAGGGTCCGGCCACTCATCCATCACCTGACGTTCAACTATGCGGTTCTCGGCCACCCAGCGTGCGACCACCCGATCAGACATACCCTGACTGACCGCCACACCTTGTGCGAGTCCTTTCCATAAGGCGGTCATTGCAATAACCATGACGGCGAGTGCGACCAGGATCTCTATCAGGGTAAACCCTTCATGTGTCCTCTGCGCGATCATCATTACAGTTCTACCAGTCCGGCTTCGCCTACCGGTCCCATGGCGATCACATATTCATTATCAGCGCCGCGCACTACCAGTCTGAACGTATCTTGTTCACCGGTGGGGAAAAGGTACACCTCAGCCACGGCCGGCACCAGTTCGCCGTTAATCTCCAGACTGCCGAGCCGTGCCTGATCGAGTTCGTGTTCTCCGGCAAATGGTGTCGTAGAGACTTCGATAAATTCATTGCCGGCCAGTTGCAGAAACCGATAGTTCTGTTCTAGCGGATCAAACCGGACCTGCCAGATGCGGGAAGACATAACCGATTCTTCACGGGCCTGGTTGATTAACTGTGCCAGCCTGTGTGCAGATGAAGCGGCATCACGATCGGCGTTACTGCCCAGCATTGGCACAACCAGACCAGACAACACGGCAATGATGGTAATGACCGCCAGTAATTCAAGCAGGGTAAAACCGTATTGAAGGCGTAACACCGGCAACAGCATCGGCCTTGATCTGTTGTCAGCGGAACCGGGTCTCACAGATCCCAGGAACCGATATCATCCGTATCGCCACTGCGACCGTTCGGGCCAGGACTGAATACATCCACATCGCCGTGTTTGCCCGGTTGCAGATATAGAAACGGTTTGCCCCACGGGTCCTGAGGGACCTTCTCCATATAGCGGTTCCAGTTTTGCGTTACTGGCTCTGAGGTCGGCCGCTCTGACAGGGCCTGCAAGCCCTGATCGGTAGATGGATAACTGTGGTTGTCCAGCTTGTACATGTCCAGTGCAGAGCGGATAGCACGGATATTGCTTTGTGCGGCACTGATGCGCGCCTGTTCCGGCCGGTCCATTACCCTCGGCACCACCACGGCCGCGAGTATGCCGAGGATGACCACGACCACCATCAGTTCAATCAGGGTAAAACCGCGCATTGTCCTGCCAGGTTGGCGGCAAGCGGTATTCAATCTATTCACGTCTCTGTCTCCTTTCATCTTGCAGTCGTCCTGCCTATAAACCTACCAGCTGGTTCAGCTCAAATATCGGTAACAATATTGCGAGCACGATGACCAGTACAATGCCGCCCATCAGCAGGATCAGCAACGGTTCTATCAGCGCCGTTGCCGCCGCGACCGTTGATGCCAGTTCACGTTCGTGATGGGTGGCGGCGCGATCAAGCATATTATCCAGTTCACCACTGTCCTCACCACTGGCGATCATATGTACAAACAGGGGTGAAAAATAACCAGACCGTTTTAACGATTCATGCAGGCGCCCGCCTTCACGCACCGCTACCGCCGCCTCAAACACGGCATCACGTACCGGCACATTGCCGATCACCTGTGCGCCAATACGCAGTGCTTCGAGCAAGGGCACACCACTGCCGGTCAGGATCGCCAGTACCCGGGACAGGCGGGCCGTATGTATCGTGCGCAACAGGTGATTGATAAACGGCAACAGGGTCAAAAACCGGTCACGCTGGAAACGCACTGCCGGTCGCCGCAGCAACCAAGTCTGTACTGCGACCAGGGCCACTATGGAAATCGCCAGATATACTCCGTAGTTGCGGACAAAGTCACTGCACACGATCAGTCCACGCGTCAATAAGGGTAATTGTTGGCCTGTCTGTTCGAATACCCGGATCACCTCGGGAACGACATAGGCAAGCAAGGTCGTGACGATGGAAATCGCAACCAGTGTCAGCAACACCGGGTAGATGAGCGCGATACCGAGTTTCTGACGCAGGTATTGCTGCTCCTCGGTATAGTCAGCGAGCCGATCCAGGATCTCATCCAGCCGCCCGCTGGCCTCTCCGGCCTCGACCATCGCGCGGTATACCTGGGGAAACGTGGCCGGAAACCGGGACAAGGCCTCGCCCAACGAGAGTCCTTCCGTAATATGCGCTCGCACTCCGGTAATGACAGATTGTAACTGACGACGACCGACCTGTTCTCCCAGAGCGCGCAAGGCCTGTTCCAGCGGCATGCCCGCACGGACCAGCGTGGCCAACTGGCGTGTCATCAGTGCCAGATCCGCTGCAGAGACTGAACGTCCCGACCAGACGATACCCTGAGAGACACCCTGCTCCGCAACTTCCTGTACCTCCAAAGGAAACAAGCCCTGGCCGCGTAACCAGGCACGGACCTGGCGCGGCGACTCACCGGTTAATACTCCCTTGCGGGAACGTCCGTTCGCATCGAGGGCACGGTATTCAAAAGCGGCCATATCAAACCTGGGTTACCCGCAGTACCTCGGCCAGACTGGTATCACCGGCAAAAACCCTGGCGATTCCGTCAGCGCGCAGGCTACGCATTCCCTGTTCACGGGCCAGCCTGCGTAATTCCTGCTCACCGCGATTGTCATGTATCAACTGGCGGATTGCCTCATCGACTATCATCAGTTCATAGATACCGGTACGCCCGCGGTATCCGGTAAAACCACAAGCCTCACAGGTGCCAGGATAATATATCGTCACGGGCATGTTGCCCGTCACACCGAGCAGTTCGCATTCGGCATCATTCGCCGCATGTGGCTTGCGGCATGTCACACACAGCTTGCGCACCAGCCGCTGCGCCATCACGCCGAGCAGACTGGACGCCACCAGATATGGCTCGACGCCCATATCCACCAGGCGGGTGATACTGCCAGCTGCATCGTTCGTATGTAGGGTGGAAAAGACCAGATGTCCTGTCAGACTGGCCTGTACCGAGACCTCGGCAGTCTCCAGGTCTCGAATCTCGCCAACCATGATCACATCAGGATCCTGACGTAACACCGCGCGCAGGCCGCGCGCGAAACTCATGCCGGTTTTAGTGTTGACCGGGATCTGGCCAACGCCGGGCAGTTCATATTCAATCGGATCTTCTATAGTGATTATATTCACCTCGGCACTGCGTACCTGCTGCAGGGCCGCGTACAGTGTCGTGGTCTTGCCGGAGCCGGTCGGCCCGGTGACCAGAAAGATGCCATGGGGTGATCGAATCAGGTCTGTAAATCCGGCACTGATGTCGGAGGGCATACCGATCTGTTGCAGCGTCAACGGCCCCTGCTCCTTTTCCAGGATACGCATGACGACCCTTTCACCGTAATAGGTGGGCAGGGTGGACACACGCACGTCTACCATCCGTCCTGCCAGCCGCAGGCTGATGCGCCCGTCCTGCGGTACACGACGCTCGGCAATATCGAGACGCGCCATTACCTTGATTCTTGCAGCGATACGTCCTGCGAGCGCACGCGGTGGTTCTACCACATCCCGCAGGATGCCATCAACGCGATAACGTATAACCATACGTGACTCGAAGGGTTCGACATGGATATCGGAGGCACCATCCTCGATCGCCTGCGTCATCACCGCATTCAACAAACGGATGATAGGCGCATCGTCCTGGTTATCGAGCAGGTCCTCCGGCAAGGCGGCAGAGGCAGTCTCCAGATCCACAGAATCACCCAGATCTTCCACGACATCAGCTGCCGCGCCGGTGCGTTCAAAGGCCCGTTGCAGGGCGCGGTTAAAGGCCGCATCACTGATCAGTACCGGATGCAGGCCGCTGCCAAACTCGGCCTGTACTTCAAGCCAGGTGTCAAAGTTCACATCGGCGCGCACCCAGATGACCGTGGTATCCGCTTCCCGATACGCGGGTAAAATGCCGAGGCGACGCGATTGACCAAATCCAAGTGTGGCTGCAAACGACTGATCCAGCCGGTTAATTTCCGGATGTTCATCACCGGTCCAGCCCAGTTGCCGGGCACGTTCAAACAATGCCGACAGGGGGTTAGCTGCCTGTCCCGGGCCCGCTAGCGTATCAACAGCTGCGAGGACCTTGCTGTTGTCCATAGCCAGCACCTTGCCAGCCGGGCTGATCATTGTTGCGTGGCCGCAGGGGCAGTATCAGTTTCCGGGGGCGAGGCAGGACTGACATACTCCCACTCCTCCAGAGGCGGCGATTTTTCTGCCGGTCTACCGGATACAGATTTACTGGTTAACTCATCAAGATATTCATATTTACGCCGGGTCGGTTCGTCCATGTCTGCCGATCCACGCACGATGCGTGGACGCAGGAATACAAGCAGGTTGGTCTTGCTGCGTTTGTTGCTGCGGTAACGGAACAGGTTGCCGAGGATCGGGATGTCACCGAGCAGAGGAACCTTTTGCCGGTTCTGCGCGGTATCTTCCTGTATCAGTCCACCAAGCACGAGCATGCGATTGTTTTCGGCGATCACCGTTGTCTTCAATGAACGCGTGTTGGTCACAATATCCTGCGCCTCACCACGTTGAGCGACACTGGAGACCTCCTGATAGATCTCCATCTTGATTGCGCTGCCTTCGGTGATCTGCGGTTTAATCCGCAGCGTCAGGCCGACGTCCTTGCGCTCTATGGTCTGGAATGGGTTGTTCAGTGTTCCGGCAGTTGCCGTCTGGCTATAGGCGCCGGTAACAAACGGGACATTCTGGCCGACCACAATCTGTGCTTCCTGATTATCCATCGTCAGGATATTCGGTGTCGACAGGATGTTCGCATCACTCTGGCTCTCCAGCGCACGGGCCAGCCCGAGCAGATTGACCACCTCGGTACCGTCCGGCAGCACCACCGTACCGTCTATAAATCCTATAGTGAGTCCGGTGCCGGTAGACAACGGATTGGTAATCACATCCTGGATACTGGTGCCGACATCAAAGCCGCTACTGCCTATCACCCCTCTACTGTCATTGCGCAGGCCATCGGCGGTCTGTAACTGGATGCCGAATTCCCGGGCGACATCGGCTGATACCTCTGCAATCAGCGCCTCGACATACACCTGCAAGCGCCGCACATCCAGACTCTCAATCACCTGGCGGATTTTTTTGAATTCCGACTTCGAGGCCTGCACAATCAGCGCATTGGTATCGGTATCCGCCTTGATGGACATCTTAGGCTGTGGTGAGGGACTGGCCTGCTGTTCCGCTGACGTATTGATCGTTCCCTGCAATACCTCGACCAAGTTTTCCGCATCGGCATTATTCAGAAATATGACCTGGGTATCACCGTTGTTTTCCGGCGGCTGATCCAGATCGGCGAGCAACTTGCGAATTTCATTACGGGTTGAGACATCAGCTTTGATTACCAGACTGTTTGTACGCGGTTCCTCAATAACCATAACGCCGGCACTGATGGCCGTTTGTTCTGCCGGCAGCGCGGGATACAATCGCCCAAGCAATGTCGCCATTTCAGCCGCAGACGCATTTGTCAGTGTAATGACCTCAAGCTCACCATTCTGTGAGGGCCGATCCAGCCGCTTCACAATGCTTACAATGCGATCCACATTCGAGGCCCGGTCAGTGATAATCAGGGAAGAGGATTCGGAGTCGGCCGCGAGATGTCCATAGGCCGGCACAAGCGGCCGTAACACCGGAACCAGTCGTTCCGGGTTCACATGTTCAAGCTGGATAATCCGGGTTTGCATGTCATCACCAGCTGGTTGTGGGTCATCACTATAAACACTGGTATCCCTGACCTTGCCTTCCTCGGCCGGGACTATCTTGACCGCACCGTCTGCATCCACTGTTACAAAACCGTTAACCTCAAGCACGGACTGGAACACCTTGTACGCCTGCTCGACGGTTAATGGTGTAGGCGCCACTACGGTAACCTTGCCCTGTACGCGCGGGTCGACCAGAAAATTCTTGCCGGTAAATTCAGAAACTGCCTGGATGACTGTACGCAGGTCTGCCTCCTCAAAGTCAAAATTGACCTGCTGGGCACGGACCATCTGCGGACCCGCCAGCATAATTCCAAGCAGCACCACACCAGGCAGCGACAGCAGGCAGCGGGTTGGTTTACAGTTTTTCATCGGCCATCCTGGTTATTGAACTGAAAAATTGAGATTGATATTACTGCCACCCCGTAATACACCAATGCGGAATTGTGTAGTCGATGCGAGGGCCTGATACGCCCCCAGTGCCTCCTCACCATTCCGGACCGGTTTGCCATTTACGGAATTGATAATGTCGTCCTGACGCAGTCCAAGCTGTTCGAACACGCTGCCCTGCTTCAGGCTGACGATACGAAAGCCGGTCTGCTGACCATTATCTACCTGCGGTACCGCCGTAGCCTGTATTAATAATGCAGGCAGGTTTTTCATATGTTGTTCCAGTGTGGCCCGGGTAATCATCCGTTCAGTGTCACTGATCCTGACAATCTCACCGGGCAGGTTAAACCGGGCCTGGGCGGGCAGCTTGTCTGTGTTGCCTGACAGTTTTCTCGCCACCAGATTCAGTGCCTCGATGATCCCGTTCCTGCGTATAACCACCCTCCTTGGCTCAATCCGGATTATGTCGGCGCCTTCCACCTGCTCGCCGGTCCGGTACACCCTTTCCTTCTGGCCGCTGGCTGAAATCAGTGCATACCTGTTCTGTGTGCCCTGATCTGCCAGTATTCCTTTCAATACCAGATTCAGGGGGGTCTGTTGTAATGATTGTTCAGGCATTTCGATTGCCACGGCAGCGGCGCCTGCCGTTCCAAACATCTGCTTTAAAACCGGTGATATGGAAATTTCCCCATTGCTGCGAACTTGTGCAGGCAGGTCATTTTGACTACCCGGGGAAGATACGCCCGCCGGACCGATATCCACCTCGGTAACGGACGGTATCAGATCGAGGATCAGCCGAGCCAGCGTAACCGCTATTAATAACACGAGCACCAGCTCGATACCCCGCAGGATACGGTTCTGCATGGTCTGGTCATGCATCAGTCTACCTGCAATGTCTGCAATACGGATCATAGTATTTTCAGTTTAAACACGCCTGCAGGGAAAAGCAAAAACGTGCCCTGTTTATCTGTGATACCCAGGGCACGTCGTAAAGTGGCCGGACTGCCAGTCCGTTCGGGAAGGGGTAGACTACTTTGCCAGACCCAGCTGTTTTTCAGCGAGCGCGGCTGGCAGGGGGATATAGCCATCCTTCAGTACAACCGTCTGCCCGGTCTTCGACATGACCATTTTAACAAACTCCATCTCCAGAGGGGGTAATGGATTATTCGGATGTTTGTTTACATATATATATAATAGACGGGAAAGCGGGTATTTACCGGCTATCGCATTTTCTGCTGTCGCCTCGATATAGGCCTCACCCAGTTTTTTTGCCAACGGTACGGCCCTGACACCGGAGGTCTTGTAACCTACACCTGAATAACCAATCGCATTTATAGATTTGGTTATGCCCTGCACGACCGAAGCCGAACCTGGTTGTTCGTTGACAGTATTCTTGAAATCACCTTTGCACAGGGCAAACTCCTTGAAATACCCGTAGGTGCCGGAGACCGAGTTTCTGCCATACAGCTGGACAGGCCGGGCGGCCCAACTGGCGTCCAGCCCAAGCTGACCCCAGTTGGTAATGTCAGCCGGATTACCACATTTACGCGTGGCTGAAAATACCGCGTCCACGTCGGCTATGGTCATTCCCTTGATCGGATTGTCCTTGTGCACATAAACAGCCAATGCATCGATAGCCACACCAATCGCTGTCGGCTTGTAGCCATGGTGTCCTTCAAATGCGGCAATCTCGCCCTGGGTCATCATCCGGCTCATCGGCCCCAGATTTGCCGTGCCCTCGGTCAGTGCCGGTGGGGCCGTGGACGAACCGGCCGCCTGGATCTGGATATTCACATTCGGGTACAGCCGCTTGAATTCCTCAGCCCACAGGGTCATCAGGTTGGCCAGTGTGTCTGAACCTACGCTGATGATATTACCGGAAATACCGCTCTGTTTTGAATATTCGGACAGTGCGGGATCAAGGTCATCTGCCGCATAGGCAGTCCCTGACAGCAGCAGTAATAATAAAGCGATTCTTTTCATGGGGTTTTTCATCAATCCGGATCTCCAGTTAAGCAATATTCAGGTAACACCGGCATTGTTGGCCGGGGTCATTACCAAAATATGACAAAATTATTAAAATAATATGACGGCGGCAGAATATCACTGTCTTTCACCGCACCGACTCAGGTCCTCGCAGGTATAACGTCCCTGCGCAACACCCGGTTTGCCGGGAACAAGAAGCGAAAGGTACTGCCTGCCCCGGGACTGCTCTCAATCTCGAGCCGGGCGTTGTGTCTTCCCAGTATGTGTTTGACAATGGCAAGTCCGAGACCCGTCCCGCCCTTATCTCGCGATCGTCCTCGATCCACACGATAAAACCGTTCGGTCAATCGGGGGATATGCTCGGCACCGATCCCTTCTCCGGTATCCGTTACCTCAAACACGGCACCCTCCTCAACTGCATACCAACGTAACATAACCTTGCCCTGGTCAGGTGTGTGCTGTACCGCATTGATGACCACATTGGATACCGCGCTGTAGATCTGGCTTCGATCACCTTCTATCCACAGGCCCGGTTCCGCCTCGACGACAAAGTCATGCTTCTGCTCGCCACTGATCGCTCTCGCCTCATCGAGGATACTGTTCAACATGTCAGACAGCCTGACCGGTTCACGCTCACACGGGGTTTCACGGGTTTCAAGTGTAGACAGCTTCAGCAGGTCCTCAATCAGACGGCTCATTCTTTCGGTCTGTTTGCGCATTTGCCGGATCCTGGCGCGGGTCTGTTCGACCTCATCGTCGGCAAATCCGTCTTCAAATGACTCCAGATAACCTGATATTACCGTCAACGGTGTACGTAATTCGTGGGAGGCATTCGCTATAAAATCGGTGCGCATACGTGTGACCCGGTAGATCTTGGTAATGTCGCGCGCCATCAACAACTTGCCAGAATCACCATATGAAACCACCCGCAGCTCCAGATGCACGTCCTTGTTGGCCGGGGAGACCAGTTCGAGTCTTTCTTCCCGCTGCTGTCCCGCATCCCGGGTTTCTTTCATGAAATTGACCACACTGGGATGGCGGAACAGGTTGACCAGGCGTTGTCCACGGTCCTGTGGATTACGGATACCCAGGTATTCACCGGCCTTGCTGTTAGCCCATACAATCTCGTCATTTCTGCCGAGCACGACCATCGCATCGGGCAAGGCCTGGGTGGCCTCCTTGAATCGTTTCAGGTAACTGGCCAGCTTCTTCTTCTGTTTACGATGATGGTCGCGTAAATAACCATACTGGCGTGCCATTCCCTCCAGTACACCGGGGATATGCGGGGGTTCCGAAAGTTTCCGGCTCCGCATCCAGTGCAACAGCCTCAGCAGTGTTGTGTACTCCCAGTAACCGTAGGAAAGTAGGCCGATAGACAGCCAGAAATAGAGGTGTCCACTCAACAACCCTACGGCAAGGGAAAATGCAATAACAGCGGTTATGCGGTATAAATCCTGTCTCATCAGCAACAATCGCGGACAGGCTTATTTGATGGAGAAACGGTAACCAAAACTCCTGACAGTCTGAATGTATCTATCGAAACCAAACGGCTCCAGCGTTTTGCGTAGCCGGCGTATATGGACGTCGACAGTCCGTTCTTCCACGTAGACATTCTGGCCCCAGACCTGATCGAGTAATTGGGTTCTATTATAAACCTTTTCTGGATGTTTTATAAAAAAATGCAGCAGGCGGAATTCGGTCGGGCTGATATCAATAATGCTTTCACCGGCGCTGACCCGACAGGTTTCAGGGTCGAGCCGCAGGCCGGCGATCTCGACAATTTCCAGCGTTTCTTTCTGTGAGGTACGGCGGATGACAGCACGTATCCTCGCCAGCAGTTCCTTGGTTGAAAACGGTTTGGTGATGTAATCATCCGAGCCGATATCGAGCGCGCGGACCTTGTCGGTTTCATCTCCGCGGGCTGTCAGCATGATGACGGGGATGTCGCGGGTCTCTACATTTGTACGCAAGCGTCGCGCATACTCGATCCCGCTGGTACCTGGCAACATCCAGTCCATCAGAATCAGATCCGGTTTGCGCCGTTCTATGACCAGGCGAGCGGCCTCGGTGTCTGCCGCCTCCTCGAAGATATAGCCCTCCTTCATCAGGGCGTAACCAAGCATCTCACGGATCGCGGCTTCATCCTCGACGACGAGTATGCGTTCTTTCATCTTGACGGTGTAATCGGACACATTGGTATTTAATCCGGTAAATGTGACATTTTGATTAAATTAGTATGTATAAACTGTTACATGGCCGAAACAGGGGCAGTCCATTAATCTGATATACGCACGATTGTAACAGTACTGTCATAATTTTGTCATATTCTGCACCCGCTTATAACAGGTGTACACACAGGAGAATATTGTGCTCTCACATCGAACATGGCAGCTGAGGCTGCTAATACTGAGTATAACCATCGGTTCTGTGCCATTCCAGACCTACGCCGCCAACTCTGCACTGATGGAGCTGATCCAGATACTGAAAAACAAGGGCAGTATCACTGAGGCAGAATACCAGCTATTACAAAAGGCCGCCGCAGAGGACGAAACACCAGCCGTTGCCGCAGCCCAACCGGCCATCACCAGACAGGCGGATGTACCGGTAACATCTGTCGCCGCCAAACCTGCGAGCAGCAACTGGACAGACAGTGTGGCCCTGAAAGGTGATATACGCTTACGTTACCAGAATGAGCAAGAGAAACCGGGGGCAGGCCGTGACCGCACCCGTATACGTTATCGTTTGGGTGTCACCGCACAACCGACTGCCGGATGGGAGATCGGTGGCGGACTGGCCACCGGCCCGGCCGACCCGCGCTCGACCAACCAGACGTTTACTGAATCATTCAGTAAAAAGGCGATGAATCTGGACTACGGCTACGCACAATACCTGTTTAACGATCATCTGAAACTGATCGGCGGCAAGTTCAGAACAACAGGTTATCTCTATACAGTGTCGGACCTGCTGTATGACACGGATATTAATCCTGAAGGCATATCTGCAAACTTTACCTACTCATCGAACTTTGGTAGTTCATTCGCGAATACCGGCCTGTGGGTAATGGAAGAAAAAAGCGCGAGTGACAAGGACCCCTACCTGGCGTATCTGCAACTTGGTCAGTCCTACAGCTCGGACAGCGTGTTTGCCAGTCTGGCCGGGACTTACTACAGCTTTGAAGACAACACCACTGCAGGTGCATTTCCGACCACGGGCGCAAACACAGATTTCGAATTCAGTGGTATCTATTTCTTGTCAGGAGAAATTGGCCTGCACAACCTGATTGGTGAGGGATCCCGTATCAGCCTGATCGCTGACCTGCTCGAAAACAGCGATACAGACACCAGCGACGAAACAGGCTACCTGCTTGGTTTCAAGGGCACCTATGCGCTCTGGTCATTCCGCTATAATTATGCACGGCTTGATCGAAACAGCTGGCCGGACTTCCTGCCGGATGCCGACCGTTACTCAGGACGCACCGGCATACGCGGACACGAGTTTCTGGTTGAATACGCCATCATGAAAAATGTCTTGCTCGCTGTGAATTATTACCTGAGTGAGCAGGACACCACCGGCTTTGAACAGGATCTGTTGCAACTGGATCTGAACGTTAAGTTTTAAAACAGGGCAAAATAATTCAGGTGGAAGGCGGTCCGGTTTACTTGTGAAAGACCGTGTGCCGCAGGGATGCGGCACCCGAGCCTACATGGATGTATTCACGGCGTGTCTTGAACAAGTAAACCGGACCGCCAACCCTGCCTGGAGATATGACCCTATCCTCAACATCACTTTTTTTGATGCGGCACACGGTCTTGCGCAAACAAACCGGACAACCCTTCCAGTCTGCAAGTTCATTGACATCTGCTCGCCTGTTTTCGACTATTTGCCTTTCGATATCCCCTTTTTGCGGTATGTTCGAGTCCGCCGTCTACGGGTACTATCTGCTCGCAGTTCATGGAAACTATGGAATATGGAACCTAAAAGGAGATCACAATGGAAACACTTAATAAACTGGTCATGATAATGATGCTGGCACTGAGCCTGAACCTGGCCGCTGCCGGTCCCGTCAATATCAACTCCGCTGACAAACAGACGCTGATGCAGGTCAAGGGCATCGGTGAAAAGCGTGCTGATGCGATTGTTTTATGGCGCGAAAAGAACGGACCATTCAAGTCTGTCGACCAACTGACCGAAATAGATGGTATCGGTCCGTCACTGGTCGAAACCAACAAGGATCTACTGACTGTGGGGAACACCACAGCTCAATAGAATACAGTCTACCCCGGGAGCATCCCGGGCGGATTGTCCTCCGAAACAGGCCCGGATTAGCTTGTCCGGGTCCGTCTTTTTTTGATCCGGTTTGGTACCTGTTTGCTTGTTCGTTGCAAGTCCACTGCTGTATCCTTGCACGCTGGAATTTACCGATAGCACAGGAACCACACGATTTAATGGAAAGCCAATACAACCCGCGCCAGATCGAGACGGAAGTACAACAACTCTGGCAACAGACCAGCGCCCTGAAGGTCACTGAAGACCCGGACAAGGAAAAGTTCTACTGCCTGTGCATGTTCCCCTACCCCAGCGGCAAGCTGCACATGGGCCATGTACGCAACTACACCATTGGTGACGTTATCTCGCGTTATCACCGTATGCACGGCAAGAATGTGTTACAGCCGATGGGTTGGGACGCCTTTGGTCTGCCTGCGGAGAACGCGGCGATGTCGAACAATGTCCCGCCCTCACGCTGGACGCATGACAATATCGCCTACATGAAAAAGCAGCTGCTCGCTCTCGGTTTCGCGATTGACTGGGACCGCGAGCTGGCCACCTGCCAGCCTGATTATTACAAATGGAACCAGTGGTTATTTCTGCGCATGCTTGAAAAGGGGCTTGCCTACCAGACCACCGGCACGGTCAACTGGGACCCGGTCGATCAGACCGTACTTGCCAATGAACAGGTAATTGAGGGTCGCGGCTGGCGCACCGGTGCACTGGTCGAGAAACGCGAGATACCGATGTATTATCTGCGGATTACCGCGTTTGCCGATGACCTGCTGGAGTGTCTGGACCAGCTGCCCGGCTGGCCGGAACGGGTCAGGACGATGCAGGCGAACTGGATAGGCCGCAGCGAAGGTGTCGAGATCGGTTTCCCGGTCGCGAACAGTGACGCTATATTAAAGGTCTATACCACCCGTGCAGACACCTTGCTCGGCGCAAGCTATGTTGCGGTCGCGGCGGAACACCCGCTCGCCCGCCAGTCGGCACTAACGAGTCCGGCACTGGCCGCCTTTATAGAGGAGTGCAAACACGGTGCGGTAATGGAGGCGGACCTCGCCACCCAGGAAAAGAAGGGCGTGGATACCGGGCTGTTTGTGCTGCACCCGTTGACCGGTGACAAGCTGCCGGTGTGGGTGGCCAATTATGTACTGATGGGTTATGGCGAAGGGGCGGTCATGGCCGTGCCTGCGCACGACCAGCGCGACTTTGAGTTTGCCGTACGCTACAAGTTACCGATTAAACAGGTGGTGGAACCGGTTGAAGGTGCATTGACACTGCCGCTGACGGACGCCTATGTCGAGCATGGCCTCACGATCAACTCGGGTGAGTATTCAGGGCTGCTGTTCCAGTCTGCGGTCGACATGATTGCAGCCACACTCGCTGACAAGGGCCTCGGCCGGAAACGTACCCAGTACCGACTGCGCGACTGGGGTATTTCGCGTCAGCGTTACTGGGGTTGCCCGATACCGCTGATCCATTGCAACGACTGTGGTGTGGTTCCGGTACCTGACGCGCAGTTACCGGTTCGCTTACCCGAGGATCTCGTACCGGATGGCAGCGGTAATCCGCTGGCGAAGAACCCGTCGTTCCTGAACTGCACCTGCCCGCAATGCGGAAAACCGGCTCGCCGTGAGACCGACACGATGGACACGTTCGTCGATTCGTCCTGGTACTACCTGCGGTTCTGCTGTAATGATCAGGGCGAGATGATGGTCGATGCACGCAGCAAATACTGGATGCCGGTCGACCAGTACATCGGCGGTATCGAACATGCGATCCTGCACCTGCTGTACTCGCGTTTCTGGACCAAGGTGATGCATGAGCTCGGACTCGTTGACATCACCGAACCGTTCTCCAATCTGCTGACCCAGGGCATGGTGTTGAATGAAATTTTTTTCCGCAAAACTGACAGCGGACGTATCCAGTATTTCAATCCGAACGAGGTCGAAGTCACGCGCAATGAAAACGGTCAGCGTACCGGCGCAGTATTGAAGGCGGATGGCTCCGCGATTGAGTCCGGTGGGATCGGTACGATGTCTAAATCCAAAAATAACGGTGTGGACCCGCAATCACTTATCGATAGCTACGGCGCTGACACGGCGCGGCTATTCATGATGTTTACCTCACCACCGGAACAGACACTGGAGTGGTCCGATTCTGGCGTCGAGGGTGCGTTCCGTTTCCTCAAAAGATTGTGGAAATTTGCCACAGACCATCTGGTCAACGAACCTGTGCCGGAACTGGACAAGACCACGCTGACAGACGAGCAACGTGCTGCCCGTCGCAAAATCCATGAAACCGTGGCGAAGGTCGATGATGATGTCGGCCGGCGTTTTACCTTTAATACGGCGATTGCGGCGGTAATGGAGTTGATCAATACGCTGACCCGACTGGAGGGCACGACTGGCAATGACCGCGCCATCGTCGGTGAGGGGCTCCGGATGACCTTGCTGCTGTTGTCACCGATCGTCCCGCACATCACCCAGAACCTCTGGCAACTGAGCGGACACAGTGGTTTGATTATGGATGCACGCTGGCCTGAAGCGGACCGTGAGGCGCTCCAGCGTGACGATATCGAGTTGATTGTGCAGGTAAACGGCAAGTTGCGCGCAAAGATCACTGTAGCGATCGACGCAGCTGAAGACCAGATAAAAGCCACCGCGATGACAAATGACTATGTGGTCCGCTTCATTGATGGCAAACCGGTCAAAAAGACCATCGTCGTCCCGGGCCGGCTGATTAATATCGTCATTTAATGGCGCCGATTATGTGCTTGTATGTAGGTCCACATGACTTTATCCTGCGGGACTACACTGATTTACATGAACTGCTGACATGAAACTGTACTATTCACTGCTGCTCACGCTGCTACTGCTGACGACCTCCTGTGGTTTTCATCTGCGTGGTTCACAGGACTCTGGTATGTCCGCTATTTCTGCCATAAAGCTCAACGACAGCAGCGCACCCGGTATCGGCACAGAGGTTCGTTCTCTGCTGGAGTCATCAGGCACCCGCATTTCAGCAGCCGATGCTACTGCGGAATACAGTCTGGTGCTGGCTGAACAGTATCTGAACAAGGCGATCCTCAGCGTATCGGCCATTACCGGCAAGATTGAGGAATACCAGCTGACGCTGACGGTAAAAATGACAGTGGCGGACAAGGATCAGAATGAACTGTTGTCGGGACAACTGATCCGCATCACCCGGGATTATGCGTTTGATGAGGAGGCGGTGCTTGGATCAGTGACGGAACAACGTGTACTCGAACAGGAGATGTCGCGTCAGGCCGCCTCACAGATTGTCCGGCGCCTGGCCGCACTGACACGTAACTGATGCGCCTGAATCTGGATCAACTCCAGTCGCATCTGCAACGCTCCGGACTCGTGCCTATCTATGTGCTCAGCGGTGATGAGCCACTACAGATGCAGGAAGCAAGTGACCTGATCCGCGCCGCCGCCAAACGCACCGGTGCCGAACGCACCGTCCTGTCAGTCGACAAGGGATTTGAATGGAACCAGCTGTTTGAAGAAAGCGCCTCCATGTCGCTGTTTGCCACCAACCGGCTGCTCGAATTGCGCATGAATGATCAATCACCGGGCAAAGACGGTAGCGAGGCACTGGCCCGCTGGGCGGAACGTCCGACGCCGGACACCACATTGTTGATTACGATGGAAAAGATAGACAAACGTAGCCAGCAGAGCCGCTGGTACAAGGCAATCGATCAGATCGGGGCGATCATGCAGATCTGGCCGGTAGAGCCATCAAAGTTGCCGGACTGGATCATCTCGCGCCTGAAGCTGCAGGGTAAACGCATCGACCGGACCGCCGCCTCACTGATTGCACAGCGCACCGAGGGCAACCTGCTTGCTGCCCGACAGGAAATTGACAAACTGTGTCTGCTGGCCGATAGCGATGAAATCTCGCTGCAACAAGTTCAGGATAGCGTGAGCGATAGCACCCGTTTTGGCGTATTTATGCTGCTGGAGTACGCGCTGATGGGTGACGGATCGCGTATCGCAGGCATGTTACGCGGCCTGCGTCAGGAAGGTATCGAGCCTATCGGCCTGTTTGGGGCTATAATGTGGGAATTGCGCCGGCTGTGTGCGATCGCTGCCCAGATTGCAAACGGGGCCAGAAAAGACAAGGTGTTCGAGGAATACCGGATCTGGAACCAGCGGCAGACCGCCATTAACAAGGTACTCGGCCGACTGGATACACGCCAGCTGGATACACTGCTCGCCGAGGCGGTATTGATAGACAAGTCACTAAAGGGTGCGGTAAAACGCAATCCCTGGGAACTGATGGAAACCCTGCTGTTCCGGTTTGCGGGCATCAAGCTGCATCCCGGCACAAACAACTGATCCGCCCTGCTCTCTGCCGCAGGTCCGGTGGAGACTGAACTATGAACGTAAAACAATACATTACCCAAACCGGACAACGCGCCCGTAGTGCCGCACGGCTGATGGCACAGGCTCCTACGGCCGCAAAAAATGCCGCGCTGACCCATATCGCCGCGATCCTGCGTGCCGAAGTGGCAGCATTGATGCAGGCGAATGCACTCGACCTGACTGCGGCCAGAAATAACCATATCGAACCGGCCATGCTGGACCGTCTGGAGCTGAACCCTGCGCGCATCAATTCGATGGCAGAAGGTCTGGAACAGATCGCAGCACTGGCCGACCCGATAGGCGAGATCAGCGACATGAAATTCCGGCCCACCGGTATCCAGGTCGGCCGCATGCGTGTACCACTCGGTGTGATTGGTATCATCTATGAGTCCAGACCGAATGTAACGGCTGATGCGGCCGGCCTGTGCCTGAAGTCGGGCAATGCAACTATCCTGCGTGGCGGGTCGGAGGCCATCCATTCTAATCAGGCGATTGCCGGTTTTATACGTCAGGGGCTGAAACAGGCCGGACTGCCCGAGGACGCGGTACAGGTGATCGAGATGACCGATCGCGCCGCTGTCAGTTTGCTGTTACAGATGCCCGAATATGTGGATGTAATCATTCCCCGTGGAGGCAAGGGCCTCATCCAGCTCGTCAGTGAACAGGCGCGGATGCCGGTCATCAAACATCTGGATGGTATCTGTCATGTGTATATAGATGACAGCGCGGACCTGGACAAGGCCGTTGCTATCGCCATCAACTCGAAGACACATCGGTACGGTGTCTGCAACGCGATGGAATGTCTGCTCATTGCAGAAGCGATTGCGCCTGTCGTGCTGACCAGTCTGGCGCCACTGTATGCCAGCGCCGGAGTGGAGATCCGTGGCTGTGAAAAATCCGCCATGATCCTGCCCGGCATCAAACTGGCCACCGAAGAAGATTACGCGACCGAATATCTGGCACCGATCATGTCACTGCGTATCGTCAGTGGTCTTGACCAGGCGCTGGAGCATATAGACCGTTTTGGCTCAAAACACACTGATGCGATAGTGACGGAAAACCTGGTCAACGCCAGACGTTTTCTCTCCGAGATCGATTCCAGTTCGGTCATGGTCAACGCCTCAACCCGTTTTGCCGATGGCTTTGAATACGGACTCGGTGCTGAAATTGGTATCAGCACGGACAAGTTCCATGCACGTGGACCGGTCGGCCTCGAAGGTCTGACCTCTCAAAAATACATTGTGATCGGTAATGGCCACATCCGGAATTAGACTGATAACAGCACCAGCCGACCCGGCTGGCGTCAAAGCTTGATGAACGGTCCGCTAGGGATCCTGGGTGGCACGTTTGACCCGGTGCATTTTGGTCATCTTCGCCTCGCGCTGGAGTCTCTGCAGGCGGTGGGAATGGACCAGGTCAACCTGGTGCCCTTGCACAAACCCGCACACCGGGGAGGCATCCATGCCAGCGCCGAACAACGCTTGCAGATGTTACGACTGGCCACCGCCAGTGTTTCGCAATTACATGTCGATGATATGGAAATACGGCGTGAGACAACCTCGTGGACAATCGATACCGTCAGAGAATATCGTCGCCAGCATCCGGCAAGGCCTGTCTGTCTGATCATGGGCATCGATGCATTCCGCAATTTTCATCAATGGAAGCAATGGGAATTGATTCCGGAGCTGGTTCATATTATCGTGGCGACCAGACCGGATACGGACGACGGTACAGAAGCCGGGCCAGTGGCAGATTTATATGCCACAAGACATACCGATAATGTGGCGGACATCCATAATGCACCGGCAGGCAGGATATTGAAGGTACAGATCCCGCTGCTGGCAATCTCATCAACCCGGATACGTAGCCTGCTGCTGGCAGGACAGGACGCCGCCTTCCTGTTGCCGAACCAGGTACTGACCTACATACACAACAATAAAATTTATTCCGAGAAATCATGACCCCTAAGAAAACTGCTGAAAAACTGATAAACGCGCTCGAAGACATGAAGGCGCTCGACATCAAGACTATCGATGTGCGCAAGCAGACATCGATAACCGACATGATGATGATCGCGACCGGCCGCTCGAACCGGCAGGTACGTGCCATTGCTGACAAGTTACAGGAAACCGCCAAAAAGATCGGTCTGCCAGTCATAGGCGTTGAAGGCCAGCAAGACGGTGAATGGGTTCTGGTCGACCTGGGCGATTATGTTATCCATATCATGCAGGCGGAAATACGTGAGTATTACCAGCTGGAAAAACTCTGGATACCGGAACCGAAAAAGCCACGTGCCCCGAGGAAGAAGAAAGCGGACGCTGAATAATTGACCCGGATCAGCATCGTTGCCGTCGGCAAACGTATGCCGGACTGGATCCAGACCGGGTTTGCCGAATATAAAAAACGACTGTCGCAGGATGTTACGCTCGAACTGATTGAGGTTGCACCTGCCCATCGCTCTAGAAGCACAATTATCCAACGCCTCCGCCAGCAAGAGGCGCAATCGATACTCGACGCGCTGCCTGCACATACCCATGTGATTGCGCTTGATGAAACCGGCAAGCGCCAGAAGACGATGCAGTTGGCGGCACGCATGCAGGACTGGATCGATCAGGGCATCAATACCAGCCTGATTATCGGTGGCGCAGACGGGCTGGACGAATCAGTGCTTGCCGCCGCGCATGAGCGCTGGTCATTGTCTGATTACACGCTGCCGCATGCGCTGGTTCGTGTCGTGCTGGCCGAACAGATATACCGCGCCTGGACCATTCTGAAGAACCACCCGTATCACCGCGAGTGAGCACAATGATGGACACCTTATATCTGGCCTCTCGTTCACCCCGCCGTTACGAATTACTCTCACGCCTGGGGCAATCCTTTGTACAAATCGAGGCGGACATTCCGGAGGTCCCGGCCACCGATGAACCCGCACTCGACTATGTCAAGCGGGTTGCACTGGACAAGGCCTGGGCAGTCCGCAAACGTACTGGCGATACTGTCCCAATACTATCAGCAGACACCGAGGTGGTACTGGACAATCGCATACTTGGTAAACCGACTTCGATGGACGAGGCCATCCGCATGTTGCAATCACTGGCAGGACGCGAGCATCAGGTGTTTACCGCCGTGGTGCTGTTGACTGACAAACCTGTGACCGTCGTCAGCAGCAGTCAGGTCTGGTTCAGACCGCTCAACGAGCAACAGTGCCGACAATACTGCTTAGCCTTCAAACCTCTCGACAAGGCCGGTGCCTATGGCATACAAGATCAGGCCGCCGGCTTTATTACCCGCTTTGAAGGCAGTTATTCCGGGGTCATGGGTCTACCACTCGCAGAAACACGCGAATTGCTGAAAGAATTGCCGGGATAGTCTCCCTGAGTGCCCCCACTTTCAGGGCCGGGGCTCCAACTCTACCTCAAAAACGGATTCATCCACACCATTAATTACCCGTGTGCGCAACTTACCTTCCTCGTCGATACTGATTTCACCATAGTTAAACCAGCGCACTGCATCGTCAAATGTTTTTATCGCACTTGACCCATAGAGATATAATCGTTCCGGATTGAAACTGGCATCGAACTCTTCGCGCAAATAAGCCCCTGCATTTAAAGGACCGGTTACAAACTCATAAAACCCGAATTCTGGATGGTCGGTAAACGGGCGGTAATGAAAGCCGGTCGCAAAATGTATATCTGTTGTTATAAAAATGACATTGCTCACACCTGACAGGCGCATATGATCCAGTAATTTCCACAACTCGGATTCAAAACCACTATCCTGATCAAAGTTCGCCCAGCCGTCGCGACCCTTGGCACCGGTTGGGACAGATACAGGCACACTGGAGACGATAATTTTCCAGGTTGCCGTGGATTCTGCCAGTGTCTGCTGTAACCATCCCGACTGTTCTGCGCCGAGCATGGTCTTGTCATCCTGCGGGTGGTCAGGCGCCACGTTGGTATCGCGATATTGACGATTATCGAGAAATACCAGTTCGAGATGTTTGCCCATGCGTACGGAGTAATACAATCTGCTGGAATCCAACGAAGATTTCGGCACGGGGTTATAATCCTGATAAGCCTTCATGCCCAGTGGCATAAGCCTCTGTCCAGCATTGTAGGGATGTGTATCACCCACGTCCGTCTGTGGGCCAAAATCGTTAACCACCTCATGGTCATCCCAGATACTGTAATAAGGCACATCTGCCAGCAGTTCGAGCAGACCCTTGTCTTCACGATTATATTTCCAGTGTGCCCAGTAATTCTCCATATCCGCTGACTGGGTAAAGCCACCCTCAATTTGGGTATTCCCGTACAAACCGGTTTTCTCGCACAATGCATCTGCATAGATCATGTCACCGAGTCCGATAAAAAAGTCATAATCGTGGCGATTGATCACATTGAATATCGGGAATCCACGGTTCGGGTCACGACACACATTCTGGCCTGCCAGATCTCCTCCCCACGCAAAACGGATAGCCTGCGTGGTATCTGGTGTAGGCAATGTAGTAAAACTTCCGCTGACTGGTGGAGTTTGTTCTGCAGCCGCTGCCGGATCCGCATCGTCACTGAACCACAGTGTATAGTCATAGTGTGTGGCCGGACCCAACCCGGACAGGGTGAGTTTTCCGGTAAAATCGTCTTCTGCGATGACCATTCTTGCTGCGCGATGTGGTTGTTTATCTGCATTCGTATCCGATGATGACAGACTGACATGCATCCAGGACTGACGGTTGGCCCTGCTCCATAATACCACTGCATCCTGGGATAACGATCCGATGACCGTCCCGTGTGTCATCACAAGATCCGGTACCACCTGAGCAGTTTCAGCAGCAAGATTTCTACCAAGGCTCGAAATCAGAATCAGGCTGAGACAGGCGAGCGCCAACAATGTAAGCCTGAACTCATACTCTTTATTCATAGGTCGACTCCTGCGGTTCAGTCAACATGACATCCAGCCACACCAGATGATGATCTGAAGACACCACAGGAAAACCGGGTCCCACCAGATAATAGCTGTCATCCCCGGGAGCTGGCCAGAAAACACCGCCACATCGAACGTGGATATTTGTTGATGGCAAGACATAATCAACCCGCAGGTTTCCAGGTCCTTCCGGGTTGAAATCTGCCGTATCGAGCGCGGGATTGCCTTTTTGCAGTGCATTCACCTTTTCTGCATGCAGAGAGTCTGCGATTGCCCCGTTACTGGACGGTGAATAGGCGGTATTGATACGGGGGTGATTCAACAATTGTGCTATGGCATGATCATGACTGTCTCCATCATACATATCTGAATTGTAGTCTCCCAGAATTACAAACCGATCTGAATCTGCCAGACCACCTCGTCTTCCACTGTCATCATATATATATCCGGCACCAGTATCGCCACGTACGTAATCCGCCCAGAACCGAATCTCGTCATGATTGCGACGGCCATTACGATCCTCCGGGCCGTCAAATCCGGGAGGGGTGGGATGCGCCACCAGGACATGAATCACTTCTCCACCTGCCCTGATTGGCACATCCCAATGACTTTTTGATGAAAGCCTCAGTAGCTCAAGCTCTCTGTTGCTGTACCAGTCGGCCGCCGCCACGGTAGCAGGGTCATCCGGTAACAATGCACCCGGCATGTCTTTCCACAAGAAGGATCTGAATGTCCGGACGTCTTGCATGATGATGGGAAAGCGGGACAACACAACCATCCCATACTGTCCAGGAAACTCCCCATATCCATAGCTGTCCTCGGGGCCACCGATCCTGCCGTCATTATTCAGATCAACTCCTGCTCCAACTCCGGTATTTACCTCGGCCAGAAAATGGTAGTCGTAGTCTATGGGTAACTGCCCGTTCTGACCGGTGCCAAGGTAATTTTCCAGGAACAACCGGAGTGCCTCGCCGTTAATGTCATAATCAAATTCATTTAATAACACGATGTCCGGACGAATCCGCTGGAGTATCTCGGCCACAGCCTTAATCTGTTTGTCTGAACTGTCACTCCCGGACAATTGATCCCGAACATCCTGCATGTCGGCAAGCAACTTCCCCGGGACGTGCCGGTTTAGTGAGACATTGAACGTCGCCAGACGGACTGAATCTTGCAGTGATTTTTCATGTTGGCCATCTGCATCGACCGGCATACACAACGGTGTCTCCGCGCCCCGAGTGATAACCGGTGCAGCCATCAACACAACCAGAATGATCGACAGTTTAGCTGTTTGCATTTGCATCACGACCTTCCCGGCAATTTAGTACACTGGTAAATAAAACAGACAACCCGCCGTTTGCTTCGGGGAAATCTGGATTATTACAACGCAATCTTAATATTCTGCATGCAGTGTCAGGACAAACGAACGGCCATAACCTGGCTGTCCCAGCGCGGTGCCTGTCAGGTTTGGTGAGATATCAGCGAGATAGCGCTCGTCGAAAAGGTTGCGAATATTACCCTGGATATATGTATTCTCGAGGCCGAGGGAGTCGAGTTTCACCCGCGCGTTTACGTCCCAGGTCGTATAGTCAGGGAACTCCTCGGTGTTGACCAGGTTCGTCCAGCGGTTTCCGACGTGTTTCCCCTGCAGACCCAGGCCCAGATAATCGAGCGGGTCCCACTGAGCACGCAGGCTGCCCTGCCATTCCGGGGTCTCATACAGTGACTTGCCTTCGGTCGCCAGCGCAGCGCCAGCGACTGTATTCGGGATATCATCCTGAATCTCCGACTTGATGTATGAGGCAGAAGCATAGAACGACAGCGTGTCGAACGGATTGAAACCGAGCTGGCCGTCGATACCTTGCAGTTGCACATCACCTACGTTGGTCGAGAATGCGATGCTTTCTCCTGGCTCCAGAACGCGTTCGATACGGTTGCTGAACTGGTTATAAAACACCGCAGCCGCACCCATGAACGACCCGCTCTGATAACGCAGACCGAGGTCAAAGGCCGAGGAACTTTCCGGGCCAGGGTCCACCAGTTGACGGTCGTACAAATCGTCCGTGCGTGGAGCCGAGAGCGTCTTCGCCCAACTGGTGAAAACGGACACCTCATCTGTGAAGTCATAGCTGATGCCGACGTTTGGCAATACTTTATCATACTCGCGTTCGAACGAGCGCGGTTGTCCGTAGCGGTTCGCCGCATTCGTGTTCAGCGGTCCGCTCGCCGGGAAAGTAACCAGCGGGAATCCGTTACCGTCGTTCGTGTTATCAACCGGCGTTCCAACCTGGGTGGTGCAAAAGGCGTTAAAGGTGTCGCGCTGGTAACAGAAGTTGGTCAGGTCTCGTTTGAAGAACGGCAGGCGCAGGCCGAGGTTGAGTAACAGCTTTTCGTCCATGAACCGGCCACGATATTCACCCGAAAACTGGTTAAGCAGGGCGATAGAAAGGCGGTCGCGCCTGCGCAGGATGGTGCCGTCTGGCAGTTGTATCTGGGTGCCTTCCGTCCCGGCAAACACGTCCTCCGGGTCGAAGCTGCCGTCGGTCTTGATATAACCAACCTGGCCGACCTGGCGATGCCTGGCGCGATCCAATGTATAGGCAAAGCGGAAGCTTTGGGTCGAAGCGAACTTCCAGATTAACGACGAGGTTACGCTGAATCGACGGGTGGTGGTGGTACTCGGACGATAGAGCCGAACCGTATCGGTGAAGTCACCATCGAGGTTCAGATCCATACCAACCGCGCTGGAGTTGCCCAACAACTGTAAATCGGTTTCCCGCCAGTCGGCTGCACCGCCACCGTTGGCGAGCACGTATTGAAAGGATGGGTCGATGGTCAGGGTGAAATTCTCGCTCATTTCCCATTTCGACAGGATACGAATGTTTCCCGTGTTGGATGGGTTGATGCTCTCCGAAGCTTGCTGCTCGTTGTTCACCGGTATAACGCGGTTCTGGAAGTTAAGGAGATTGATGCGATTGATGAACGAATTACGGTTCTTGTTGTAGTTACCAACCAGGCTTATCTCACCGGTATCGCCAAGGTCCTGATCGACGCGGAAATTAAACTGTTTCTTGTTAATCTCACCGGCCGGTCTGACACTCGCGTCATGCGGCTTGAAAATGTCGTTTCGAGTGATGAGTCCAGAGACCCATGCCTTCGTTCCATACGGCCCGATCGCGCCTGTTTCGAGCGTGCCGTAGTAGCGCTGCATGTCGTCACTGCCATAGCCGATCTGGCCTCTTACGCCAAACTCTTCCGCCGCGCGTTTGGTAATGTAGTTAATGGTGCCGCCAGCCGCTGCCGCTGTGGGGCTGTCCACATCGGTGGTGCCAAGGTTTACTGTCACCTTCTCGATTAGATCTGATTCAAGCTGTTGATTCGGATAGATGGCATAGTTCCCGCTGTCGTTCAGTGGCACACCATCCTGCAACAGTGCCACGCGCTGGGAGTCAAAACCGCGGAGTGTCAGGTCACCGCCGGCTGATCCGTAGGCGTCATTATTGGTGAAATTCGTCGCTGGCAACAGATTGATACTGTCCAGAACCGACTGTCCGGGGGTCTGATGCGAGAGCAATTCCGCGGTGATCGAGGCTCGGGACTTGGGCTCTCTTTCAGCAGTCATGGCGCCACCGACCGTCGTGTCAATCCGTTTTGCAGTGACAGTGATCTCTTCAAGTATCATTGTGCCGCTCGACTGTGCGAAGGCAGCCCCGGCGCCAAAAACCGCAATGGTGCCGATTGCTGTCAAGGTGATACCCCTGTTCACGATGGTTCGAAGATGCATAAATTACTCCTCAATAGTTTACGTATTAATTTTTCAATCGATTACACAGTGCTTCTATGACCAGAGGGAACCGGATCTGTTAAACATTGATTACGATTAGATTACCTGCATGTGAAAACAGATAGTTACAACAGACTGTAATTGGCACCGATCTGGGCAAAGATTAACTTCAAAAACTGATACAATTAGATATGACAAAAACACCTGGACTGTCCGGAATATTAACCGGTAAACGCAAGCCGTCTTGCGCACCGGATATACTTGGCTGGCGAGAATGGGTCTCCCTGCCCGAACTGGGCATACCAGCGATAAAAGCCAAGATAGACACTGGCGCGAGGACCTCCGCACTGCATGCATTTCGTATCGAATCATTCAACCTCGATAACAATGAATATGTGCGCTTCTGGCTCCACCCCCTACGTAACAAACAGGATGTCGAGCTGGTTTGTGAAGCGCCAGTTGTCCAGAGACGTCTGGTAAAAGATTCCGGCGGACACAGTGAGGAACGTTATGTTATTGAGTCAGCTGTGCGGATCGGTGATCGCCAGTGGACGATAGAACTGACGCTGACCAGTCGCGAGGATATGATATTCAGGATGTTACTGGGTCGTTCTGCGATTACCAGTGGCCGACTTAAGATCGACCCGGCCGCGTCCTATCTGACCGGCCGTGGCAAGGGAAAGGTATATAAAAAATCCGGCAACCCCGGCAGGATCCGTATATGAAAGTGGCAATTTTATCTAGAAATACAAAGTTGTATTCAACCCGAAGACTGATAGAGGCCGCAAAGGAACGTGGCCACGAAGTACATGTGCTGGATGTATTGCGCTGTTATATGGGCATTACCTCGCGCAAGCCGGAGATCCATTACAAGGGCAAGGCTCTGACCGGTTTCGATGCGGTGATACCGCGTATCGGCGCCTCGGTTACCTTCTACGGTACCGCCGTATTGCGACAGTTCGAGATGATGGGCGTGTATCCGTTGAATGAATCGGTTGCGATCAGTCGTGCCCGCGACAAGTTACGTGCTTGCCAGTTGCTGGCGCGCAAGGGCGTCGGCCTGCCGATAACCGGCTTTGCCAATAAGCCGGATGACATACAGGATCTGATCAAGATGGTTGGTGGGGCACCACTGGTGATCAAGATCCTGTCAGGGACGCAGGGTATCGGTGTGGTCCTCGCCGAAACACAAAAGGCAGCAGAGAGTGTGGTCGAATCGTTTCTCGACCTGAAGGTCAGCGTGCTGGTTCAGGAGTTCATCAAGGAGGCTGGCGGTTCTGACATTCGCTGTTTTGTAGTGGGCGGCAAAGTGGTCGCTGCAATAAAGCGCCAGGGCAAAGACGGCGAATTTCGTTCAAACCTGCATCGCGGTGGTTCCGCCACGCTGGTGACCACGACCGCCGAAGAACGCGCTACGGCCGTACGTGCAGCAAAAACGATGGGCCTAAATATCTGTGGTGTCGATATACTGCGTTCCAACCGGGGTCCTCTGGTCATAGAAGTAAACTCCTCCCCTGGTCTTGAGGGCATAGAGACCGCCACCGGCAAGGACATCGCCGGGACGATCATCCAGTTCATGGAAAAAAATGCCAAAGAGGGTAATACAAGGACCAAAGGCGGACACTGATCCATGCGCAAATCCCTCCGTGTTGGTCGCGTTTCCATCAAACCGGGTAGCAGTATTACAGTCGATCTGGATGTCCCGGACCTTTACACCCATACCGGCATTACACTGCCTGTACACGTTATCCATGGCGCCCGGCCCGGTCCGATCCTGTTTCTGTCCGGTGCAATTCATGGCGACGAGATCAATGGCGTCGAGATCATCCGCCGCATACTGAAACACAAACGTATCAGCCAGATCAAAGGCACATTACTGGCGATACCGGTCGTCAATATCTACGGCTTCATCAACAAGACCCGTTATCTGCCGGACCGACGCGACCTGAACAGGTCATTCCCCGGTTCTGAAACCGGGTCACTGGCGGCACGTATGGCCAATGTGTTTCTGCAGGAGATCGTCGCAAAATGTACACACGGGATTGATATCCATACGGCGGCGATCCATCGCGATAACCTCCCACACGTACGCGCCTTGATGGACGATGCCGAGACCGAGCGAGTTGCACGTGCCTTCGCACTACCGGTAATCCTGAATACCAGCATCGTCAGCGGCACACTGCGCGAATCAGCGGAGAAGGCCGGTGTAACCGTGATAGTTTACGAGGCCGGCGAGGCGCTGCGATTTGATGATGATTCCATCCTGCGTGGTGAAGAGGGCATCCTCTCGGTCATGCGCGAAATCGGCATGTTGCCGCGACTGAAACAGATCGGCAGCAAGGCCGAACCGCTGGTGGCACACTCCAGCACCTGGGTGCGCGCCCCGCAGAGTGGCATATTGCGCGCGATGAAAACACTGGGCGCAACAGTGCAACGAAATGAGTTGATGGGCATCATTTCCGACCCGTTTGGCAAACGGGAGGAAGAGGTACGTGCGACCGCCACCGGTATCATTATCGGCAGGACCAATATCCCGCTGGTGAACGAAGGCGAGGCACTGTTTCACATCGCACGGTTCCGGAACAACAACGAAACCAGTGACCAGATAGAGGAAGTACAGAACAACCTCTATGGGCGTTAACGGGTGAGTCAGAGAACTGCGGAATAAATAGCGGGGAGAGGAACTACCGGGCAGGGTTTACACCTTGGTAAACCCTGCCCTTGCTTCCTTGTAACTAGATCAGCGGAACAATCAGCAATGCAACAATGTTGATGATCTTGATCAGCGGATTGATGGCCGGGCCGGCGGTGTCCTTGTACGGGTCACCCACGGTATCACCGGTGACAGCGGCCTTATGGGCCTCGCTACCTTTACCGCCAAAATGACCGTCTTCAATATACTTCTTCGCGTTGTCCCAGGCACCACCACCGACTGTCATCGAGATGGCAACGAAGATACCGGTAATGATCGTACCGACCAGTAGGCCGCCCAGCGCACGCACACCAGCGCCTTCGCCCATCAGTGCCTCCATACCAAAGGCCACAACGATCGGGGCCAGTACCGGCAACAGTGAGGGAATGATCATTTCCTTGATCGCCGACTTGGTCAGCATGTCAACCGCACGCGAATAATCCGGCTTGGTCGTGCCTTCCATGATGCCCTTGATCTCCTTGAACTGACGGCGGACTTCAACAACAACAGAACCGGCGGCACGGCCAACCGCTTCCATCGCCATCGCACCAAACAAGTAAGGGATCAGACCACCGATGAACAGACCAATAATAACGGCCGGGTCATCCAGCTTGAAATCGACCAGTTTGCCGGCCGCTTCAAGACTGTGGGTAAAGTCAGCGAACAACACCAGCGCGGCGAGACCAGCGGAACCAATGGCATACCCTTTGGTGACGGCCTTGGTCGTGTTACCAACTGCATCGAGCGGGTCGGTGATGTTACGGATCTTCTCGTCCAGACCGGCCATCTCGGCAATACCGCCGGCGTTATCAGTGATAGGACCATATGCATCCAGTGCCACAATGATACCGGCCATTGACAGCATCGAGGTCGCGGCAATCGCCAGACCGTAAATACCGGCCAGATCGTACGCGCCATAGATACTGAAACACACCGCCAGTACCGGCCAGGCGGTTGAACGCATCGATACACCCAGTCCGGCGATGATGTTGGTGCCGTGACCGGTTGTGGAGGCCTGGGCAATATGACGTACCGGCGGGTACTGGGTACCGGTGTAGTACTCTGTGATCCAGACCAATGCGGCAGTCAGTGCCAAACCAATCAGTGAGCATCCGAACAGCGGACCGGCGCTCTCGCCCATCATGCTGGAAGTAACAAAATAGAAGCCAATTGCGGAAAGTACACCAGCCACGATCAGGCCCTTGTACAGTGCGCCCATTATCGAGCCACCTTCAGTGGTCTTGACGAAGAACGTACCGATGACCGAGGCGATCACGGATACACCGCCGAGTACCAGCGGATACATGATCGCGGTATCACCGAGGTCCTTCATCATCAGACCGCCGAGCAGCATGGTCGCCACCACGGTGACTGCGTAAGTCTCGAACAGGTCAGCGGCCATACCGGCGCAATCACCCACGTTATCGCCAACGTTGTCCGCAATAACAGCCGGGTTACGCGGGTCATCTTCCGGGATACCGGCCTCGACCTTGCCCACCAGGTCAGCACCCACATCCGCACCCTTGGTAAAGATACCGCCACCGAGACGGGCAAAGATGGAAATCAGCGAACTACCGAAGGCCAGACCGACCATCGCGTGCAGCGCAGTTTCCGAATCCAGGCCCATCTGCAACATGAGGCCATAATAACCGGCCACACCTATCAAGCCCAGGCCTACAACCAGCATGCCGGTAATGGCACCACCGCGGAAGGCAACCTGCAGGGCGGCGTTCAGGCCCTTGTTTGCTGCCTCTGCGGTACGCAGATTGGCACGCACTGATATATTCATACCGATATATCCGGCTGCCCCGGAGAACACTGCACCGATCAGAAAACCAAACGCGGTATACCAACCCAACGCAAAACCTAGCGCAACAAACAGGATTGCACCGACGATACTGATCGTGGTGTACTGGCGGTTAAGGTAGGCAGAGGCACCTTGCTGGATGGCTAATGCGATTTCACGCATACGGTCATTCCCTTCAGGCTGTTTCAGTATCCAGAGCACTGACCATATACCGTAGGCTATGGCAAATACGCCGCATAAGAGGGCAAAAACTAATGGTGACATGTAAAAATTCCCCTTTAGGAGTGTATCGTTAACAAAAAATGAGGGGCAACAGGCCCCTCTGGCTTAAAAACCGAGTTAGTGTACTTATCAAACCACTGAAAAACCAGTCTTTGTACCACTAAAATGCGGGTTTGACTCAAATCCTGAAGCCTTCCTGCAGTTTTTTTGGCACCGCACTGTTTTTAAGGCGAACATAATCCGGCATGCCGTTCACATAAGGCGGATAGTCCTCGCCCTGGATTAACGGGACCAGATAGCGACGGCAGGCCTCGGTGATTCCAAAGCCATCCTCGCTGATAAACTCGGCCGGCATGAACTTCTCCACATTGGCTACCTTTGCCAACTCGACTGCACCGACCTCCCAACTGTAGGGGTGGTCAGAGGTGCGGACGATCGTTGGCATGACCGCATTTTTACCTTGCAGGGCCAACTCGACTGCCGCCTTGCCCAGTGCATAGGCCTGATCCACATCGGTTTTAGAGGCAATATGACGGGCGGCGCGTTGCAGATAGTCAGCGACAGCCCAGTGGAACTTGTAACCCAGCACCTGCTTGACCATGTTGGCTACGATCGGTGCTGCCCCGCCGAGCTGGGCATGACCAAACGCATCGCGCGTGCCCTGCTCAGACAGAAATTTGCCATCAGGCCCTTTGGCGCCCTCGGACACAACAACAGAGCAATAACCGTACTTCTCGACATTCGCCTTGACCCGTTCGAGGAAGCGCTGCTGGTCAAACCTGACCTCGGGAAACAGGATCACGACGGGGATATCATTATTGGCATCAGCGGCCAGCGCACCGGCGGCGGCTATCCAGCCGGCATGACGCCCCATCACCTCGATCACAAATACCTTGGTCGAGGTTGATGCCATCGACTGCACATCGAACGAGGCCTCGCGGGTCGAGATAGCAATGTATTTAGCGACCGAACCAAATCCGGGGCAATTGTCGGTAATGGGCAGGTCATTATCTACCGTCTTCGGTACATGGATGGCCTGCACCGGGTATCCCAGCGTATCGGACAACTGCGAGACCTTGTGGCAGGTGTCAGCAGAATCACCGCCGCCGTTATAAAAGAAATAGCCGATGTTATGGGCCTTGAACACCTCGATCAGGCGTTCATATTGGGCCTTGCTCTCGACCAGACCCTTCAGTTTGTAGCGACAGGAACCAAACGCACCGGACGGTGTATGGCGCAGTGCGGCAATCGCGGCATCACTCTCCTGGCTGGTATCAATCAAGTCCTCGGTCAGCGCTCCGATGATGCCGTTTCTGCCGGCGTAGACATTGGCAATCCGGTCACGGTGCTGGCGGGCGGTCTGGATCACCCCGCAAGCACTCGCATTAATAACCGCGGTCACACCGCCCGATTGTGCATAAAATGCATTTTTTGCTTCAGCCATCCTGTTTCTCTCCGGATATTCGTATATATTCGATTTAATAATCACTGTTACAGGTATGCTAGACTCACATGCAGTGCGTTATCACTTGTTAATATGAGAACCATACCCTTTAATATTGAACCACGGCCTGCTCACCGACTCAAAACTGCTATGGTACAGAATAAACTCATATCGCGACTACTCAGACAGCTGATTTTCTGTCTGATCCTGCCGGCCAGTTATGCCTCGGCCGTGACCACACTCGACCTGCCGGATATCGGTGAGTCGACCGGTAATATCCTCAGCCCCGAATATGAACGTCGGCTTGGCCAGGCATTCCTGAACCAGATTCGGCGCCAGACCGATATTATCGCCGATCCGGAGATCGAGACCTATATCCAGTCTATAGGCTACCGGCTGGTCGCCCAGAGTGACAACAGCAGCCAGCTTTTTACCTTCTTTGTTGTCAATGAGAACGGGATTAACGCGTTCGCCGCACCCGGTGGTATCGTCGGGATTAATACCGGCACCATCATCAGTGCCGAGACTGAGAGTGAACTGGCCGGTGTTATGGCCCACGAAATCGCCCACGTTACCCAGCGCCATATGGCCCGCTCGGCCGAGATGTCGCAGAAGATGAGCATTCCGATGATGGCAGCGATGCTCGGTGCGATTCTGATCGCCTCACAAAACCCCGATGCGGGAGCCGCGGCAATGGCGGCCATCCAGGGTGGCGTCATGCAAGCCCAGATAAATTTCACCCGCGGCAATGAGGAAGAGGCCGATCGTATCGGCATGCAACTGCTAGAACGTGCCGAGTTTAATCCGCAAGGTATGCCCGCCTTTTTTACCAAATTGCAGCGCAACTCGGTCTACGCCGCCCAGGCCCCGGAATTCCTGCGCACCCATCCGTTAACCGTCAACCGTATCTCTGACACGCAGGCGCGTGCTGCGGCCTTGCCAAAAGACAAGCCGTATAACGAGAGCAAGACCTACCAGTTCATCCGCACCAAGCTGCTGGTGAAATCACACAAGACCCCTGCGGATGCAATCAAACATTATGAAACCGTACTGGCCGAGGGTGAGTTCCGCGATGACATCGTGCCGATCAAATACGGGCTGGCACTCGCACATCTGGAAAACAAAGACTATACAATGGCGGCCACCTTGCTGGATGAGCTGATAGCGAAGGACAAGGAGAATCTGTCCCTGCAACTGGCCCGTGCGGATGTTGAGGTACGTCAGGCCCGATATGATGCAGCAACCGCAATTTATGCTGACATGCTGAACATCTATCCGGACTATCGACCGTTGATACTATCATACGCGAACACACTGCTGACCGCCAAACGACCGGCCGAGGCAAAGACCGTGCTGGAAAACTATGGCAAGTACAACACACCAGACATCACCTATTACAACTATCTCACCCGTGCCGAGGCCGAGGCCGGCAATCCGATTGAGGCCGGTATGGCGAACGCGGAGTATTACTTCCTGACCGGCGAGACCCGGGTGGCGATAGAACAACTGAAGAGCCTGCTGCGTGCACAACCAAAACCCGACTATTATCAGGAAGAACGCATCCTGTCGCGTATCAGCCAGCTTGAGCAGGAACTGAAGATGGAACGGGACCTGAATCTCGGATGATAACGGGTCACGCTGCGGCCTGCACCAACTGAACACTGTCGCTTGCGTCCTGTACTCGTCTTCCTGCTGTTTTTTATTGCCGCACTATTTGTCGGTGCGCTGCTAGCCTACCCTCTCTATTTGATCGCAGGTCTGTTCGCAGACGTGCAGTTCAGCTCTGTCACCATCAAATCAACGCAACTCTGTGGTCTGGTGTTCAGCCTGCTTTACCTTATATATTCCGACCAGCTCACACTTGAAAAAATTGGACTGAAGGCTGACTCTCATCAGCTTATGCCGCAGTTCGGAACGGGTTTTATCGGCGGACTGCTGCTGTTTGCCGGACTGGCACTGGCACTGTTTGCCTTTGGCATCTACGGCATCAATAGCGGCCGCGATCTCGGACTCCTTGCTGTAGCGAAACTGCTCATGGGTGCCGTGCTGACCGGACTTGCGGTCGCCCTGTTTGAAGAGACGGTATTCCGGGGCGCGTTATTACAGGGTCTGCGCAAACAGGCGGGCATGAACCGCGCCATAGTGACGATCAGCCTGATTTATGCGGCAACACATTTTATCAATTACCCTGAACCGGTCGACCACGCCACTATCGGCTGGCTGACCGCAATAGAGCTTTTCATGCCGGCTTATCTCGGCATATTCAGCCTGCAAACCATTGATGCGCTACTCGCACTCTTCGTGCTCGGACTGTTATTTGCCTTCATACGAATTGGTAACCGAAACCTGTTCCAGTGCATAGGTTTACACGCCGGTGTCGTCGCGGGGGTAAAACTGTTCCGCTACTTCACCGAATACCGCCCGGACAATACCTGGAACTATCTGGTCAGCACCTACGACTATCGCCTCGGCTGGCTCGCATGCGGTTGGCTGATGTTTGTCACCATCGCCTATTTTGTCTATTTACACCGCAAGCCAAAAACGACGAACGCCTGACCCGCACCGCTATTGTGCGCACTGTCTTAAATCAATTCCGGAGTACACACTGATAACACCAACAGCAGAGGAACATCTCGATGGATCTGTCGAACAAACTACGCAAGGTGAACCAGCAAATCTGCACCTGCCAGTTGTGGCCATGCCGGGCAGGGGCGTGCCTCAGCCCGACATGACCTGCTGTCTGCAATCCTATTTTTTTAAACTGGCCTTCAGCGTCTTTATCTCTTCCCTGGTGATCGGCTTGAACTTGCCGAGCCCGCAGGAAGGACCCGCCTGGAATCCAGGGCCAATCTTGTCCAGTACCGTGATCACGTCGATGTCACACAACTCATTGGTTGAGGTACGATACATGATCGACTCGTTCAGCCGGAGTCCATTACAGGCGTAGGGCAAGGTGTTCAGATAGTAATCATTGATACCGATCTGGAACACGACGTTCTCGTTATCAATCACGTCGACATTCTCGATGCGGTCGATTTTTACGCAGCGGATGGGTTCCTTGTCTGTGACTGCATCCTGCGCATGCACTACAGGAACCACGCTCAGACAAACCAGACTGATAGCGGCAATACGGGTATAAAACGGTATTTTGTTAGGCATATTACGAGTCCTCCTGACTATATTAACGCACCGACATCAATGGCGTTGACCTGCCTGTAGACTAAACCTGTTCCGGGTGGTTCGGCTATCGGTATTTAGTGTTTGCGCTGCAATAGAAATGGTATCAAACACAACATATAGACGGCTGACCCGGCAACTACGAGAGTCAGCAGATACCCGGGCCAGGCACCCATTGCGTCCATCAGCGTGTTCTGTGCCGGTTTTGCACATAAATACATATAGTTTGTGCCCAACAGGTAATTCAGCAGACCGATGACCAGCATCAGTGCTATCGATGCGATTATTGCCTTTACTGCCGAGCGCCAGGACGGACGAAACTGCCAGACAAAGGTCGCAAACAGTACACCCAGCATAATCAGGCCATGCCCGAGAAAGAAATGGAAAAAACGCGGATGGGGGAAACCGACCGACAGGTCGGGTGTCAGCATCGCAGCAATCGACCCACCGATACCCCAGAAATACGCAATCTCATAGGCTGCATAACTGCGACGCCACAACATCCAGGCGGTCAGCAGCGCCGCAACGGCACACAACTGCAGGGGCAAACTCTCTGCCAGCGACAACTGATATACAACCCTGTCCAGCACTGCGACCACGATCTCATTTATGAACAACACCGCCGCAATCAACAGGGCAATTCTGCGACCTCTGTTCTGGTCCACGCCACGCATTGACCACGGAATTACAACAACGGCCGTCAGGACGGCCAGCACCATGACGATATGGGACTGACCAAACGGGACAAACGGTGGCAGCTCACTCGTCATTACTGCATCCTTTTTATGGACTCCGCAATTCCAGTCATACCCTCAGAACAGTGCACGCAGCGACATTGCCGTAAAGAATGTGTAGAAGATGGCCGTGAAGACTAGCGCCACGCGCCGCCACATTGGGGGCCGCAAGGGTGCTGGTAGCAATCGTGTGTTCACATACAGCAGATGCAGTGATGAAAAAATCAACACGATACCGGCCATGTTCGCACTGATCTGTAATAACATAATCGGCGGCGCAAACCGCAAGGCGATGATGCCCCAGACAACTACCACTGCCAATACGGTGTAATACAGTTTGCGTACGTCACGTCTGCTCCAGTTACGGCAATTCTCACTGCCCGTCCATAACAGATCGGTCACGGTGCGAACCATGCCTTCAAGTATGTCGAGCTGCGTCTTGAACAGCAACCATACAGCCAGTAAGGCGACCACAACGGCCATATATGGCCCGGCGGCAGACCCGACACCTTGTGCCAGTACTGCACCGATGCCCGGTCCGCGTATATCACTGCCAGGCTCAACCAGCGAAACATACAGCACCGCCGGTAACATCATGCCAATCAAGGCGCCGACAAAAAACACGCCCCACTGATCGGCGCGAATAATACGCCACCAGCCGTGCCAGCGTTTCATCGACTCTGCATCCGGCGTGAAGGTATAACCCGTTGATGCCAGTTCAACCTTGTCGCCACCGATTGCGGACGGGATATACCCGACCAGTTTCGACATGCCGTAACCCTTGTCACGTGCCCAGTTGGACAGGACGATATTGACCATACCACCGGCGCCAGAGTAGCCAGCCAATGCGGCCAGCAGGAAGAAATCCGCACCCTCGGGCAGGAAATTGAACTGACCGATCTTCGTATCAAAGCCGACGAAGCCGGCAGCGACCCCGACCCAGTTACCCAGCGGCACCAGTATGATCGCCATGATCAGAAAACCGCCAAGGATGCAAATGACCAGAATCCAGTTCAGCACCTCCAGCGTACGTTCAATACGCCGACCAAACATCAGGATGGTGACACAAGCGAGAAATGTACCAACGCCGATCAGGTATATCGTATCCTTGTCTGCTGCCTCAGGCAGATGCTGTGCAAACAGGAAAAACACGGCCCCCGCGGCCGTTCCGGCCCAGGCGGGCCAGCCGACCTGCAAGAAAAACAGGATGGCATAGAACCAGGCCCAGGCAGTTGATGAGGGGCGCGTACGCATGAATCCGGTGACAGCCGGCTCGCCGGTCGCCATTGTGTAGCGCATCAGTTCGGTGTTAAAGACCGTTTGCAGAAACACAGCAATCGTCGTCACCCAGAACAGCGACAAACCGAGTTTGACAAACACGGCAGGCCCCAGCAAAAACTCGCCGCTACCTATTGACGCGCCGAGCACTATCACACCCGGCCCCACTACCCCCATCCAACCGAGGCCCTTGGGCATCGGTGGCAATGGCAAGTCGGCGTTTTTCCATGCCGCAAGTCCTGACCGCGACTCCGGACTGATTATTGAATTATTCTGTTCTGCTGCACTGGACATCTGGCCCCCCCATTTATCCGTTTTAGCCTCTTGTTATATTCGGGCTGTCCTGTGAGGATAATCTACTTTGGAGATAAATTCCCGCAAAAGTTGGGCGCACCAGGCGCAAATGACAACCTGTACAGACAAGATTGTCTTCGCTATGCTTCCTTTGAATTCACATCAGCGGACAATCGGCAAGTGCCTGAGTACCGGCGCACTTTTTTCATATACAGATAGCGGAGAGGCAGATGCAATTTCATCTGAACGGCTTCAGGACCGGCAATCCGGATATTGCCGAGGCGGACGCTCGTGCCCGGGAGCACGGCCAGCTTGAAGGCGAAGTGGATGTGCTCATCATCGGTTGCGGCCCGGCAGGTCTGACACTCGCCGCACAACTGGCCGCCTTTCCTGATATCAGTACCGCCATCATTGAACAGAAGGACGGACCGTTAACGCTCGGACAGGCGGACGGTATCGCCTGCCGCACAATGGAGATGTTCGAGGCATTCGGTTTTGCGGATCGGATAATGAAGGAGGCCTATTGGGTCAACGAAACCGTGTTCTGGAAACCGGACCCACAACAGCGTGATCGTATCGTCCGCAGCGGACGCGTACAGGACGTGGAAGACGATTTGTCCGAGTTTCCGCATGTGATCCTCAATCAGGCCCGGGTACATGATTTTTATCTGGAGTACATGCGTAACGCACCGACGCGCATGCAACCCTATTACCAGCGCAAACTTGTCGGCCTCACTATTGATAACGACCCGTCTGTTGCCCGACCCGTCATCGTCAGACTGGAACATCTTGATCCTGCCCGTCAGGGACAATCCGAAACCCTCCGCGCGCGTTATGTGGTTGGCTGCGACGGTGCGCGAAGTGCCGTACGACAGGCTCTTGATATCCGGTTGCACGGCGACTCCGCCAACCAGGCCTGGGGGGTGATGGACGTGCTTGCCGTCACCGACTTTCCCGATGTGCGCCTGAAGGCAGCAATCCAGTCAGCCTCCGAAGGCAGCGCACTGATCATCCCGCGCGAGGGTGGTTATCTGGTGCGGATCTATATCGAGCTCGACAAACTGAATGAAAACGAACGTGTGACTGAACGCAATATAAGTATCGACAAATTGATTGCGGCAGCACAACGCATCTTTCGCCCCTACACGCTGGAGGTAAAGGAAGTCGCCTGGTGGTCCTGTTACGAAATCGGCCAGCGCCTGTGTGACAAATTTGATGATGTCCCGCTGGCGGAAAGCAGCAACCGACAGCCGCGCGTCTTTATTGCCGGAGACGCCTGCCATACACACAGCCCGAAGGCGGGCCAGGGCATGAACGTGTCGATGCAGGATACATTTAACCTCGGCTGGAAACTCGCCGCCGTGTTGCGAGGGCAGGCGAAACCGTCACTGCTGTTCACTTATTCAAGCGAACGTCAGGCCATTGCTCGTGAATTGATCGAGTTTGATCGGGAGTGGGCGGCCATGTTCAGCGCACCACCGAAGGATGCAGACAACCCGGCTGCCAAAGGCGTCGATCCGGCTGAGTTTCAGCGTTACTTTGTACGTCAGGGTCGTTTTACAGCCGGGACCGCCACCCGTTACACGCAATCGATTATCCGTGGCAAGGCCACCTGGCAGCATCTCGCGACCGGATTACCCATCGGTATGCGTTTTCATTCCGCACCTGTGATCCGACTGGCCGACGCAAAACCGGTACACCTTGGGCATACCGTCAAGGCCGACGGTCGCTGGCGCTTGTTCCTGTTTGCCGGCAGTGAAGACACCGGCGTTATCGGGTCAGAATTACACACACTGTGCCACTATCTGGCGCGGGATCCGTCCTCGCCGATACGGCTATACACGACTGCGGGCGCCGATATCGATTCTGTAATTGATGTGCGCGCCATTTTTCAGCAGAGTCACGACCAACTGTCAGTGGCAGACCTGCCGGGGATTTTGCTGCCAGCGAAAGGCCGTTATCACCTGCGTGATTACGAGAAGGTATTCTGTGCTGATCTGAAAAGTGGTAATGATATTTTCGAGATGCGCGGCATCAATCGACCAGCCGGTTGTGTAGTGGTGGTCAGACCCGACCAATATATCGCACACATACTCCCGCTGGATGCCGTCAGCGAACTAGGGGAATTTTTTAATGGTTTTATGCTGGTGCAGCCAACTTCATCAGCAAAGTAAGTCCGGCACGATTCAACTGACCAGACCCTTTTGCCTCAGCACCACCCGATTCCACCAGAGGATAAAGCCGCTGACAAAAAGGATAGTTGGTGCGAAGCTGACGATGATCCAGCCCCAGCGCACCCACGCCCCTTCACCGATACGGGTAAAATGGACATCGCGCAAAAAGCGTAGCCAGCCGTCCGGTCGTTCATAATCATCAAGGTCAGTGTCCAGCCAGTCGACCAGCGCATTCATATAGTCGGGAAACCCAATCTGGAAGGCGGAGATGCCCCAGGCAAACATCAAAAACAAGGACCAGAAGCCGATAAAGCTGTGCAGCTGCCAGATAAAGATGCGCGGGCTGTGACGTTTGATCTGCAAGCCCGCCACCCAGCGTGTACGCCCCTGCCACCAGATCAGCATACCGGTCAGACTCATCAATATGAACAACAGGCCACCGACACCGTTAACCTTTTTGCCCGTACGTCCCAGCAACAACTCCTCATGTATGTCCCCCAGCCAGTCTATCGCCTGTATCGGCCAGGGATGGGCGAGACCGATATCCTCGCCGGTGTATTGATTGAAGTAATGAGGGATAAATTCACCGTCCTTGCCCAGCACGATATAAGTCGCATCATCCTGGCCGGCGGCATTCATCGTCCAGCCCAGTTCGTAGCCGGCATACACCTCTTGCATCCTGGCGCTCAGCGCATCGCCTGTCAGTGGTGTCGCCTCGGTGGGTACCAGCTTCTTTGGTTCAAACCACTCATATACCGGCGACTCCAGCAAAAGGGCACTGCCACTCAGGCTGATGATCAGCACATAAAGACCAAAGCCAATACCCATCCATAAATGCACCTGAAACAGCAGTTTCCTGAAACCGTGCGTTTGCGGGGCCTGTATCCAGCGTTGCCAGTTATTCATAAGTGTATTTGTCGTGTTTGTTATCAGTTTTTTTAGAATGACAAGATAATACGATTCAATCCCGTCCGGATCCAGTCAGTTACGAACTTGTATTAGATCAGGGTTCATTCGCCATTTTTACAGGTCTTACCGCCAGCCCCCGTATACCAAAAGGTAGATCCCACCACCCCAGTTTAACTTGTGACTAACAGGTTAGATACATTTCTGGCGTGTCAGGAAATTATACAACTCCCTCTTTTCCTGTTCATAACCGCTGATATGCTGGTACTCGTTGTACGAAGCAACGTACTCATTACAATCAAGACTATAACCCGTCTGTTCGTTTACCCTGGCCTCCTGGTAAAAACCTCTTAGCAGCAAGGCCTGCAGCATGATTGAGATCGTAAAAACTATCATGATTGACGCTGTAAACAGGCGTTGTGCAATTCCGGAGACATGCATGCCCGGCATGGACAATTTCATATACCTGAGCAACAACATGATCAGCAGCGCAACGAGCGCGATTACAATATAGTTCGTGCTGCCATTGATCCCGTTGTAAATTACCGGAAACGCTGCAAGGGCCAACAATATCCCGATCATCTGTGTATACCTGTCCAGCTTCAACCTGCTCTGGATCAGTTGCACGCCAACAATTAGCGCCACTACACCCTGCCAGTTGCTGTCCTTGAGCAACTGCAATATACCCTTGTAATCAACTATATTCGTCTCTTCATGGCTCAGCATGATTGCGCTGAAACCACCCAGCACCATAAACGTAACGTAGGTGAGGTTTGACACCGTTTGATGTTTGAGCAGGTCGGACTTCATAACGGCATAGGCCAGTAATATGGATGCCCCGGCAAACCCCCTCGCCCCATACGTACCCGTTCCCATCCACCAGATGAACCAGGAACCCTGCATCAGAACCTGCAGTGCCATGGCAGCGAGACCGGCAAAGATAACCAGAAACCTGAAGTCCCTGCGTAATTCGCGATTTGTTATCAGCGCACGTAAAAGGCCATAGACACCGAGCGCAATAGCGGGATGGTACATCAGCAGGCCATGCCATGGCGAAAACAGCACTTCAAAAAACTTTGCATTGCGCAGGGAGAACATGGAAAACTCCATGTCACCGACGTCATAAGGACTCCTGGAAAAACTGTCGCTTACGATATGGTTGAACAACAATAAAAATGCCAGCCCGACCCCGCTGACTAAAGCCAGTATCAGGGTATGTCTTATCACAAATACCCGGTTGTCCCTGCCAATCAACGGGGGAGTCAGATTTGATGCGACAAAAATCAGCCACAAACCCGCACACAGTACAATATTCTGGATTTTAACCAGTAACAGGAAATAGATAACCACACCGAGCAGAAAGGTGACCCGGCTTGTGCGACGGACAATACTTTTGTTGTCCCACTCCATCAGGGCCAACCCTGACAAAACAAGAAAGACGGTCCAGCCTTCTGCCGAATATTTATTCAGGTAAAAACCGGCCGGCATAAAAAGCACAATGCCCGCCAGTACCAGAGTGGCCTTTATATATGACCCGGTTGTTGAACGGGCGATATAAATAATCAGCCCCAGATTGGCCAGTCCAAGCAACATGGCAACCAGTGGTGCCGGAAAGGCGCCTGCATAGGAGAAAATGACGGCCGGTATGGCAGCAAGTAACCCGGCGCCGTATGACCATTGTATTAGCGGCACACCCGTTATGCTTCTGGGAAAACCGGAAAACGTCGCCAGATCAAAAGTGGAAAAATAATGTGCCCAGGCCAGATAGGCCCCGACATCCGCAGCACCACGCGCCGTCACAATAAAACCGGCGGCCATTAATGACATGAACAATCCTGCTGTGATTGCGGCGGGATCATAAGCCACTTTTTTGCCGGCCGCTGTTAACAAAATCATTTGAAAACAGAACGCGAATACTGCTATCAGCCACACGTATTTGACCCAGACTGACAACGAACCGGACATTGTGACTTCATAGGCCCTGCCATTGGTACGTGGGTCAGAACAGTCTGTTGCTGAGAAATATAAGTTATCACCCCAGTGTGAGTAGTTGCCCGCGGCCTGACTGCGGATGTTTTCATGCAGGGCATGCGGCTGTCCTGCGGGCCTGCCATCTTCCAGCAACATTAACAACGATGCTGTTGTAGCTGAAACCGAATCAGTTTCGAACCGGGTAATTGGCCAGCTATCGGGTCTTTGATCAAGTTGAATCGTGTATGCGCAGCCATTTTCATGTTTGACCGCACCACTTTTCAACAGGAAGGTTTGCTGTGTTTGTGTAAATTGTAATGCGGGGATGGTGACAATCCAGGCAAGAGTCACGATAGCTGCCAGTAATCTCCAGCCTGTCCATGAATAATCTGATGCCAAGACTCCCCCAGGTACATCTATATGTGTAGGTCGCAGGTGTTTTCCTGGCAGATGATTCTATCTAAACAGGTTGTACTTGATAATACAAATAATCGCCCGCACACCGTCCTTCCAGCCGATCTTTTTTCCCTCGGAATAGGTGCGGCCAAAATAGGAAATACCCACCTCATAGATACGGCAATCCAGTTTTGAGATTTTTGCAATGATTTCAGGTTCAAACCCAAACCGGTTTTCTTCAATTTTTATACCCTGGATTATCTCCCGACGGAACGCCTTGTAGCAGCTCTCCATGTCGGTAAGATTCAGGTTGGTAAACATATTGGAGAGCAGGGTCAGAAACCCGTTGCCCACCCTGTGCCAGAAATAGACCACCCGGTGTGGCTCACTACCCATAAACCGCGAACCAATCACAACATCGGCCTTGCCACTGATAATCGGTTGCAGGATCACTGGATACTGGTTCGGGTCATATTCCAGATCGGCATCCTGGACGATAACAATGTCGCCGGTTGCCGCGGCAAACCCGGTCCGCAGGGCTGCGCCTTTACCCTGATTTATGTCGTGATACAAAACCTTGCTCACTTTCCCGGATTGCGCGATCAGGTCCCGTAACTTCTCCCTACTGCCATCATGTGAAAAATCGTCAACGATAATAATCTCCTTGTCGGGATAAGGAGAGTTGTTAACAGCGTCAACGATCTGCTCAATCGTGTTAACCTCGTTGAAACAAGGAATGATAATGCTTAAACGCATAATGCCAGGATCCACTGTCTGGTTTAGGGGGATGGTAGGGACAAACTGTAACCTAATATTGATAGTAAGGCACTACCACCTACAAATTTGCATCACACTGAATCAAATCGAGGGCCATGGACGGCACGATGGAACTGACCGGATCTAATCCGGGCGGGCATCCGGGAAGCTATGAGTCAAATTGAATCGGGGTGTACCCTGGGCAAGCCGTGGTATATTCTTTATTCCGCACAGTTAGTCATTGATCGTCAATTTGAGGGGGGATAAAACATGATGCGTTGCACCTGGGGTTTATTAATACTGGGTTTCTTACTGTCTACTGCCTACGCACAGGATTTTGAAGCCCTAAAACAGCAAGCCGAAAAGGGCGATGCGACCGCCCAGGTCAAACTGGGTAAAATGTTAAACACCGGCGAAGGTGTACCCAGGAATGATGCCGAATCGCTAAAGTGGTACACACTGGCGGCGGAGCAAAACAATTCCCAGGCCCAGAATGATCTGGGAAATATGTACCGCGAAGGCAAAGCCGTCCCTAAAAATGATGTTGAAGCGACCCGGTGGTACACGCTGTCGGCCGAACAGGGCCATCCCAGCGCGCAGAATCACCTCGGTTACAATTACTACATCGGCGCAGGCGTCCCCAAGAATGATGCCGAGGCGGTCAAGTGGTACAAACTCGCCGTAGTACAGGACCATGCCCACTCCCAGTTTAATCTGGGTGTCATGTACGAGAAGGGTGAAGGCGTACCTGAAAATGCCGTTTCTGCTTATGTATGGTACTCGCTTGCGGCGGCGAAAGGATTCAAGCCTGCTAAAGAAAGCGTCGAGGCGATTAAAGCAAAACTGACTGAAGTGCAGATTACCGAGGCCGGGAAGCTGGCGTCGCGGTGCAAGGAGTCCGAGTATAAGGATTGTAATTTATAATACAGCTGCCCCGAAGCGCGACAAATACATTGATTGACCTTGATCCGCATTCGGCAACCCGTGGCTCTGCTTCGAGACATTTTATGTTGCGCGATTCCACGAATCGCGCAACATAAACATATTTAATTGTCGCGAATCAGGATTTTGAGCTTGTCACAACGAACCAGATTGTCCAATTCACGCGCGGTCATTATCCGATCCCTAGATAAAGAGCTTGGGTTGTGAACGAATATTCACATAAAACGGATTTTTTCCTACTCGTATTGGGTATGTTCAAGTATTAACCAATCTACAGGGTGTTAGTTTGCAGCATAGTTGACCCCGGTAGTTGCAATTTACTTTGACCTTATGCATTTGCAGCATTCACGCGAAAAGCGTGAAAGAGTGGTGGCTAGTGGGTCAACTATTCAATACAAAAATCGACGGTTAGTGTGTTACCCCTGCTCAAGCCACCGTACGATGGCTTTTGCGTGTCGCGAAGTAGACCAACTGGATCAATACTACCACCACGCCCGCGATCTGCAATGGCCGTAAATCTCCCGACGCGCGCGAGACCAGCATCACCGCACAAATGAGCGCAGCGACAATGGGCACCGCGATGGGCAGCCGGATCGCGGCGCGAGGCTCGCCCGGACGACGCGCGAGGATCACCTGCGCGGTATTCATCAGAATGAACACACCCAGCAACAGGATCACCGTTGCCGCCGCAAGCTGGCTCACATCACCCGCGAGTATCAGCGCAGTGGCGGCGAAGAAAATCGCGACCGTCGCATAGTGGGGCGTGTTGCGCACCGGGTGAATGCTGGCGAGCAGTTTCGGCAGTAGACCCTGTCTCGCCATACCAAACACGAGGCGTGAGCCCATCACATAGTTAATAAGCGCCGTGTTGGCGACGGCAAAGATGGTGATCACCGTGTAAACCACCGGTGACAGCCAAGGGGTCGCACGCTCCATCACCGCTCCCAGCGGCGCGGATGACGTGGATAGCTCCTGCCAGGGAACCACCGAAACTGCTGTGATGGCGACGCCAAGGTATAGCGCGGTCGCGCCGAGCATGGCCGCAATCAGGCCGATCGGTACATTGCGCTGGGGATCCCTGACTTCTTCCGACACGTTCAGGATGTCCTCGAATCCGATAAAGGCAAAAAATGTCAGCACCGCACTCTGCAGGATAAGCGCACCCGTCTCATACCATGCCTGCACCGTCGGGAATTCCAGAAGATCGGCTGAGCCCCAGAAACGTGCGCCCATGACGATCACGAATACCAGCCCGGATACCTCAATGAAGGTGCAAAGCGCATTGAACCAGAGTGACTCTTTCAAACCCCGCCAGACCAACACACAGAGGATTGCAAGATAGACCACCGCGACTAGTGCGAGCATTGAATCGCTCGGGGCCGGCAGACCAAAGAGCCCAAGTACGTTTGCCGCGACAATGCGCGAACCCGTGGCCATCGAGGTGAGACCCGAGGCCACCACACATAACCCGGCGGTATAGGAGAGCACCCGCGCCCGGAACGCCCGCTCGATCACATAGGCCGTCCCACCCGCATGGGGATAACGCGCACCGAGCGCCGCATAGCTGAGCCCAGTCAGCAGGGCCGCCGCCATGGCGACGACAAAGGAGGTCCACACCGCTCCGCCCAGAAGTCCCGCTGCCCGGCCGACGAGGCCATAAATCCCCGCCCCCACCATTGAGCCGAGACCATACAAGGCGAGCATCGGTGCACCCATCTTCGGTAACAGACGTTGTTCTGCGACGGATTCCATCTATGTTGTTATGCCCTGTCTGTTGATTTGCATTTAAAACTGATCCGGCTCTGGTTGGGCAGATTATGACCTATCCGGGTTTATTCTTGCCAGGTTTTCTCTCGTTTTGATTGTGTTCGTCAGGGACAGACCACGGTTTTCACGCACCCGGTAAAGCGCCACGGACGGCGCGAGTCAGCGCACGACCACTTTTATTAATCACTTTTAATCAGGCGTGCCTGGATCGGCTAAAAGACTATCACTTCAGAAAAATGGTGGGCCGTGGGCGGTTCGAACGCCCGACCACCTGATTAAAAGTCAGATGCTCTACCGGCTGAGCTAACGGCCCATACAGGATTAAATCAACCCCGGTTTGCGGAGCCGCGATGATACCGAAGTTTCCCGACAGGATAAACCGGTTCCTGCCAGATCCGGACAAATATATCGATTTTATTGCATTTAAATCTTGATTTTATCCTGTTACAACCCTATTTTCAGCGCCTCTGGATTTATTCGAGGATTGTTTACTGTGCCGATTTATGAATATCAATGTGAAGACTGTGGCCACAAATTTGAGGTCATCCAGAAGATTGCAGATGCACTGTTGACCGATTGTCCCTCTTGCAAGCAGCCCCGCTTGCGGAAAATGTTGACAGCGGCGGCGTTCCGGCTGAAAGGTGGCGGGTGGTACGAGACTGATTTCAAGGACAAGAAGTCGCAGAAAAACATTCAGGGCACGGATAGCAGCTCTTCAACCGCGAAAACAGAAGGCAGTGGTAGCACGGACAGCGGGTCTGCCAGTAAAGAGTCAGCACCGGCAGCCAGCCCTGTCAGCGAAACCAAATCGACCACCACCAGCACGCCCAAACCCGCCGCAGACTAGGAATATCTACCGATTTGGGGCATCCTGTCCGGATGATGACCACACTGCGTAAATATCTGATCGCCGGCCTTTTGGTCTGGGTACCGCTGGCGGCAACAGTGGTCATTATCAAGCTGCTCATCGACATGATGGACATGATCCTGCTGCTGTTCCCCGAGCAGTATCATCCGGACAAGGTCTGGGGTTTTACCCTGCCCGGCACCGGTCTGTTGCTGGCGCTACTTATCCTGCTGGTCACCGGGTTTCTCGCGGCCAACCTGATAGGCCGCCGACTCGTGCATCTGTGGGAACACGTGCTCGGGCGGATCCCACTGGTGCGCAACATCTATAATGCCTTCAAGCAGATAACCCGTACTGTACTCGCCTCGGACAACAAGTCGTTTCGCAAGGTGGTACTGATCGAGTTCCCCACGCCCGGCCTGTGGAGTGTGTGTTTTCTGACGAATGAAGGTATCAATCTCGATTCAAAGGCGCTACCGGCCGATATGTGCTCGGTGTTTGTGCCGACCACGCCGATACCGACGACTGGCTTTAATATCATCCTGCCGAAGGACAAGGTCATTGAGCTCGATATCACCATTGAAGAGGCGTTTCGCATGATCATGTCGATGGGAGTGGTCATGCCGGATCGGCAGATCCGCGAGATATTGGCCGCCGCGACGGTTGCGAAATCAGCGCCCGCCTCGTAATATGCAGCCTTTTTGCGGGTCTGACTTATGATGCGTAGTAACTATTGCGGGCAACTGAATACCGGCCTGGTCGATCAGGATGTGGCACTGTGTGGTTGGGTCCACCGTCGCCGTGATCATGGCGGGGTGATCTTTATCGACCTGCGTGATCGCGAGGGTATCGCCCAGATCGTGTTTGACCCGGACCGTCCGGAACCGTTTGCGATCGCCGATGCGGTCCGAAATGAATATGTACTCCAGATCAAGGGCAAGGTCAGACACCGTCCCGAAGGCACGGTGAATGCGGACATGTCCACCGGCTCGATAGAGGTGCATGCGCACGAGATCACCATCCTGAACAAATCGCTGACGCCGCCGTTCCAGATGGATGAAGAACACCTGAACGACGATATCCGTCTGCGCTATCGCTATATCGACCTGCGCCGTCCAGAGATGCAGCGCAATATGAAGCTGCGCAACCGCGTGACCCGTCTGGTGCGCAATTACCTCGATGACAACGGTTTTCTGGATATCGAGACCCCGATGCTGACGAAGGCGACACCGGAAGGTGCGCGTGACTATCTGGTACCGAGCCGCACCCATCCTGGTGAATTCTTTGCCCTGCCGCAGTCGCCGCAGTTGTTCAAGCAGTTGCTGATGATGTCCGGCATGGACCGGTATTACCAGATCGTGCGTTGCTTCCGCGATGAAGACCTGCGTGCGGACCGTCAGCCGGAATTCACCCAGATCGACGTCGAGACCTCGTTCATGGACGAGTTTGATGTTATGCGGATGATGGAAGAGATGATGCGTGGCCTGTTCGCCGAGGTGCTGGACGTGCATCTGCCGAACCCGTTGCCAAGAATGACATACGCCGAGGCCATCAGCCGCTTTGGCATCGACCGGCCGGACCTGCGCAACCCGCTGGAACTGACCGAGCTGTCCGACCTGATGCAGGATGTCGAATTCAAGGTATTCTCCGAACCGGCGCGTTCGGACAAGGGCCGCGTTGCTGCGCTGAAGGTACCGAATGGCGGCACCCTGCTGACCCGCAAGCAGATCGATGATTACACCGTGTTTGTCGCCCAGTATGGGGCGAAGGGTCTGGCTTATATCAAGGTGAATGACATCAGCAAGGGTAAGGAAGGTCTGCAATCGCCAATCCTGAAATTCCTGCCCGATGCGGTGATCACAGCCATATTGCAACGCACGGACGCCACGACCGGTGACCTGATCTTCTTTGGTGCCGATCCCAAGAAATCTGTCGTCAACGATGCGCTCGGTGCACTGCGTAACAAGCTGGCCGAAGACCTGAACTTGCTGACCAGCAAGTGGCAGGCGTTGTGGGTCACTGACTTCCCGATGTTTGAATACAATGAAGGCGAGAAGCGTTGGGATTCACTGCACCATCCGTTCACGGCCCCACAGGTCGACAGCATCGAGGCACTCGAGGCGGATCCCGGTCATTGCCTGTCACGCGCTTATGATCTGGTGTTGAACGGTACCGAACTCGGCGGCGGTTCGATCCGTATCCACCACCCGGACATGCAGATGGCGGTATTGCGTCTGCTCGGTATCGGCAAGGAAGAGGCGCATGAAAAGTTCGGCTTCCTTATTAATGCACTCGACTACGGCTGCCCCCCGCACGGTGGTCTGGCCTTTGGCCTGGACCGCATTGTCATGCTGATGGCCGGTGCCAAATCGATACGCGATGTGATCGCCTTCCCCAAGACCCAGTCGGCCAGTTGTCTGCTGACCTCGGCACCGTCACCGGCGCCGGAAAAGCAGTTGCGCGAGCTTGGTATCCTCACCCGGGCTCAGGATAAGGCAAAGTAACCAGTCGCACACTTGTGTTAGTGTAGTAAGTACAATAATATCTGGTGTACTTACTACACTAAGCAGCTTATGCATACCTACGCATTCCCCCATCCTGCCGTCACCACCGATATTGTTATCTTCACATTACAGGACGGACAATTAAAGGTACTGCTGATCCAGCGTGCGCATGAGCCGTACAAGGATCACTGGAGCCTGCCGGGCGGCTTTGTCGAGATCGACGAAGATCTGGAGGCCGCCGCATTAAGGGAATTGCAGGAAGAGACCGGAGTAACCGGCGTGTATCTGGAACAACTCTATACCTTTGGACAGCCGGGTCGCGACCCGCGCGAACGGGTGATCTCGATTGCCTACTACGCGCTGGTGCCGAACGATTCGCTACACATCCGTGCTGACAGTGATGCGAAGAATGTGGGCTGGTTTGCCTGCCACCAACTGCCGGTACTCGCCTTTGACCATGACCGGATTATCGAGCTGGCACGGAACCGGCTCGCCGCCAAGCTCGAATATTCGACCATTGCGCTGCAGTTCATGCCGGCCGAGTTCACGCTGGGCGAACTGCAAAAGGTGTACGAAACCATCCTCGACAGTACGCTGGATAAACGCAATTTCCGTAAACGCATCCTCGCGCTCGACTGTATCGAGCAAACCGGCACCAGCCGCCGGGACGGCAAACACCGCCCGGCACGTTTGTTCAGGCGCATAGCGCCTGGAAAAGTTGAATTCATCAAATAGGCAGACACTGTGAATACCATCACACCTGTGCGCAAGGACTATCGAATGTCACCGGACACCGTACCGGAGACGGTGTCCTCCCATCTCGGACAGAAGCAACGTGACGACCTGATCGACCGCATACGCCAATTACTGATCCGCGAGAACGCGGTCGTGGTTGCTCATTATTATACCGACCCGGATCTGCAACTGCTCGCCGATGCGACCGGTGGCTATGTATCGGATTCGCTCGATATGGCCCGGTTTGGTAATGAATCGAAGGCCGATACACTGGTCGTCTGTGGCGTACGCTTCATGGGCGAGACCGCGAAGATCCTCAACCCGGAAAAACGCGTGCTGATGCCCGATCTGGAGGCGACCTGTTCACTCGATATCGGTTGTCCACCGGATAAGTTCTCCGCCTTCTGCGACCAGCACCCGGACCGGACCGTTGTGGTGTACGCGAACACCAGTGCAGCGGTCAAGGCGCGTGCCGACTGGATGGTCACCTCTGGCAGCGCGGTTGATGTGGTCAATCACCTGAAGGCTAAAGGGGAAAAAATCCTGTGGGCGCCCGACATGTACCTCGGTCAATATGTGCAAGATAAGACCGGCGCTGACATGGTGCTCTGGCAAGGCAGCTGTATCGTGCATGAGGAGTTCAAGGCGAAAGAGCTGCTCGAATTAATGAAATTACATCCGCAGGCGAAGGTATTAGTGCACCCGGAATCACCGGCCGCCGTGGCCGGGCTCGCCGACGTGGTCGGTTCGACAACGACCATGATCAAGGCGGCGCAACAGATGGATGCAAAGACCTTTATCGTCGCGACCGACAGGGGCATCTTCTACAAGATGCAGCAGGCCGCGCCGGACAAGATCTTTATCGAGGCGCCGACCGCCGGCAAAAGTGCGACCTGCAAGAGCTGCGCCCACTGCCCGTGGATGGCGATGAATAACCTGGAAAAACTCGCGGTTACGCTGGAAACCGGCAGCAACGAGATCCGGGTGGGTAAGGCGATAATCGAACGTGCCAAACGGCCAATCCAGCGTCTGCTCGATTTTGCAAAAACGCAAAATCAGGTGTTTTACGGCAATAACGACGCCTGACACGGACTGATGAGCGGAGATACCATTATCCTCGTCCACGGCCTGTGGATGAACGGTATCGACATGACTCTGCTGGCCAAACGACTGGAGAAGGCGGGATACGAGACCGCACAGTTCAGTTACCGCAGCATGGGCAATACGCCCCGGGAGAATGCGTCCCGGCTCGACAGTTTTGCCACAGGGCTTGATGCACCGGTTATCCATTTTGTCGGTCACAGCCTCGGCGGCATTGTCATACGCCATCTGTTTTTCGACTACCCGAACCGCAAACCGGGCCGGGTGGTAACACTTGGTACACCGCACCGGCCCAGTTACTCCGCCCATAACCTGTCGAGTTATACACTGGGCAAGCTGATGCTGGGCCAGAGTGTGGTTGATGGCCTGCTCGGCAATATCCCGCCCTGGAGTGATGTGCATGACCTCGGCAGTATTGCCGGTACGATGGAATTCGGGCTGGGGCTGTTTTTCAACGGCCTGCCCTCCCCGAATGACGGGACTGTGACGGTCGAAGAAACCCGACTGCCCTATATGAAAGACCATGCCAGCGTTCACGCCTCGCACTTCGGTCTGCTGCTTTCACCCACCACTGCCGACTTGTGTCATAATTTCCTGCGCGACGGTTTGTTTGGCCGTGTCGCAGTTTGAGTAAGCGGTGGCAAATGATAAACTTGTATACAACTTAACACGGGTGTCTCCGACATGGCTGGTCACAGTAAATGGGCAAATATTCAACACCGGAAAAACAAGCAGGACGCCAAACGCGCCAAGCTGTTTACCAAACTGATCCGTGAAATCACGGTCTCTGCCCGCATGGGCGGGGGCGATGCGGGTTCGAATCCGCGACTGCGTTCGGCGATCGATGCCGCGCTGTCAAACAACATGACCCGCGACACGATCGAGCGTGCGACCAAACGCGGTGCCGGTGGTGGCGAAGGTGAGCATGTCGAGGAAATTCGTTATGAAGGTTATGGCCCCGGTGGCACAGCCATCATCGTCGATTGCATGTCTGATAATCGCAATCGTACCGTGGCCGAGGTGCGTCATACCTTTAATAAGTATGGTGGCAATCTGGGTACCGACGGATCAGTCGCGTATCTGTTTAATAAATGTGGCGTGATTTGCTGTCCACCCGGATGTAATGAGGACCAGGTGATGGCGGTTGCGCTGGAGGCCGGTGCGGATGATATCGTCAACAATGACGATGGTTCGATTGATGTGATCACGTCTTTCGAAGGGTTCCACGCGGTGAAGGCGGCGATGGAAAAGGCAAAGCTGCCGTTTGATTCATCCGAGATAACGATGCGTGCCGCAACCTCGAACACGCTGGATCTGGAAACAGCCCAGTCGATGATCACGCTGATAGACATGCTTGAAGACCTGGATGACGTACAACGCGTGTATTCGAACGCGGATATCCCTGAAGACGTGCTGGCACAGCTGGGCTAGGACTGCATGGCCGGGTCTATTGCTCTACCCAAAGACCCGTGCCCAATAAGCCATTGGCCGGAAACAGCATGACCCGTATCCTGGGTATCGACCCCGGTTCCCGTTTTACCGGTTATGGCATTATTGATATACAGGGCAACCACGCGACCCATATCTCCCATGGCACAATACGGATCCAGGGCGACGATCTCTGCTCAAAACTGCGCTATTTATTCCGTGAACTGACCGGCATCCTGAATGAGCACAGACCTGACGAGGTCTCGATAGAAAAGATATTCATGCACAAGAATGCTGACTCGGCGCTCAAACTGGGGCAGGCGCGCGGTTGTGCGATCACGGCCTGTGCCGAGCAGGATTTGCCCGTATTTGAATACACCGCCAACCAGGTCAAACAGGCCACCGTCGGCAAGGGCCATGCGGCCAAGGAACAAGTACAACATATGATCAAGATATTACTCTGTTTACGTGAGAGCCCGCAGGCGGATGCAGCCGATGCACTGGCGATCGCCTTGTGTCATGGCCATTCACGTGAAGGCCTGAAGCGTATGGCCGGCGTCAGCGGTATCCGCAATGGCAGGCTGCAATGATAGGTTCGCTGCGCGGTAAGTTGGTCATTAAACAGGCACCACATCTGGTGGTGGATGTTGGCGGTGTCGGTTACGAAATTGAAGCCCCGATGAGTACGTTTTATAACCTGCCCCAGGCCGGTGCCGAGGTCCATATCTTTACCCACCTGGTCGTGCGCGAAGACGCACATTTATTATTCGGCTTTGCCACCGAGCAGGAACGGCGGCTATTCCGCACGCTGCTGAAGGTCAACGGCGTGGGTGCAAAGCTGGCGTTAACGATCCTGTCCGGTATTGAAACCGACGAGTTTATCCAGTGTATCCAGACCGGTAATACTGACCGGCTGGTGCGTCTGCCGGGTATCGGCAAAAAGACGGCGGAACGGCTGGTCATTGAGATGCGTGACCGTCTGAAAGACTGGCACACGGAGCTCCCGGGCAAGCCTTTAACCGCCGGGGCAGCCAAGCCGGCATCGAGCGCGGCGGATGACGCGATCAGTGCACTGGTATCGCTCGGTTATAAACCGCAGGAGGCGAGTCGATTTGTTTATGCAGTCGCGACAGACGGGATGGACAGTGAATCGCTGATCCGGGAGGCGTTGAAGGCGTCTGTCCGGTGAAAGTACGTGATCATTGCTTACGTTAAAGTATGTCAGCCGGACCGACAGGCTCGTTCCAGACACGCTGTGAATACATCCATGCGGCACACGGTCTTGCACGAGCCTGTCGGTCCGTCTGTTCATGCTGATATACCGCAAGGTTAAAATGATGAAAATTAGCAGATTCTGGCATATGAATGCGATCATTGAGGTTCTATAATGACGGACAAATCAACGCATCAATCCAGAATGCACAGACACCAGACATAATGGCCGGACCCGACCCGATAATTTCACCCGCAGGCACAACTGAGGATGCCGTCGTTGACAAGGCACTGCGTCCGAAAATGCTGGCTGAATATCATGGCCAGCCCGCGGTCCGTGAGCAGATGGAGATCTTTATCAATGCAGCGCGCAAGCGTGGTGAACCGCTGGATCATGTGCTCATCTTTGGACCACCCGGCCTCGGCAAGACCACGCTGGCCCATGTGATCGCCAACGAAATGAATGTAAACATGCGCCAGACCTCGGGTCCGGTACTTGAACGCGCGGGCGATCTGGCGGCACTGCTGACCAATCTGGAACCAAACGATGTGTTGTTTATTGATGAAATTCACCGTCTCAGCCCGGTGGTGGAAGAGATACTCTACCCGGCGATGGAAGATTACCAGATCGATATCATGATCGGTGAAGGACCGGCGGCACGGGCGATCAAGCTGGACATTCCGCCGTTTACGCTGGTCGGTGCGACCACCCGCGCCGGACTGCTGACCTCACCGTTGCGTGATCGCTTTGGTATTGTGCAAAGGCTGGAGTTTTATAATAGCGAGGACCTCTCACGCATCCTCGCCCGTTCGGCCAATATCCTGAAAGTAACGCTGGAGACCCGGGGCGCTACTGAAATTGCCTCACGTTCGCGCGGTACGCCGCGTATTGCAAACCGCCTGCTCCGACGTGTGCGTGATTTCGCCGAGGTCAGGGCAGATGGTGTGATCACTGCCGATATTGCCAACCAGGCACTGGACATGCTGAATGTCGACGAGCATGGTTTTGATATGATGGATCGCAAGCTGTTGCTGGCGATTATCCAGAAGTTTGACGGTGGACCGGTCGGGCTGGACAGTATCGCCGCGGCCATCGGTGAGGAACGCGATACGATAGAAGATGTGATTGAACCCTATCTGATCCAGCAGGGCTTCATGATGCGCACACCGCGAGGCCGGGTCGTGACCCGCCAGGCCTGGTTGCACTTCGGACTGGATCTGCCCAAAAACCTGTTGGCTGATTCGGATCTGTTTACATGACGGGTGAACAATCGGTCGCTGAATCCCGGGAATTCTTCTGGCCTACCCGGGTCTATTATGAAGATACCGATGCCGCGGGCGTCGTGTATCATTCGAACTACCTGAAGTTTATGGAACGGGCAAGGACCGAGTGGCTGCGCATGGCGGGTTACTCGCAGAAATCACTGGCAGAAGCTGACGGTATTGTTTTTGTTGTGGCGAAAATGAATATAGAATTTACCAGTCCGACCTGTTTCGACGAACTGCTGAATGTCTGTTCGAAAGTGACCGGCACCCATGGGGCAGGATTGATGTTCGAACAGACAATCACGGGCGAATCCGGGGTCGTCAAGTGTCGGGCTGATGTACAGATTGTCTGTGTAGACGCGAAGACATTCCGGCTCAGACGTATACCCAATTCCATCAAGGCAAAACTTAATTTATGACAGCAGATCTTTCCATCATTGAACTCATCCTGAACGCCAGCCTGATAGTGAAGCTGGTCATGCTGACACTGCTAATGGCGTCATTGACCTCCTGGGTGATGATATTCAAGAAACGATCAATCCTGAACAAGGCACGCCACGATGCAGACCATTTTGAAGAGGGCTTCTGGGCCGCTGAAGACCTGACCCCGCTGTATAACAAGATCAGCAGTAAGCGCAGTTCAACAAATGGGCTGGAAAAGATCTTCGAGGCCGGCTTTCGTGAGTTTGCACGTTTACGCAAACAGAAAAACATCGATGCAGAGGCCATACTGGAAGGCGCGCAGAGGGCTATGCGGGTATCTATGAACAAGGAAATCGAAGAGATTGAGACCAACCTGCCGTTTCTGGCCACGGTCGGCTCGACCAGCCCATACATCGGCCTGTTCGGCACGGTCTGGGGCATCATGAACAGCTTCCGTTCACTGGGCGAGGTACAACAGGCAACCATCTCGATGGTTGCGCCGGGTATCTCCGAGGCGTTGATCGCGACTGCCATGGGTCTGTTTGCGGCCATACCGGCCGTTATTGCCTATAACCGGTTCTCGAATGATGTAGAACGCCTAATTAATCGTTATGACATCTTCACCGATGAATTTGCCTCAATACTGCACAGGTACGCACACTCCTGAGACCGGATGAGGAAAGAAGGATAAAAAATTCATGCGCCAGAGAATAAAGAAAAGCCCCATGGCAGAGATCAACGTCGTTCCGTATATCGACGTGATGCTGGTGTTGCTGATCATATTCATGGTCACTGCACCGTTGCTCAGTCAGGGTGTCAGTGTGCAGCTGCCGAAGCTGTCCTCCGAGCCGATGCCACCGGAACCGGACAACCCGCCGGTCGTGATCAGTGTCGACAAGGACGGCAATTTCTATATTGCGTTCGGTGGCGAGAATGCCGAAGATCAGGACAAGCCGGTAGAGGCGCAGGCGCTGGTCAACCGGGTGGCGGCCCTGCTGAAGTATGCGACAGAACAAAACCGGCCGAAGACCCGGGTGTTCGTAAAAGGCGACACCAACGTTCCCTATGGCAAGGTCGTGGAACTGATGGCCATGTTGCAGACGGCAGGCGTTGAAGGGGTCGGTCTGATTACCGATCCCCCTGAAGGATAGTCAACGATGACACTGCTGCTTACCCGTTCGATCATCCTGTCTGTAATCGTGCATGCGATTGCCGTGGCCATGCTGATCTTCAGCCTGGAATTCTCGCCCGAGCCAATACAGGCGGTCATGCCTGCCGGACAGATCATGGACGCCACTGCGGTCGACGCAAAACAGGTCGAGCAGGAAGTCGCGCAGCTGAAAAAGCTGGAACAAAAAAATGTCACCCGCGAGCGTGAACTCGAACAGAAGGTAAAGGACCTGGAAAAGAAATCGCAGACCGCCGAACAAAAGCGACGTGAAGAAGAGGTCAAACTGGTCGATATCCAGAAGAAACAGGTAAAAGAGGAAACGAAACGCAAGGAAGAAGAGAAAAAGCTGGCCGATGCAAAACAGAAGCAGGAAGAGTTGCAAAAGCAGGCCGAGGTAGAACAGAAACGCAAGGAAGAGACACAAGCCAAGGCCGAGGCAGACAAGAAAAGGAAAGCGGCCGAAGACGCGCTGAAGAAACAGCTGGCGGCGGAACAGGCGACCCAGCAGGCCGCCCAGGACAAGGCAGACATGGGCATTATCAACCAGTATGTTGCGCGTATTGCCGGTGCGATACAGGCCCAGTTTAACACGGCAGGTCTCGAACCCGGTCTGTCCTGTGTATTGCAGATTCGCATGCTCCCGGGTGGCGAGGTAACCGACGCGCGGATCACCAAATCCAGTGGCAATGCCGTGTTTGACAGCCGCGCCATCGCCGCTGTGCAGCTGGCATCACCGTTACCGGTGCCAGAAGACGCACAGGTGTTTGGCAAGATGCGCGAGATCCGTCTGACATTCAAACCCTAGACAAAACGAACGATTTATTTAAACCAGGATATGTAAAATGATGAAACAGAACTTCCTCGTACTACTGCTCGGATTGTTCTTCAGTCTGAACGCACATGCCGTCCTGGACATTACCATAACCGAAGGTGTCGAAAAAGCGGTGCCGATTGCCATCGTCCCGTTTGAATGGGCCGGCCTGCCGGATGAGTCACCTGTGGATATGCATGTGACCATCGCGAACGACCTGTCGCGCAGTGGACGCTTCAATACGATGGACCCAGGGGATATGCCACAGCGTCCTGTTGAGTTCAGCCAGGTGTCGTTTAACGACTGGCGCCTGCTGGGTATGGAAAACATCGTCATCGGTAATATACGTCCGCTCGCGGAAGGTAATTACGAGGTCGAGTTCCGATTGGTTAACGTGTACTCTGGCACCCAGATTGCCGGCTTTCGTATCCCGGCAACGCGAGCGCAGCTGCGGCGCACAGCACATCGTATCAGCGATATCGTTTATGAAAAACTGACAGGGGTACGTGGTGCCTTTGATACACGTATCGCTTATGTGGTTGTCAAGAAGCTGGCCGATGGCAACAAACAATATTCGATGCAGATATCCGATGCCGACGGATTCAATCCGCAGATCCTGCTTGAATCGAAAGAGCCGCTGATGTCACCGTCGTGGTCGCCAGACGGTAAACAACTCGCTTATGTATCGTTTGAGGGCAGAAATTCGGCCATTTATATCCAGAATCTCTTTACCGGTACCCGCGAGAGAGTCGCCGCGAATCCGGGCATCAACAGCGCCCCAGCCTGGTCTCCGGATGGTACCCGGCTGGCGATGACCCTATCGAAAGAGGGAGACCCCGAGATCTTTGTCATGCACCTTGGCAGTAAAAACCTGCTCAGGGTCACCACGAATCGCTCGATTGATACCGAACCCTCCTGGTCACCGGATGGCAGGATGCTGGTATTTACCTCGGACCGCGGCGGTTCGCCGCAGATCTACCAGGTCAATGCGGCCGGCGGTAATCCGGAACGACTGACCTTTACCGGAAATTACAATGCGCGGGCATGTTATTCGCCGGACGGCAAGGCACTGACACTTGTTCATGGCACTGAAGGACGGTATAAAATCGCCTATATGAATCTGGTGGCAAACACGATGAGTCTTGTCACGGATGCCAGATTCGGTGACGAATCCCCCAGCTTCGCACCGAACGGCAGCATGATAATCTATGCGACTCAGACTGGCCGCGGGACTGAGTTGGCAGCCGTGTCGGCAGATGGACGTGTACATCAACGCCTTGCATTCCAGGACGGTGAAGTCCGCGAACCCGCCTGGGGACCCTTCCCGCAGCCATAAATCTGTTTCAACTTGGACGGCAATGAATGATATGCTTTCACAATTACGATTAACACAGGACCTGAAGGAGTTACCCCCATGAAAAACAGACTGATATTGATACTGGCCTTGGCCGGTTTATTGAGCGCTTGCGGTTCTTCACAAACGAAAGAAAACTCTGCTGCCGTTGATGACCGCACCGGCGCAGCCGATGAAAACGGCGCAACGGCGTTTGGCGCAAACGGTGACTCCACCTCCGGCGTCAGCGCACTGGATGATCCTGCGAGCCCACTTTCGGTACGCATACTCTATTTTGAATATGACAGCAGCGACGTATTGCCTGCCTACCGCGAGGTGCTGGAAGCACATGCAAACTATCTGGCGCAGAATCCAAATGTCACGATTGCACTTGAAGGCCATGCCGACGAGCGCGGGACACGTGAATATAATCTGGCACTCGGCGAGCGTCGTTCCCAGAGCGTAAAGAGCCAGATGATGGTGTTTGGTCCCTCCGCCTCGCAGCTACGTTCGACCAGTTATGGTGAGGAACGTCCGGTATCTGACAGCCATGACGAACAGGGATGGAGCCAGAATCGTCGCGTTGAAATCATTTATTGATAGCTGACATCATGGCAACACTGGCCCGTAAATTATCTCCTTTCATACTACTATTGGCCATGCCTGCCGGACAGGTGTTCGCGCAGGCCACGGTCAGTTCTTCTGGTCAACCGGCCGGTACACTCGAACAACGTGTTGAGCGTATGGAAAGGATGATGCAAAGCCAGGGTTTGCTTGAAATATTGCAACAGGTACAACAGTTACAGCAGGACATCAGCCAGCTCCGCGGCGAGATTGAGACACACAATTACAACCTTGACCAGCTGACTCGTCGTCAGCGCGACCTGTATGCCGATATGGATCGCCGGCTCCAGCAGCTCGAAGGTGGAGGGGCTGTGTTACCGGGGGACGGGACAACCGGCATGGTTACTCCATCTGGCATGGACTCTCCACCGCTGGAGACATTGTCTGCAGTGGGCGGTCCTGCACAGTCAGGCGCCGGTTCAGTACCCTCAAACAACACCTTGCAGGTAGAGGTCATCTCCTCTGCTGCCACTCAACCGCCTGCAAACCCGATAGCTGCCGGCGGCGGTCAGCCATCTGCCAATATGGCGCAATTACCCGCGTCCTCCCAGATGCAAGGGGCGATAGGACAAGTTGTGCAATCGGCACCGCCTGCACAGGTGCAGGCCGATGTCGTTGGTATGAGTGGCAGTGCTGTGCCTGCAACTACACCTGCATCCGCGGGAAGTGCCGACCCTGCGCAGCTACAGGCAGAATACCAGCAAGCGTTCAACCTGCTCAGACAGTCGCTGTATGATCAGGCGATCAGGGCCTTCCAGCAGTTCCTGACCAACCACCCGAATGATCGTTACTCGGACAACGCGCAGTACTGGTTGGCCGAGGTCTACTATGTCAAACGTGAATATCCGCTCGCGCTTGATGAATACAATAAGGTCATCACCAACTTCCCGGAAAGCCAGAAGGTCAGTGATGCGATGCTGAAGGTCGGCTTTACCATGATTGAGCTCGGCCAGATCGACAATGCCAGGGAACATCTGCAGGCATTGATCCGGCAACAACCGGATTCGACGGTTGCCCGGCTCGCTGATGAGCGACTGAAACAGCTTGGCTCGACAACACAACAGGCTGTTCCGGAACCGGCTAACTAGCCAGAGACGATGTCACCTTTCCCGGTAACGGAGCTGGCCGGGTCAGACCTGCTGGCCAGGACTCTGCGTATCAATGAAATCTTCCTGTCACTACAGGGAGAATCAATAAAAACCGGCCTGCCTACTACCTTTATTCGTCTGACCGGTTGTCCACTACGTTGCCATTACTGCGACACCGAATATGCGTTCCATACCGGTAAGCGGCTGACGATCACCAGCATCATGCAAACGATCGCGGAATTTCGCACCCGGCATATCTGCGTCACCGGCGGCGAACCACTGGCACAAAAGACCTGCCTCGACCTGCTACTACATTTGTGTGATGAAGGGTACGAGGTGTCGCTGGAGACCAGCGGCGCAATAGATGTTTCAAAAGTAGACCCGCGGGTTATGAAGATTATGGATCTGAAAACCCCGGCCTCCGGCGAGTCCGGCAAAAACCGGTATGACAACCTGGTCTGGTTGCGACATCCTGACCAGATTAAACTGGTTATTTGTAACCGAGACGATTACGAGTGGTCACGTAAGCTGTTACAGGATCGCCATCTGCACGAGGTCTGCGAGGTACTGTTTTCACCGGCATACGATCAACTTGATGCCGCACTGTTGGCCGGATGGATACTGGAAGATCACTTACCGGTCAGGTTCCAGATCCAGTTACACAAATACCTCTGGGGCAATACGCGCGGAACATGATACGGACTTGCCCCTGTTACCTGCTGAAATCCTGACGATTCATGTCTGAAAATAACCCACTGAAAAAAGCCGTCGTGCTGTTATCCGGCGGCCTGGATTCGGCCACCGTGCTGGCGATTGCCAGACAACAGCGATATGAATGCCATGCACTCAGTTTTGATTATGGACAGCGCCATCGCGTAGAACTGCTCGCAGCGGAACGGATTGCAAAGTCTCTGCATGCTGCACACCATCGTACACTCGTCGTCGACCTGACCCAAATCGGCGGGTCGGCGCTGACTGACAATAATATCGAAGTGCCGCAATCACCGAAGACAGGCATTCCGGTCACCTATGTGCCCGCCCGCAATATTATCTTTCTGTCATTTGCACTGGCCTATGCCGAGACGATACAGGCGTCGGATATCTTTATTGGCGTGAATGTACTGGATTATTCCGGTTATCCGGACTGTAGACCTGAATTTATCGAATCGTACACACGCATGGCCAACCTGGGCACACGGACCGGGGTGGAAGGATATCCTGTCCGCATACACACGCCGCTTATTAAAATGAACAAGGCAGAGATAATCGCGGCAGGTTCAGCATTGGGTATTGACTACGCACAAACGATATCCTGTTACCAGGCAGATGCGGATGGACGCGCCTGTGGTCTATGTGATTCCTGCCGCTTCCGCAAAAAAGGCTTTGCCGAGGCAGGGGTTACCGACCCGACCCTTTATCAATAAGGACTAAATAACTGTTCCGAAATCCTGTTCAGATTGGGCGCGGGAATATTACCGTGCCCAATCTGAACTGTCGTGGATTTCGGAACAGTTATTTAGTGTCCGTCAGGGTTTTGACTTCATCGATTCGGCATACTCCAGCTCGGACACCAGCTGTTCCGTCTCCGCTGCGCGCGCTTTGGAAAAACGTGCCAGCAACAGATACAGCACCGGGGTCAGATACAAGGTAAACATCGCCGCCATACCCAGCCCACCAAACACCACCCAGCCGATGGACGCAGCCGCCTCGGCACCAGCCCCACTCTCGAGTATCAACGGCAATCCACCCAACACAGTGCATAAAATCGTCATCGTTACCGGCCGCAAGCGGATCACAGCACCTGTTTCTATCGCCTTGCGTATATCATATCCGCGGTCGCGCAACTGGTCGGCAAACTCCACGACCAATACACCATTCTTGGCCATCAGGCCTATCAGCATGACCAGACCAATCTGGGAATAGATATTCAGCGAGGTACCGGTCAGGAACAAGGCAAAAATGGCGGCAGCGATGCCGAACGGTACCAGCAGCATGACAACGATCGCGCTGGTGAACCCTTCGAATTGGGCACACAACACGAGAAACACCACCAGCAAGGCAATAATGTAGGTAATTATTACATCACGAGAGGTCTCCTCAAGCGTGGCTGCATCGCCGAGCAGGATCATCGAGACATTCGCCGGCAAAACATCAGAGGCAATCACATTTAACTGCTCTATCGCGGTCTGTAAGGGAAACCCGGGCGTAATATCAAAATCCACCTCAATGGCCCGTCGCTGTGCCTCGCGCGGGAGCTCCGAGGCGATACCCTCTTCCCGCAGTTTAACCACACTCGACAACGGTAACAGCCCGCCTGACTCAGTATCGACATACAGGTTGACCAGGTCGGATGGGTCATTAATCTCTTCTGTGGAGGCCTCCAGCAGGATGGGCACGGACTCGTCCTGGATATTCAGATCGACCACCTCGTCGCCATCTATCATGACGCGCAACGTCTCGGCGAGGTTGTCCAGATTGATACCCAGATCCGATGCGCGTCGTCTGTCTATTTCCAGCAGCAGTTGCGGCTGGGTCGGTTCGTAGGAGATCTCTGGACTGGACAGGTCGTCCGACGTCTGTTCAACCGTGGCTGCAAATTTTTTCGCGGCGTCATAAATCTCCGCATATTCATTGCCAATCAGCGCAACGCTGAGCCGGTTACCGCCACCGCGACCCATGCCGAGACTGTTTGAGCCGGACACGGAAATCTGTAAGCCCGAGATTTGTTCAAACGCGCTGTCTAATGAGCGCATAATCTGCTGCTGGCTACGATCACGTTCACTCCAGTCTGCCAGAGGGACGATTATCGACCCGCGATTCGGATCGTAGGTCCCGACGATTGTAAAAATGGATCGGACTTCACCACTATCGACCATCGGTGCCAGAACCTGCTCCACTTTGCGGGTCTGCTGATCCATGTATCCGATACCGACCCCGTCCGGTGCGCTCATATTGACCCTGAACATACCTCGGTCTTCGGTTGGTACAAGCTCCTGATCCAGCTGTTTGTAGACTGAGAAGGCACCTGCGGCCAGGCCCAGTGCAACCAGTATTGCAATAAACGGATGATCCAGCGTCTTGCCCAGACTGCGGGTATACAGTTGTATCAACAGGTTGCCGAGTCGGCCCATAAGACCTGACGGACGTTTCTCACTATCGGTATCGGGCAGACGTGAGGCCATCGCCGGGACCAACGTCAGCGAGACAAAACTGGATATCGCTACAGCCAGGGCGAGTACAAACCCGAACTCACGAAACAATCTGCCAGCCGTGCCTGGCAGGAAGGCGATAGGGACAAAAACTGAAATTAGCACAACGGTTGTCGTAACGACCGCAAAGAAAACCTGCCGGGTACCCAGTACAGCAGCCGCGCGACCACCCACATGCTGTTTGCGCCGTCGCAGGATATTTTCCAGTACCACAATTGCATCATCCACAACCAGTCCGGTGGCGAGCACCAGTGCAAACAGCGTCAGGATATTGATTGAGAAGCCGAACAACCAGATTCCGGCAATCGTACCTATCAAGGAGATCGGGATGGCGATACTGGGAATCAGGGTGGCCCGCAACGAACCCATAAACATCCAGATCGTGGCGATAACAATCAATACGGTAATCAACATGGTAAACAACACTTCCTTGACCGAACTACGGATAAATTCGGCATCATCATTGGTGATTACCAGCTCAATATTGTCAAAGCGTTCGTTCAGCTGATCCACTGTATTGCGGACATTGTTGGATATTTCTATAGCGTTTGATTTGGCCTTACGTATCACACCCATCGCGATGACACTGCGGCCATTCAGCCGGGTATAACGCTGGGCATCCTCAGGGCCAAAATAGACCCTGGCCACATCACCTACCCGGGTATTATCTCGGATGATGATATTGGCCACCTGCTCAGCGGTGTAGACAGAGGCATCCGCGCGGACAACAAGCTCCTGGCTCTCGGATCGGAAGCTACCCGCCGGCACATCGAACGGGGCGCGTTGCAAAGTATCGACCACGTCCGAAACGGACAGGCCGAGACTGGTTAGCCGCAACGGATCCACTACTACGCGCAAAACGCGGTTACGTTCACCAAATAGCGAGATATCGGCCACGCCCTCTATGGAGATCAGTTCCGGCATGATGTCTTTTTCGAGGATACGGGTGATGTCTTCTTCTATCAGCGTATCGCTATAGACAGACAGATTCATGATCGGCTGCGAGTCTGAATCCGCCTTGATGATGTTGATCTCTTCAACCCGGTCCGGCAGTCGTCTTTGTACACGGCTGACGGCCTCGCGCACATCGGACGCGGCATAATCAAGGTCAGATCCAGGCTGGAACTCGATCCGGATACGCGACACATTTTCCTCTGAGCTCGAGCTGATATTCTTGACCCCGGACACGCGGGCCACCGCCCCTTCGATGACGCTCGTCACTTCCGTATCTATCGTCTCCGGGGATGCCCCGGGATAGACGACAAACACACTGACAACAGGAAAGTCGACATCGGGCAATTCGCGGACTTCCACCAGGTTCATCGCCGCCAGTCCTGCCAACGCAATCAGCAGGTTTGCCACCATCACCAGTACAGGACGACGTATACTCAGGCCGGGCAAGTCATTGATATCAAATGACATGATCAACTCTCGATTTTTACGGTCCGGTCCATCTGTTCGTATTTCCCCTGCTCACGCATGGTATGTTCAACCTTGATACCTTCATACATACGCTGTACACCCTCAACCACTACCAGATCGGCTTCCGTCAGGCTCGCATCGACGAGTACCTGGCCCTGCTGACGCTGGATGATACGCACCGGGACCCGGCTGGCCTGGCCTGCACTGACCCGCCACACGTGTGAACCATCGGCACCCCACTGCACCGCTATTTCGGGCAGGACCGGAAACGACTTGCCCCGGATATCCAGACGGACCCTGAAACTCATGCCCGGCCTGAGTCTGTCGTCCTGGTTATCCACGCTCGCTCGCACAGTGAACGTTCTTGTCAGCGGATCGATACGGCTGCCGATATCTACGACCACACCCTCGGCCGCGGTGACTTCATCATTCCATGGATTGATGGCTATCTGTTCACCTGCCTTCAGCGTACCTACCATGATCTCAGGCACTTCAAAACTGATCAGCAACGCATCACGGTTATCTATCGTAGTAATTACCGTTGACTGATCGACACGGTCACCCGGGTCAATCTCGGCTATGCCGACGTAGCCGGCAAATGGCGCTCGAATTATCCTGTCATCCAGTGCAATCTGTGCCTGCTGCAGTTCTACCTCGGCTGTTTCAAGTGCGGTCCCGGCCGCATCCAGCACAGTCGGTAATATTGCACCACTGCCTGCGGTACGCTCATATCGCTCATATAATTTTTTGGCGTCTTCACGCCTTATTCGGGCGAGTTCGATCGCAAGCTTCTCATTACGTGCATCAAGCTGGACCAGCACGTCTCCCTTGCTGACACTCAGTCCCGGCCCGAAATTCACGGCAACCACTTCGCCAGACGCAAGCGGAGTAATAGTGACAGACTGGATGGCACGCGAGGTTCCGACCGCCTCTATACGGGTCAACTCATCGGAAAATCTGACCTGCTCAACTAGGACGGCAACTGTTTTATCAGCACCCCGTCCCCGGGCAGTCTCTGATGGTTCATTCGTGCATCCGGCCAGGACAAACAAGCCTACGAGGGCGATACCTGCAACTCTTAACATATTTTCTATCTTCTGTAGTAGTACTGTGAGATGGCATATCATCAACACGCCTGACGACATGCATGCATATTAACCGCTGCAGGCCACAGGAAATATCGAATACGACCCTGACAGACCAATATTCACAATAAATCCACTATTGCAGTTATTTATGTCACATAATATGCAGAATTAAATCGTAATGTACCCTGCGTGAAATTGCTGTGAAATTAGTGGCAGAGTAACAACGCGTTTATGAAACATACTAAATACTTTTTGACCCGACCCAGGCCTGACCACAGAAACCGGCATTAACTTCTATACTGGCCTGCACCAAAATAGATCCCCTGCCCTTAACGTATAACTTCCACGAGCGGATAGCACTGTTTCTGGGCAGCGTAGCCGTGCCTCTGCCCTGATTTATATACTGGCCACCACCTGCCGCTGATTTCCGTGCTGTTGTTTTGTTTCTCATGTCGAGGGTGCCGAACCGCTTTTTGTTATCAAAATTGAAGATTCTGAATGAATTCCGTCATATACAGCCCGGATGGAAACAAGTGTTGATAGCCATTGCCCTGAAAATGATCGGCCGGATCGGCACGTTTCTGGAATTGTTCCTGATACTCATCGTGCTTGATATCGATCCAGACTTTGTCGATGTCGTGCTGGTCGAAGCGCTAGTTATGGTCAACGTCTGCCTGTTTTTCTTTATCCTACTGGAACTGGGTGTAAATGAGGCCGGCATCCTGGCCGATTTTTCCATCGCCGGACTTGCCGCAGCAAGTGGCATAGCGTTTGGTCTGCTGCGTCGAGCAAGAATGATTACCTATACGCTGACAGGCCTGTGCGTTTATGTGCTGGGTACGACTACCCGGTTTGGCAGCCAACCTTACCGTAATCAGGACCAGTCTTTACCCTGAAGGGTCAGCGGGACAGACCGACCAGCTCGGTAAATGCACTGCACAGTCTCTCTATCTGTTCCGGTGTATGTGCTGCACTGAGGCTGCAACGTATCAACGGTCTCCCGTCCGGTGCGGCCGGAGGGAAGATCAGGTTCACGTAAACCCCGCGTTCCATCAGCGCACTCCACAAGGTCACGGCCTGTGGTGGCGTATCCAGTTGGGCGGCTATTACCGGGCCGGCCACTGGCCCGACCCGATATCCCTGTTCTTTCAAACAGGAATATAGCCGGTTTGCATTTATCCAGAGGCGTTCACGTAAATGGTTACCGTCACGCAGCAGTATCAATGCCGCCCGTGCAGAGGCAATATTCGATGGCGACGGGGATGCGGTAAAAATATAGGGCCGACTCAGATAACGCATCAAATCGAGTTGTTCATGGTTACTGACGCAATAGCCGCCGATACTGCCGAGACTCTTGCTGAATGTGCCGGTGATAAAGTCGACCTGATCGGTCACGCCGGTCTCTTCAACCAGACCCTGCCCGGTCCTGCCGAGCACACCCAGTGAGTGCGCTTCATCTATCAGCATGTAACTTCCATGTGCCTTTGTGACATTGACCATTTCCGGCAACGGCGCCTTGTCACCGAGCATGCTGTAAATACCTTCAACAATGACCAGTGTTGACCGTGCTCGATCACCCAGACGGGCGAGCCTCTTGTCGAGGTCAGCGGCATCGTTGTGGCGGAACCGGATCACTTCGGCGCCACTCAAACGACACCCGTCATAGATGCTGGCATGGCAGTGTGCATCTATCATTAATACATCACCCTGCCCTGCCAATCCGGAAATCGTGCCCAGGTTGCCCTGATACCCGGTTGAAAAGACCACGGCATGTTTGCAGTTGTAAAATTCTGCAAACTCCCGTTCCAGTGCGCGGTGGCCTTCATAATTTCCATTGGCCATACGGGAGCCGGTCGTGCCGGTACCTTCTTCATCAATCGCCTTGTGTGCAGCAGCGATACATTCCGGCGCAAACGTCAGTCCGAGATAATTGTTCGTACCTGCCAGTAATACGCGTTTGCCAGCTATACTGGCCTCGGTTGCTGAATACATTTTTTCTATCGGTGTACCGAAGATCGATGGACGGATCTCAAGCAACGCCTTGCGGTCATCACCAAACACGGAAAATTTATCAAACAGATCCATTATTTTTCTGACTCTATACGTTCAATCATACGGGCAAGATCACTGACCAGTTGCACTTCGGCCATCAGGTTAAGTGGAATGGAGATATCAAACTCATCCTCGATTTCCATAATCAAATCCAGAATCTTCACTGAATCGAGCGCAAACTGATCCACCAGATTTGTATCGGGTCGGATCTCGGCCCCTGACCCGGCAATGCGCTCGAGATGTTTGCTTATCCTTTGCAGTGTATTTTCATAATTGTCTGTCATATCAATCCCGTCACTGTAGATTCAAAGGCAATACTGCCTCGTGTAACGCATCCTGTAATTGTCTCTTTGGCCGCCAGCCTGTCGCTCGCGTCAGCTTGTCTGAATCGCACACCCAGTCGGTATGCTGTAATTCACGTACCTTGCCTGGCGTCAACATCGGTGAATAACGGAACAAACGCGCCAGCGCAAGGTTCGCTCTGGCGACTGCGCTGATGATGCTGGCAGGGACAGGCAGACTGTGTACCGGTCGTGTCCAGACCTGACTTGCAATTTGTTTTACGGCGTCGTGATCATATCCCCCGGGCGTCCCATCATCAAGCTCATAGATTCCGGCAATCGGTTCGTCTGCATTCAACCAGGACAGAATTGCCTCGACCAGATCATTAACATACAGCAGGCCGAACCTTGAGGATTTCGCTCCGGTCAGTGGTAACAAGCCAAGGCGTGTCGCACGAAATATCGGTGCCATCTCGCGATCGCCTGGACCATAAACGGCAGTTGGTCGAAATATGGTCCACTGGTTCATTCCAGCGTGTCTTATCAGGTATTGTTCTGCCTGGAACTTGCTATCTGCGTACCATGACAGTTGTGGTTCGCGCGCTGCCAGCGAGGACATCAGCAGAAACCGTGCATGAGGAACCCTGCTTGATACCGAATCAAGCAGATTGGCGGTACCATCAAGATTGGTCTTCAGGAAGTCTGCTGATGAACTGCCACGGACGCGGCCGGCGCAGTGAATTACGTAATCTGTTTCAGCCACAAGTTGATACAGCGCATCTTTATCTTCAAGTGTGCCGGTAATCCAGTGCAGGTTTTTACTGTCGGCTTGTGGCTTTCGCGTTAGCGCACGGACTGCCCAGCCCGCGGAGGTCAATTTGTGTATCAGGTTTTTGCCGATGAAACCGGTGGCGCCGGTGACCGCCACGCGTCCTGACATGTATCAGTAACGGGCGTCCGGCTGGGCTGATTGCTGGCTGCTGGGGAATCCGGTCCTTTTCATGAAGCCCTGACATGCGGCTGCGCGTGACAGTTTTCCTGAAGAGGTGCGCGGAAGTGTATGTGGAGGCACTAGCTCAACCAGACAATGTACGCCGAATGCAGTGTATACCAGTCTCTGTAATCGGCTCATCAGGGCCTGACGTTCCTGAACAGCTGTCAGGCGGCATTCTATGACAAGCACAACAGTTGAAACATCGTTTGCATCAACAACAGCAAACGCCGAGGTCTCGCGCATCCTGATCTCCGGCTGTTGCTCCGCGATTTCTTCAATGTCCTGGGCGCGAATATTACGGCCATTGATTATGATAATGTCCTTGTGACGACCGGTCAGATACAGATTGCCCTCAGATACAAAACCGAGATCACCGGTGTCCATCCAGTTGTCAGGCTTCATCACCCGGCTGGTTGTCTCCGGGTCATTGATATACCCGGACATGATACTGGGCCCTTTCAGCATGACGCGACCCACACGCAGATCCGGTAAAGCCTGGCCCTGACCATCGACAATCGAAACAAAGTGACCCGGTAAGGGTCTGCCACAATTGACAAATTCGTTATGTTTTCTACCCTCTGCCTGTACACGCACAGCAACCCCACGTTCAGCCAGCGCCTCTGTATCTACCTTCATCACGTCCAGGCCTGTTCCCACCCTAGAGAAGGTCACTGCGAGAGAGGCTTCAGCAAGTCCGTAACATGGCAGGAAAGCCAACGGGTTGAATCCGACTGATTCAAATTTACTGGCGAAATTTTTCAGTACATCAGGCCGGATCATCTCGGCACCAATACCAGCAGCACGCCAGCTGCTCAGATCCAGACCTTCCAGATCCGCGCTACGCACCCTGAGGGCACACAGTTGCAGACCAAAAGGCGGACAAAATGCGATCGTGCAACGGTTACGACTGATTAATCTGAGCCACTGGATCGGACGAACAGCGAAATCGCGGGTACGCAGGAAATCTACTGACAACTGCGAGACCAGTGGGGACAGGACCAGGCCAATCAATCCCATATCATGGTAAAACGGCAACCAGGATGCACAGCGATCACTCGGGTATATGGCAAGCCCGTCACGGACGATACCTTGCAGGTTACTCATGATGGCCAATTCGGTGATGATGACGCCCTGCGGTGCGCGGGTACTACCGGAGGTAAACTGCAGATAGGCTATCTCGTCCCGCCGACTTTTCTGCATCGGCAGATCCGATTCGGGAAGCTGCGCCAGCTGTCCCGGCGTACCGGTCCAGCGCACACTGCCTACCTCCCGGCTGGCCTCTTCAAGAAAAGATATAAAGTCCTTGTTTGCAATTGCCATGCTGGCATTGCTAATGTTGAGCATGGCACCTAACTGCCGAACATATATGTCGTGGCTACCCAGATTGACAGGTATAGGCATGGCAAATGGAACCAGACCCGCATAGCGACAGGCAAAAAACAGGATAATAAACTCGGGGGATGTGTCTGCAATAATCGCGATAGTTTCTCCGCGTTTCAGGCCGAGACCCAGCAAACGTCTTGCTGTAGAAATCGCGTCCTGGCGCAGTTGCTTGTAGGTAAGCACTTGCCTGAGCACGCCCCGTGCATCATAGAAGTTGTAGCCGGTCGACCCTGTTGCAGCATAGTCGAGCGCATCCGTCAGTGTCTCGAAGTCCGCCAGTCGCTGTGACAAAAGGTTCAGCGTTCCGGTTGGTTCAAGAACCACAGATGTTTCGCTTAAAAGCTGACCACCTTCAGTATCTGCTGAAAGCGTCTCTAATTTACTTATTTCTGATATCAGAGTTAATACTCCTCATAGAAATGCGTTCTATCCCGCTGATAATATAAAGGATTTATATACAAATTTCCAGTATTTCTTCGTTTAGCCTCTCATCCACGCAACAAAGAGACATTTTGAGTACAACGCCATTTTTTCAAAAAGGCGGAGTTTAAAGTATTCTGCATATCTGATGCTAGTATTATTTAACAGCTAGATTACAACCCACGGCAATTTGCGGGCTACTGGCTACCACACCTGCTGATATCACCAACTGGCAATTGTCTTGTATCTAGCGTGTTATCCCCCCTGTTTTCGCGGGTTGATATGAATAATTATGTTACTCTTGACGTCATTTTTCATCCTCTGGACTGCATCTTGAATATGGGTCTGACAGCTAGAAAACAAACAACCTCGACGTCAGTAGACGTCAGGCCAGTGCTGACGGGAAGAGACTGGCGGACTTTCATCAATTTACCCTGGTATATCTATCAGGACGACGCCAACTGGGTACCACCACTACGACTTGAACGTCGCCTGCATTTTTCGAGGATGAACCCATACTTCAGAAATGCTGAGTGGCAAGCCTGGATAGCCTACAAGGACAACAGGCCGGTCGGCAGGATCAGCGCCCAGGTTGATAGGGTTAACCGTCAATATCATGGAGAACATACCGGTCATTTTGGTCTGCTAGAGGGCATTAATGACCCTGCCGTGTTCGCCGCCTTGACCCAAACCAGTGAAGAATGGCTGTCTCAGCGTCAGACTCACCATATTTCCGGCCCATTCAGCTTTTCCATTAACCAGGAGTGCGGGGTGCTGGTTGACGGTTTTGATACTCCGCCGGTCATACTTATGCCCCACTCGCGCCAGTGGTACGGGCTGATGCTGGAACAACAGGGTTACACACCGGCAATGGACATGCTCGCCTACTGGATTGAAACCGGATTTGAAGCATCTCGCGTTATGAAAACACTGGTGGCAAGGTTTGACAAACGTATACATCTGCGTCATTTGCGCCGCAAACAGTACTCAGAGGAGATGGAAATCCTGCGTGATATTTTTAACGACGCCTGGTCAGGTAACTGGGGATTTATCCCGTTCAGCAAGGAGGAGTTTGCTGATCTTGGTAACAGTCTGCGATTTTTTATTGCGGACGACTTTGTGCAGATAGCTGAACTCGATGGCAATCCGGTCGCGTTTGTCGTGGTACTGCCCAACCTTAACGAGATGCTCACCCGGCTGGACGGCAGCTTGTTTCCATTGGGATGGTACCGCTTGTACCGCGCGATGAGACAGAAAAGCTTCCGTACCGGCCGCGTACCGCTGATGGGAGTACGTAAACAGTACCAGAACAGCTCGCTGGGGCTGACCCTGGCACTGATGGTCTGTAATGCTGCACGGGTCTGTGCACGGGCGACAGGAATTGAAGCGGTTGAAATGTCGTGGATACTCGAAAACAACCGGGGCATGCGCAGCATACTCGATAATATTGGCAGCAAGGAGTACAAACGTTTCCGCATTTATGAAAAGTCTCTGTAACTCTACTGGCCCTGAGTTCGACAGGCTTGTGTCAGTCAACAATGATGTTCAAGTCTGTCACCTGGAAATCTGTCTGCCGTGAAAACACTGGGGCGATACATTAGTATAGAGATCTTCCGACCATTTGTGGTTATCAGCCTGATTCTTGCCGGATTGTTTTCCAGCTTTAATGCCGCGCGTTATCTTGAGACGGCCGTAACAGAATCACTGGGAATGTCTCTGATCTTCAAACTGATAATGCTTAAAACCGTCATTGCCATGGAGGTACTGTTTCCGATCGCGTTCTACGCAGCCATTATCGTGGCACTTGGCCGTATGCATAGGGACCAGGAAATTATCGTAATGAAGTCGGCCGGTATAAATGAAACCTTCCTCATTAAAACTGTTATCACACTGGGTATACCAGTCGCAATCATGACAGGCATGTTGTCAATGTACGGCAGGCCATTGGCATACGACACTATCTACAGAATGGACAATAACGCCAGTAACGAGCTGGATGTGGATCGTTACCAGGCAGGACGGTTCTACGGTATCGAAAACAGTGGTCGTATCATCTATATCAACAGCAGAAACAACCGTGACCACATGCTTGAAGGCGTATTTCACTACATCCGTCAGGACAACCGTAGTGATATTATCCTTGCCCGACAGGGCTACCAGGTCCGGAAAGGGCAATATCAACCACCGGAACTGCACCTGCTTGATGGCAGCCTGTACCGTATCGTTCCTGGCGGCTCACGTGAATCAATAATCCATTTTTCCAGGTTTGTTTTCATTCCGGATGCAGACATAGCGATTGACTATCAGCGCAAGGCGGCACCAACACTGGACCTCGGGGACTCTGTCGACAGCCGCGACATTGCTGAATTCCAGTGGCGAATCTCCAGACCGTTCGCCACGATGTTACTGGCGCTGGTAGCGATACCGCTAAGCCGAACCGCCCCGCGACAGGGCAAGGGAGAAAAGGCGGTCTCTGCTGCTGTAATTTTTGCCCTCTACTACAACCTGAGTGGTCTGGCCCAGACCTGGGTCGAGCAGGGTACTGTTGGCAGCGTGCCCGGTGTATGGTGGCTGCATATGAGCATGCTTGTTTTTGTGATATGGGTACTTGCACCCGGATTTTCCAGAAAACCTGCCGGTGCACATGTACATACTTGATCGATATCTGATGAAGCAGGTTGCGCAAGGGATTGTTATCTCTACGCTGGTATTACTGCCCCTGTTCAGCTTTCTGGATCTGGTCGACCAGCTGGATGATGTGGGCACCGGCTTTTACCGCACCAGTGATGCATTCCTGTATGTTGTCATGACTCTGCCGCGCAGGTTTATCCAGCTGACCCCGTTTATTGCATTGCTTGGAAATGTGACGGCACTCGGCAGACTTGCGATTAACCATGAGCTGATCTCCCTGCGTTCAGCCGGATATTCTCCGGTACAGATCAGCATGGCATCTTTGAAGGTGGGACTCGTGCTGCTGGCGCTGATTTTTACACTTGAAATATATATTGCGCCCCCGCTGCAACAAAAGGCCATTGCCCATCGTGCGGCGGCGATGGAACAAAGCGCCGAACTTGGAAAAAATCTGGGTATCTGGACCCGGAATGACCGGCAGATCCTGCGCATAGGCAATTTGCAGCATGATACCAGACAGGCAAGTGTTGAAATTATCAATCTTGATGAACAGGGAAACATGTCTGAATATTTACATGCTGAAGGTTTCGAGATCGCCAGCAATGAAGAATGGATATTGCACCAGGTAACGCGCAAGATATATACTGAGGACAACATCCGGTCGACCACGATGGATCGATTGCCCTGGAATACCTTTCTGAATCCCGCCCAGATATCAACACTGACCAAACCACAGGAAAGCCTGTCTCCGGTCGAACTTTTCCGCTATGTCCAGCATTTACAGTCAACCGGGCAGGAAGTCGATGTATACCAGCTGTCGCTGTGGAAAAAACTGGGCGGACCACTAACGATGCTGGGGATGTTGTTGTTATCGGTACCGTTCGTGTTTGGTTCGGTTCGTACAGGTTTTGCGAACCGGCTGGTAATGGCGGGCGTTACCGGAATAACCGTCTATCTGCTCGACCAGATCTTTTCCAACACCGGGCTGATATTGAATCTGAATCCTTCGTTTATCGCGTTGACGCCTGGCATACTTTTGATCTGGATAGCACGGGTCTGGTTACGGCGTGTCCCCTGATTATTTTCATGTCTGAATAACTGAACCCTTTTATGTACATATCAGCTGCTGACAAGTTATACCCACAAAATACGGCCATTTTACTGAACCCGCATGGCGGCAGGATACGCAAACGCCTGGGTCGCATACGCGAGCTCGCAGCGGCAATACCCGGTGCAATCGTGTGCGAAACAGACAATCTCGCAGACATGAACAGGACCCTTGATGAGCTGGCAGAACGCGGCGTGGGTCATCTGGTGATCGCCGGTGGTGATGGAACGGTGCAGGCCGTGCTGAACCGCCTGTTCACCGGCAAACTCTGGTCCCGCCTGCCACTGGTCAGTATAGTCCCTGGTGGAACAACGAATATGACAGCATCTGATCTTGGTACATCCAGCAACCCTGAAAAGTGTCTGCAACAACTGGGCAGATGCCTGCAGAACGCAATGGATGTCAGGCTGGTAACGCGATCTGTTTTGAAAATCCGGCAGAATCAACAGCCGGATATTCATGGCATGTTTTTCGGTGCCGGTTTGATAGCGCACGGTTCTGCATATTTTCACAAGCATATAAAAAAGTCCGGGCTAACCGGTGAGTCCGGTTCTGCTTTTGTGATGCTGCGTATGCTGTCAGGACTGCTGACTGGCCGCAATGCAGACGAGCGTGCCCAAATCCGGATCCAGATAACGGATGACACCGGTCACACCAGGGTATGCAACTCTATGTTGCTGTTTACCAGCACGCTGGATCGCTTGCTGCTCGGGCTACGTCCGTATTGGGGTGGTGGTAATGGAGCTATCCATACTACCTGCCTGCGCGAGCATCCTCTCCGGTTGTGGCGATCGTTACTGACCATCGTTTGTGGTCGTGGCAACTCCCTGGACGAAAATAACGGTTATTACAGCAGAAATAACAGTGCAATTGAGCTGCTTATGGACGCCAGCTTTATTGTTGATGGTGAGTTTTTTGTTTGCGAAAGCAGGCATGGTCCGCTCAGGATTAGCCAGGCTGGCCCGGTCCGCTTTTTACTCCCCTGAAATCCTCATGAGTATCATTCCGTAACATGCCCACTACTGACACCCGGTTACCACTAGGACTGATTAACGCGATTGCCCTCCAGTGTGAGCGTCCAGCAGGCATTGAAGCCGCGCTGCTTGCAAACAACATCCGGCAACGATTTGGGGATTCACTGCTTGCCGTCATTCTCTATGGTTCCTGCCTGCGTACGCATCTTTATACCGAGGGTGTGGTTGATTTATATGTGGTCGTTAACAGTTATCAGCAGGCCTACAGCGGTCATACGCTGCGTTATTTGAATGCGGCCTTACCTCCGAATGTTTTTTATATCGAGATTAACAACAATGAAACTATCATCCGCGCAAAATACGCTGTCATTTCAGCACGTGACCTGGAGCGGGGCTGTGGCCAATGGTTCCACTCCTATATCTGGTCACGCTTTGCCCAGCCCGTCGTCCTGTTGTATGTACGCGATCCACTGACGCGTGAGCATATTTATAAAAATCTGGCCTGCGCGGTATTGACCTTACTCAGCACCACGCTACCTGCGCTCGGACCAGGCAAGGTGGACCATGCTGCAATCTGGCAGAACGGATTGGCCCTGACCTATGCAGCGGAATTGCGCCCTGAACGCCACACAAGGGCACGTGATATCACAGCGCAAAATCTGGATGACTTTGGCATCCTGATCAGAAAGGCGGCACCAGCGCTTGTTACACTGATGTTTACTGATGAAGACGACCTTTATGAAAGGCTTAGCGGGCAGACCGAAAGATCGCGGGCGACCAGATTATGGCGGATTCGACGCTGGCAAGGATTTTTACTTTCAGTATTACGCTTGTCAAAAGCGGCCTATACCTTTCGTGACTGCGTGGATTATGCCGCCTGGAAGATCGAACGTCATACGGGTATACGCATCCACGTGACCCCGACCCTGCAACGACACCCTATCCTGTTCGGCTTTAGTGTATTATGGCAACTGATTAAAAGGGACGTACTACACTAGATCCCGGCGCTTAGTTGAACACAGGAAACGCGAGCAGACCATGTCGGAAACAGAGTTGAAACAATCAGACCTAACACAGCCCCCGCGTCGTAGACGCAACCGACCCAGTGTGGCCATCGGCAAGTGGGTACTCCAGCATATCGAACGTGCGTTGATCCGTTATTCCATTGTCGCTGACGTTCCAATATTTGATGCGCACCAGTTTGCCTGGACAGCCCCGCTGGAAGCAGACTGGAAAAAAGTACGCCAGGAACTTGATATGATCCTGAAAAGCCAGGTCAAACTGCCAAACTTTCAGGACATTTCAAAAGACCAGACCAACATTACCCAGGATGACCGCTGGAAAACCTTTTTCCTGTACGGCTATGGCTACAAGATGCCGAGCAATTGCGATCTGTGTCCGGAGACAACCCGTATTATCGAGTCTGTCCCCGGCATGTTGACCGGTTTTTTTTCGGTACTGGCGCCGGGCAAACACATACCTCCACATCGCGGGCCCTATAAAGGTCTGTTACGCTGCCATCTTGCCTTGCAGGTACCGGAGCCAGCGGATCAGTGCTGGATTAAGGTAGGTGATATGTCTGCCAACTGGCAAGAAGGGCACTGTCTAGTATTTGATGATACCTATGTACATCAGGTCCAGAATAATACGGAGGGTACTCGTGTTGTTCTGTTTCTGGATATAATCCGGCCTATGCGTTTCCCCGGGTCCTTACTGAACAGGATCGTTATCTGTTTGATACGTATGTCTCCGTTTATACAGGACGCGATCCGCAACCAGCGAGCCTGGGAATACAGGATTGGTACCTGAATGTGTTACCCGAATCAGGTGGTAGCTTCTGAACCAGCAGTAGATTCCTGGAAACGATTTTAAATAACGGGATTCAACTTTTTTCACCCGGTAATGGCGTCTCGGCGGCAGCCTTTACTGAACGCGTCAACCTGAGATAGTTATTGTAAAGTGTGCTTATCTCGCGCACATAAGCAACAGTCTGCCCACATTGACAATCGCGCACAGTTTCCCCCTTGTTCTTGTAGGGTCTGGACATCTTCAACATGGCGAGCTCGACATTATTAAACCAGCGGTTTTTGTCCAGATTCATCTTTTCTGCCAGTCTTCTTGCCCGCTGCACGCGGTTATAGCCTGTATTATACGCGGCTAGTGCAAACCACAACCGATCTGACAGCGGCAACTTCTCTTCAAACTGGCTGCGTAGGCGGTCCAGATACAGTACGCCTGCATGGATACTGTTGTCCGGGTTGTTCAGGTCACCCACACCAATAGTTTTCGCCGTTGCCGGCAGCACCTGCATCAGGCCAGACGCTCCGGAGGACGAAACCGCACGTGGATTAAACTGGCTCTCCTGGTACATCAAGGCTACGATCAAACGCCAGTCAAAACTGAAATGGTCCGCATACTTGTGCACGATATCATCATAGGGAGAGAGCTGATCTATACTGGCAAACAGACTGGAATCGGTATTTCTCAAATCGGGTTTTTCGATATATCTTGAATAGATAACGTTATAAAAACCCTTGCGGTATTCGGTTTCGATAAATTTATTCAACTCGGTCAGCAATTGTGAATCGGCCTGACGCACCAGCCATACCAGTGGATCGGACTCACCCAGCGAGAGTAACGTCTTCAGGTTCCTCTGACGCGAAAATTCCGCATTGACCTCATGACTACCTATGACGGTCAGGTCATAGATTCCACGGGCAATACCAAATAACAAGGCCTCTGAGGTAACACCGGAATTTGCTACCTGTATTGTAACGTTGATGCCCTGATCCCGGATCCGTTCCAGCATGGGCAAATAGGGGCTGGATGCTGACAGGTGGATAACGCGGCCTGCCAGATCATGCACATCAGTCAGGCTCACATCCTCGCGCCCGACTATGACGGCAGAGGCATGATTATAGGGTATCGTTGCTGCAGTATGGGCCATGGTCGGCGTCAGAATGGCAGGCACAGAGGCCGCAATTACATCACCATTACCCTCATTCAGATACTGATGCATTTCTGCCGTGGTGTCAGCAATGACCACATCAAGGCGCATGCCGTGGCGATCGGCAAACTTTTTGATCAGATCATACTCGAATCCACGTAACCGCCCTCGGTCAAGGTAATAATTGACCGGTCCCCGAGAGGTCACCAGACGCAACATCTTGCGTGTCTTCAGGTCAGTGAAGTCCTCCCGATAACTTTTTGCCGTCTCCAGCTCAAGGTGCTTTTTATTCAGGAACCGGTTAAGCGATGACTGCAACTGAACAGCATCTCCCCGCACGGCCCAGTTCAAAAACATGTCCTCGGACAGGTCCATCAACACAGCCAGGTTATAGCTGAAATCCAGATCAGAGGGTATTTGCAGACTATCCACCACGGCCAGGTCATAGCGACCGATCCTGACTCGATCAAATACTGTATAGACATCCTCATTGTCAGCGATGCTGACCAGCTGCATACCCGGGTGTTTATGGTCCAGCGAGGACAATAATGGCCAGACCGGTGAGGTCGGACGAACGGCGATTTGCCTTTCTGTCAGGTCTGAGAGCGACTTCAGCGGCTGACTGCCCGACCTGCCTATGACCTGGCGCCGTGAAACTGCCCAGGGTAGTGTATAGAGGATCTCCCCTTCGGCGCCGCCAACTACCGGGGCACGCAAGGCAGCGACCATATCAGCCTCACCGTCCTCCAGCTTTTCACTCAGGCTGTTAATGTCTGCAACCGGGATCCAGCGTTGGGTCAGACCCTCGCCCAGGGCAAACTGATCCAGCAGGGCTGTTTCTTGTGCGCTGATTTCCGGCGCTCCCGGCCAGACCGGGATCAGGATGCGCAGTTGAGGCAGCGCGTCTGTTCCAGGTTTTACAGGAACCTGATTTGGGACTGATGCTAGCTTGGTTGTCTCCAGTACAGCATCCCGCCTTTTGGTCGGAAAACTGGAGAACGCGAAAACCAGCAGGACAACGGGGACTACTAAACGAAACAAAATGGGTATGGCTCGATTATACAAGCGACTCCCCCCTTATTGATGTGCCAGCACTATACGATGATTTGAGGACTAATTCCTATATATAGCTACCATCTTCAAGTGGTATACAAAATATTGTATTCCCTTTTGTGTCCTGTTTATCACTGAATTGCAACAGCAAATAATCCGAACCTGACCTGACTGATGAATTAAATCTGTCTTTATTCAATGACTTATAAAAACTGTGAACACACACTAACTTCTTGTGGCAAGCAGGCTGTCAAGCTGTATAAGCCGCTCCGGTGTCCCGATGTCGAACCATCTACCCTTGAAATATTGACCGCTGACTTGCTGGTTCAACATCGCCTGTTTTAATAACGGAACCAGTGAAAAGAGCTGGGGATCGGTCCCGGAAAAAATCTGAGGGTCATAAACCCCTATGCCACTATAGGTCTGTAAGGTCTGCCCGGTTGTCGATAACAGGCCGTCCGTCAAGGCAAAATCACCGCCAGAGTTATGCGGTGGGTTATCCACCATAATCAGATGGGCCAGTCCTCCCGGGTAGGCAGGCAGGCTGCGGTAATCAAACTCGGTCCAAATATCACCGTTGACCAGAATAAACGGCGCGTCCCCCAGCAGTGGCAAGGCCTTGCGGATACCCCCACCGGTTCCCAATGGCTCATCGCCTTCGTGGGAATAGTGGATATGGACCCCGAAACTGTCACCCTCGCGAAACCAGGCCTGTATCATCTCACCCAGCCTGCCGGTGTTTATTACAATCTTATCTACCGAGGCAGCCACAAGCGACTCTATATGATACTGCAATAAGGGTTTACCGCCGACCTGCAACAGGGGTTTGGGCGTATGCAAACTCAACGGCATCATCCGCGCTCCCTTGCCTGCAGCCAGTATCATCGCTTGCATGGGGTGTTATTCCTGTGAGCCAATGGCAACATTGACTGAATTATTCTGTTTAAGGTATACATTTCAGATTGGGTGACCTTCCAGTATTGATTTATGGCATCATTACAGTAATAACATCAACCGAACCGTCGAATCAGACGACCCGTCAGGCAGCATAATTATGAAAGACAGCACAGGCAACAATAGATATGGGTGACAGGGAAAAACTGCGACAACTTGGCCGGGCTGTTATCGAGACCGAGGCAAACGCTGTTGCCGACCTGCTCGGGCGCATAGATGATAACTTTGTGGATGCGTGCAAATTGATACTGGCAAGCAAGGGCAGGACCGTTGTCATAGGCATGGGTAAATCGGGCCACATTGCGAGCAAGATTGCCGCCACACTGGCCAGCACCGGCACGCCGGCGTTTTTTGTACATCCAGGTGAGGCCAGCCACGGCGATCTCGGCATGATTACCCCGGACGATGTTGTCATCATGCTATCCAATTCCGGTGAAACTGACGAAATAATAACCCTGTTGCCGGTAATTAAACGATTGGGAATCCCGTTGATTGCCCTGACCGGCAATCCGGAGTCCACGCTGGCCAAAATTGCCACCACACATATCGACGTCAGCGTGACCAGAGAGGCCTGTCCGCTCGGGCTGGCACCGACCGCCAGCACCACTGCCGCTCTGGTGATGGGTGATGCAATTGCGGTGGCATTGCTGGAGGCCAAGGGTTTCAGCAAGGAAGATTTTGCCCTGTCACATCCGGGAGGCATCCTTGGAAGAAAACTGCTGCTTCGCGTCAATGATATAATGCATACCGGCAGCCGTATACCGAAGGTCTCACAACATACGCTTCTGCGTGATGCACTGATGGAAATGACACGCAAGGGATTCGGCACCACCGCTATCATTGATGACAACGATAGAGTGGCTGGCATATTCACCGACGGCGATGTCAGGCGGATGCTTGATATCGGCATTGACTTGCATGCCAACAACATCGGCAATTTCATGACTGCCGGATGCAAAACTATTCAGGCAACTGCACTGGCCGCAGAGGCCGTTAAAATGATGGAAGATTACAAAATCAATGTATTACTGGTCGTGGATCATGATAACAAGCTCGCCGGCATCCTCAATATGCATGATCTACTGAGGGCGCGTGTTGTTTGATCTGCCCACAGTTCTGAAAAAAGCCGCTTTGATACGGCTCGCCGTATTTGATGTTGATGGCGTATTGACCAGTGGTGACATTATCTATACCAGCAATAATCTGGAACAGAAAGTGTTCCATGTCCATGACGGGCTGGGACTGAAAATGCTGATGCGCAGTGGCTGTGAGGTTGCCATTATCACTTCGCGTAACTCTGCGATAGTGTCAACAAGAATGGCTGAACTGGGTATTGTCCACGTGCTGCAAGGCCAGGAGGATAAGCGCACAGCCATGATGTCGCTGATGCAAGCGCTGGGAGTCGACCCGGCCGGGGCGGCCTATACCGGGGATGATCTGATTGATCTCCCGGCCATGAAACTGTGCGGCCTGTCCTTCGCCGTTGCCAATGCACATCCTCTGGTAAAGTCGAACACGGACTGGACGACAGAAAAGCCGGGGGGTTCGGGCGCAGTCCGGGAAATATGCGAACTGTTACTCAAGGCACAGGGCAAACTGGACGCCATCTATGCTGAATACCTGCGCTAGAACAAAACCCTTCCGGAGATAATCTTGTCACGACGCCTGATCCTGTTCCTGATTCTTGCCGTCGCCGCGGTTGGCAGCGGCTGGCTGATGAAAAGGATTAGCGGGACTGAACCTGTCCCCTCCGTAAGTGACCGGATTGATCCGGATTATTATATGGAAGATTTTACAACAATCTCCATGGATGAAAATGGCCTGCCAGCAAGCAAACTATACGCGGTATATATGGAACATAACCCGGCGGATGACACGCTGGAGTTGTATGAGCCGAACCTGGAAGTCTACCGGGGAGAATCAGACCCGCTGAGGATTACAGCCGACACGGGCTGGGTGACAAATAATAACGAGGTGATCCTGTTACGCGGCAAGGTACGTATGTGGATCGAAGATGCGGCCGGCCAGGTAACATTGAATGTAGATACGACCGAAGTACGGGTATTGTTGCTTGAAGAATATGCAGAGACGGACCAGAATGCGACTATTGTTGCCAAACGAACCACAGTTAAAGGACGGGGAATCCGGGCACATTTCGATGATAACCGACTGGAAATACTGGATCATGAACAGACTACAATTGCGCCGCCTAATCGGATTTAACCTTGGCCTGCTAATGTGCGTCAGTTCAGCCATGCTGTACGCCTTGTCGGCCGACAAAAATAAGGACATCGAAATTGAATCGAACTCTGCCTATCTCGATGATACAAAAAACGTCAGCGTCTATACAGGTAACGTAGTTGTCATCCAGGGCAGCATGCGGATCACCGGCGACAAGATGACAATTCTCTATAATGAAAACAATGAGTTGGACAAGATTATTATGGAGGGTCAGCCCGCAACATTCAGGCAGATGCCAGATAACAGCATGGTCTACGATGAGGCCGAGGCACTGGTAATGGAATATTATGAAAGTAGGAGCCTGATCGTTCTGACGGACAAGGCCCGAGTTAAACAGGGTGACCGTCGACTGATAGCCGACCATGTGGAATACGATACCAACCTGAGCCAGGTCCGTGCCAACAGTAATGAAGCCACTACCAAAACCGATCCGGCGACGGACGCCCGGGTCAAACTGATTATCCCGGCAAGAAAAACAGGCACGGCCACCGGCAACTGAACTTCCCTTTTATCGCTCACTGAAATACGACTGCTACTAAGATTATGGGAATACTGTCCGCCAGAAACCTGTCCAAGAAATATCGTCGGCGCGAGGTAGTTCGTGATGTCAGCCTGACTGTAAACGAAGGCGAGATCGTCGGCCTGCTTGGTCCAAACGGTGCGGGGAAAACCACCAGTTTCCACATGCTGGTCGGACTGATACCCTGTGACACCGGCAATATATTGCTCAACGAGCAGGATATAAGTCATTTGCCGATGGATAAACGTGCCCGGCTGGGCGTTGGTTACCTGCCCCAGGAATCTTCGATCTTCCGTAAACTGTCGGTGGAAGACAATATCATGGCCATTCTTGAAACACGTCCGGATATCAGCACGGAAGACGCCAAGGCCCAGCTTGAAGAGTTATTGCAGGAGTTTCACATCGTGCACCTGCGGGGTAGCCTCGGCATGAGTTTGTCCGGCGGGGAGCGCAGGCGCGTTGAAATCGCGCGTGCACTTGCAGTTAACCCCAAATTCCTGCTGCTGGACGAGCCGTTTGCCGGAATCGACCCGATATCAATCGCCGATATCCAGCGTATCGTCAAATATCTGAGTGAGCGTGGCCTGGGCATCCTGATTACCGACCATAATGTCCGCGAAACACTGGGATCATGTGATCGGGCCTATATTGTCAATGATGGACGCATAATCGCGGAAGGGACGCCCGAACAGATTCTCGCCAATGAACACGTCAGGAATATTTACCTCGGCAACCAGTTCAGAATGTAGATATTTTTACAGTAAATGACAAATATTGCGCGGTTTTTGCATTAAACTAATCTTATGAAGCCGTCACTTCAGTTAAAAATCAGCCAGAGTCTAACCATGACCCCGCAGTTGCAGCAGGCGATACGTCTGTTACAACTGTCAACACTTGAGCTGCAAACCGAGATCCAGGACGCGCTGGATTCAAATATGATGCTGGAACTGGATGACGGTGGCGATGAGGCGCCGGACTTTCCGGCAGAAATGCCAACAGAAACGCGCGAGGATATGCCTGAGCTGGAGCTCAAAAATGATATCAACAGCCTCGAACTGTCAGCGGATCTGACCGGTGACCTGCCGGTAGATACAGCCTGGGACGATGTATTTGATGAAAATATTTCCTACAGCAGTAGTACGTCGACAGGCAATACGGATTACTTCGAAAACCAGAAACCACGCGAAACTACACTCAGCAAACATTTGCTCTGGCAACTGAACCTGATTCCTGTCAGTGAAGCTGACAAGGCAATAGCAATGATCATCATCGATGAGCTTGATCAGGATGGTTATCTGCAAATAACCGTAGAGGACATCGTACCGCTCCTGGACGAGGAAATCGGAGCCGGTCCTGAGGAGGTTGCGGCGGTACTGCGGCTGGTACAAATGATGGAACCTGCGGGCATAGGCGCGCGCGATTTGCGGGAATGTCTGTTACTACAACTCGCGCAATGTGACCAGAACACGCCCTGGCTAGCCAAGGCATGTGAGGTGGGAAACCATCATATGCACCTGCTCGCAGCACACGATTATAACCAGCTGATGAAAAAACTAGGCCTGGATCGTAACCAGTTGTCTGAAACTATTGCACTTATCCAGTCGTTAAACCCCCGCCCGGCCAGACAAATACAGGATGACGCGATCGAATACATTGTTCCGGATATCTACGTTAAAAAACAAAACGGTCACTGGCTGGTCGAACTTAACGGTGATGCTACTCCTCGACTCAGAATCAATGCCGGATATGCAAACATGATAAAGCGTGCGGACGGCAGCGCTGACAACACCTCGCTCCGGGAACACCTACAGAAGGCGCGCTGGTTGATTAAAAGTCTGCAAAGTCGTTGCGAAACGCTGCTGAAGGTCTCGACCTGTATTGTGGAAAGACAACAACCCTTTCTGGAGCACGGTGAACAGGCCATGCGGCCACTGGTGTTGCATGACATCGCCGAACAGCTTGGTATGCATGAGTCCACTATTTCTAGGGTGACTACGAGAAAATATATGCACACTCCTCGTGGCATTTTCGAGCTGAAGTATTTTTTTTCCAGTCATGTCAGTACCGACGATGGTGGTGCGGCATCGTCGACCGCCATACGCGCCTTTATCAAAAAACTGGTAGCAGAAGAAGATACACAGAAACCACTGAGCGACAGCAGGATAGCCAAGGTACTTGGCGAACAAGGTATACAGGTTGCACGTCGGACCGTGGCCAAATATCGCGAGGCCATGGCAATACCACCATCCAATGAAAGAAAGCAGTTGATTTAACCCAACTTTAAAACGGAGACTAAAATGCAGACAAATATTACCGGTCGCCATCTGGACATCACGCCCGCGCTACGATCCTATGTGCATGAGAAGTTTGAGCGTCTGCAACGTCATTTTGATCATATCACCAACAGCCATGTCATACTGTCCATTGAAAAGGAACGGCAGAAAGCCGAGGCGAGCGTTCATGTCAATCGCGGCAACCTGTTTGCCGAAGTCGAACACGAAGACATGTATGCTGCCATTGATATGCTGATAGACAAACTGGACCGGCAGCTGAAAAAGCACAAGGAAAAACTGACTGACCATCACAAGGGCAATGGTGGTAATAAGGGTCAGGAACCACTCTAAACGAATCCATCATTCCCTTTTAACAAGGCATATTCATGGAAATTTCTGAAATACTGGCACCAGACCGGGTGGTCTGTAATATAAGTATCAACAGCAAGAAGGCGGCGCTGGAGACACTAGCAGGCATGATCGCCGCCGCTGACCCGGAGGTAAGTCAATCCGAAATATATGAAAGCCTTATTGCGCGAGAACGCCTCGGCAGCGCAGGTCTGGGGCAAGGCATTGCACTTCCCCATGGACGGAGAAAAGGCGGAACACACACACTGGCGGCATTCATGCGACTGCAAACACCCAAACAGTATGACGCCATTGATCACAAACCGGTCGACCTGCTTTTTGCGTTACTGGTCCCGGAAGCCTCTACCGAAGAGCACCTTAATATCCTGTCCAGGCTGGCAACGATGTTTAGCGAACCGGCTATCGTAAACAGTATACGCACCGGTGAAACCACCGAGGCCGTGTACATGATACTCACCCGATAGTATGTATGACTGATCGCACGCATTCGATTGATATCAATTCGTTGTTTGAGCGCTACGGTGAAAAGTTAAACCTGAGCTGGATAGGTGGTAAACGGGGGGAGAAGCGCTTTATCGTACCGGAGGAACCGCATGGACAGGGCGGGTTATACAGGCATCAGCAAACCAGACGAAATGATACAACCGGTCTGCGATCGCTGGTTGGCTGTCTCAACCTGATCCACCCTCACCAAGTGCAGATCCTGGGCGCATTGGAACTCGACTATCTGGATTCACTCCATGACCTCAGTCTGGATGAGTCGCTTAACCAGTTATTCCAGCACCACCCCGCCTGCATCATGCTGGCCGAAGATCAAAAACCTTCCGCGCGATTGTCCATGCGCTGTAACGAACTTCATGTGCCGCTGTTCAGTTCACCCCTGCCGAGCTATCGGCTGGCGTCCAGGCTACGCTATTACCTGGCGGATATGCTTGCCGAAACGATCATTCTGAATGGTGTATACATGGAAGTGATGGATGCCGGCGTCCTGATAACAGGTCCAAGCGGGGTAGGTAAAAGTGAGTTGGCACTGGAACTGATCGCCCGTGGGCACCGGCTGATAGCCGATGATGCCACCAAGTTTTCACGCATCGGACCGGAACAGATATCCGGGACCTGTCCTGAAATTCTGCAAGATTTTCTTGAAGTTCGCGGGCTTGGCATCATCAATGTGAGGAACACGTACGGGGACAGTAGTATAAAGGACGAAAAGCTGCTGCGGCTGATTGTACGACTGGAAGCGATGGAACGTTCGAGGCTGCTGCAACTGGATCGCCTGGACGGTGGCTCAACTATCCAGAACATTCTGGAAGTCGAGATTCCGGAAATTACCCTGCCGGTCGCACCCGGACGTAACCTCGCCGTATTACTTGAGTGCGCAGTGCGTAACCAGATACTCAAAATTCGCGGCTATAATGCCCCGGCAGAATTTATCAACAAACAACAGCAACTGATAGACCAGAATGATGACTGATACCGAAAAACACAGGGTGGTTTTTGTCAGCGGACTCTCCGGGGCGGGAAAATCCGTCGTGTTACACACCCTGGAAGATCTGGATTTTTACTGTGTCGATAATTTCCCCATCAGTTTGCTGGACAAGCTGTCCGAACAAATCGACCAGTACCCCCGATCGATCGCCATCGGTATCAACGTACGCTGTCAGGAACATCGGATTCAGGAACTGCCCCACACTATCAACCGGCTCAAGCTGAAGAGAATAGATGCCGAGCTTATCTATCTGGAGGCGGATGACGAGGTCCTGACCAAACGGTTTTGCGAAACCCGGAGAAAACATCCGTTTTCAACAACGTTACAATCATTAGCGGATGCGATAGAAACCGAAAAGGAACTGCTTAGACCGCTGGCTATTATTGCCGACCTGAAAATTGACTCCAGTCATACTTCTGTCCACGATTTGCGTAAAATCATCAACGAGCGGGTAATGGGCAGGGGAGCCACCTCACTGTCGATCCAGTTGATGTCCTTTGGTTTCAAACACGGTACTCCGCGCGATGCTGATTTCATGTTTGATGTGCGCTGTCTGCCAAATCCCTACTGGACCAAAGATCTTCGGGCCTTTTCCGGCAAAGATGAACCGGTCAGGGAATACCTGCAACGCCAGCCGCTGGTAATGAAAATGTCTGAGCAACTGAACCAGTTTGTGTCAGAATGGATACCAAGTTTCGAGACGGAAAATCGCAGTTACCTGACAATTGCCATCGGCTGTACCGGTGGGCGTCACCGTTCTGTATTCCTGATTAACCAGATGGCAGAAAAAATCCAGGCCGAAGGCAGACAGGTGCTGGTCAGGCACCGGGACATGTAGCAGGAGAATAGCGTGCAGCACAAGGAAATCACCATCATCAACAAGCTGGGTTTGCATGCACGTGCTGCGGCAAAACTGGTACAAACTGCGTCCGCTTTTTCCAGCGAGATATCCGTGGCGCATAATAGCAAGAAGGTAGGCGGTAAAAGTATCATGGGCATCATGATGCTTGCAGCCTCCCGTGGGACAACCCTGGAAATCATTACCGCCGGCACGGATGAACACGAAGCGATGCAGGCACTGGAAACCCTGATACTCGACCGGTTTGGCGAGGGCGAATGATGTCCGGCCCGTCACAATCTTGCGACAAATAATCTGGTCGTTTGACAAGTAACAACGCTAACCGGCAGTTCAGGCTACCATTCGAATAGTACCCACTGCGGCACCACGACATCATCACCCAACTTGCTGGTCCGAAACTCCATCATCCCGTCACCATCCCGATCCATCAGATAATAGGGCACGCCGGCGGATGGTGTAATCTTGACCATATACAACCTCCCGTTCACCCTGTACTCCTCTACGGTCGAGTTCTCTTTCTGCAGAATAGTGACCTCGGGTTCTATCGGCTCTCCACTCTGCAACGGCTCGGGTATATCCGGCGGTGGAGGGACGGCATCGAGCGGGGCTTCGGTATTGTCCTGGGCAGACGCCATATTTGCGAGCACCAGAACCATAAACAGCGATAAGGCGAGTTTTTTCATTTCTTGTCCCTCTGTCCAAACTTTCGGTTAACCATCTATTTTTACAGCACTGGCCGCTTCAGTTCCGCCTTCATAATAGGTCAATATAGCGCTGACGACTTGATGTGGATCATCTATCACTGTGATCAACCGCAGATCCTACGCTGTGAGCATATTTCCCGCCAGCATCCGGGTTCTGATCCAGCCGAGCAAGCATTGCCAGCGCTCACTGTTCATCAGGATTATCGGTATCCGCCTACTCTTCCCGGTTTGGGTGAGTGTAAGAATTTCCGCCAACTCGTCCAGTGTGCCAAAACCACCCGGAAACACTACGTAGGCACAGGCATATTTGACAAACATGACCTTGCGACTGAAAAAATGTCGAAAATTGAGCGACAGGTCCTGATATTTATTCGAAACTTGCTCGTGCGGCAAGGTGATATTCAGACCTACACTCTTCGACTTGCCGGCGTAAGCACCCTTGTTAAACGCCTCCATCATGCCGAGACCGCCCCCGGTGACCACACTGAATCCGGCATCGGACAACAATCTCGCCAGCCCTTATCCCTGTTTGTAATTATCATAATCGGGTGAGGTCCGCGTCGACCCAAACATACTGACAGACGGCTGGATTCCGGCGAGTTTCTCATAGCCCTCGAGAAACTCTGCCATAATCTGGAAGACCTTCCAGGATTCGGCCGAGAGGTCAGCGCCGGTCACCGGAAGATGGGCAGAATCATGTTTCTCATTCATAATAGGACTCCCATCCTGCTAATTTGATCTTTCAATAACTGATGACACAACAAACTCTGGTCCTCGTTGACGGCTCCTACTATCTGTTCCGGGCCTATCATGCCATGCCGGCATTCACGAATTCGGCCGGGGAACCCACTGGCGCAATTTATGGTGTGCTCAATATGCTCCATAAACTGCGTAATGATTACAACCCGGACTACTTTGCCGTGGTATTCGATGCGAAGGGAAAGAACTTTCGCAATGACTGGTATCCCGAATACAAGGCACACCGACCTCCGGTACCGGAGGAGCTGACGGGCCAGATAGCCCCGCTGCATGAGATTATACACGCCGAAGGATATCCCCTGCTTGTCATTGATGATGTAGAGGCTGACGATGTGATTGCGACACTTGCCACCCGTGCGGCCGCCCACGGTATACGCACGATCATCTCGACCGGGGACAAGGATCTTGCCCAGATTGTGGATGACAACATCAATCTGATCAACACAATGACCAACAAGCTGCTTGATCGTGCGGGTGTGATAGAAAAGTTCGGTGTACCGCCCGAGCGGATAGTGGACTATCTTACCCTGGTCGGTGATACCGCAGATAACGTTCCGGGCGTTCCCAACGTTGGTCCGAAAACAGCGGCAAAATGGTTGGGGCTCTATGGCTCGCTTGATGATGTGATTCACAATGCCGGGCAAATCAGCGGCAAGGTCGGTGAAAACCTGCGTGCCAGCATCGACCAACTTGACCTCGGCAGGCGGCTGGTGACATTAAAACTGGATGTGGTGCTGGATCGGGAATTTGACAGCCTGCAGGTTTCGACTCCTGATTACGAGACGCTGGCCAGATGTTACAAACGTTGGGAGTTCCGGACCTGGCTCGCACAACTTCCGGGCAATAACGATAGTCCGACCAGACCGGTTTCGCCCGTCACCACGACCAGCGCCTGCTATGAAACCATCAATACGACCTCGGCGCTGGATAACTGGATAACCCGGCTGCAACAGGCGCCATTGTTTGCCTTCGACACCGAAACCACCAGCCTGAACTATATGAATGCCGAAATCGTCGGCCTCTCGTTTGCTATTGCGCCTGGCCATGCGGCCTATGTGCCCGTTGCGCATGATTACGCAGGGGCGCCGACCCAACTGCCCCGGCAGGTTGTGCTCGAAAAGCTGCGCCCGCTCCTGTGTTCGGCAGACCACCACAAGCTTGGCCATAACCTCAAATACGACCGGAATGTGCTGGGCAATTACGGAATTGACCTGGCCGGGATTCGCCATGATTCAATGTTACAGTCATATGTGCTGGACAGCACGGCCAGCCGTCATGATATGGACTCACTCGCCCTGAAATTGCTCGACTACAAGACCATTCATTACGAGGACGTGGCAGGTAAGGGGGCCAAACAGGTGTGTTTTGATCAGGTCCCGGTAGAGACGGCGGCAACCTATGCTGCTGAGGACGCTGACATTACGCTGCAATTACATAACAAACAATGGCCGGTTTTGAGTGCGCAGGATAGCCAGAGACAGCTATATGAGCAAATAGAAATACCGCTGATCACCATCCTCTCCAACATGGAACGGGCCGGTGTTCTGATTGATTCAAACATGCTTGCAAGCCAGGGCGCAGTGTTGTCGCTGCGCATGGAACAGATTGATGCCGAGGCACAACAGCTGGCCGGTGAGCCCTTCAATATCAGCTCACCGCGCCAGATCCAGACTATATTGTACGAAAAGATGGGGCTGCCGGTGCTGGAAAAAACACCGACCGGCCAGCCATCCACAGCCGAATCCGTACTGCAGGAGCTGGCGGCAGAACATGCCCTGCCGCAACTTATACTTGAGTATCGCGGCATGAGTAAACTGAAGTCCACCTATACCGACCGCCTCCCCGAACAGATAAATGCCAGCACTGGCAGGGTGCATACGTCCTATCACCAGGCCGTCGCATCCACCGGGCGCCTCTCCTCATCAGACCCCAACCTGCAAAACATTCCGGTCCGTTCTGCAGAAGGCAGGAAAATCCGGCAGGCGTTCATCGCCCCGCCTGGCTGGGTACTGGTCGCTGCAGACTATTCACAGATCGAACTGCGTATCATGGCGCACCTGTCAGGTGACCCGGCGCTGCTCGCCGCTTTTTCGCGAAACGAGGACATCCACAAGGCCACTGCGGCGGAAATTTTTGGTCTCGATCCGTTTGCAGTGAACAACGAGCAACGCCGGTCGGCCAAGGCCATCAATTTCGGCCTAATCTACGGCATGTCTGCCTTTGGGCTGGCACGCCAGCTGTGCATAGAACGGGACAAGGCGCGGATCTGGGTCGATCGATATTTCGAACGTTACCCCGCCGTAAAAAACTATATGGACCGGACCCGGACCCAGGCAAAACAGGACGGTTTTGTGGAGACGGTATTCAAGCGCAGACTGTATTTACCTGAAATCAATTCCCGCAATGCAGCACGTCGCCAGTATGCAGAGCGAACAGCTATCAATGCGCCCATGCAAGGTACAGCCGCTGACATTATCAAGCGAGCAATGATCGACATAGACCGTCATATCTTGTCGGTTTCTGACCATATCCGCATGATTATGCAGGTTCATGACGAGCTGGTTTTCGAGATAAAACAGGAGCATGTTGAAGTGCTGGTCCCTGAGATCAGGAAAATTATGTCTACGGTTCCCGAGCTGGATGTACCGGTACTGGTTGAAATCGGCATGGGCCAAAACTGGGATGAAGCACATTAAAATGTGCCGGAATCTATCTATTAAAAAAATTTTCAGGCTTAGCTGTTACTATGCTAACATTTAGAAAAGTACACCCGTAATCTGGGGCTTATAAATCTTTAACACTATCTGAAAACTGTTCAAGATCATCAGGAATCACCCGTGTTGTTAATACCCGCAATCGATATCAAGGACGGAAAATGTGTCCGTCTTCGTCAAGGACGCATGGACGATGAAACCGTCTATGGCAATAGCCCGCTGGACGTGGCCGCAAGATGGGTACAGGAAGGCGCCAGACGTTTGCATATAGTGGACCTGAACGGTGCGGTCTCCGGTAAACCCGGTAATGCGGACATCATCCATAACATTGCCGAGACCTTCCCGGACATTATCCTGCAAGTCGGTGGCGGCATACGCCATGAGGATACTATCCAGACCTATCTGGATGCAGGCGTAAATTACGTTATTATCGGCACCCGCGCTGTAACCACACCGCATTTTGTTTCAGATGTATGCCTGGAATTCCCTGGACATGTAATCGTCGGCTTGGATGCGCGTGACGGCAAACTGGCAACAGAAGGCTGGTCCAAGCTGTCAAACCATGATGTGGTAGATCTGGGGCGCCGGTTTGAAGACGACGGCGTAGTCTCAATCATTTTTACCGATATCGGACGTGACGGTATGATGAACGCTGTCAATATTGAAGCCACACTGAACCTGTGTCGCCAGATAACCATTCCGGTAATTGCCTCAGGCGGTATCGGTAGCATGGAGGATATCAAGGCGCTTTGCGCCATTGCCTCCGAAGGGATAGAAGGAGCGATAACGGGGCGGGCCATATATGAAGGTGCTCTCGACTTTGCTGAAGCACAAAAATACATAAATGCACATTACAAAAAAACCTGATTTGGCCACATGAGTCTGGCAAAACGGGTTATTCCCTGCCTGGATGTAGATGCCGGCAGGGTAGTCAAAGGGGTTCGATTTGTTGATATATGCGATGCCGGCGACCCCGTTGAAATAGCCCGACGCTACGACGAACAGGGTGCCGATGAAATTACCTTCCTTGATATAACCGCCAGTAGTGATAATCGCTCCACCATGGTTCAACTAGTTGAGGCCGTCGCTGGTCAGGTATTTATCCCGCTGACCGTCGGTGGCGGTATCCGTACCATTGAAGATATCCGCCGGATGCTTATTGCCGGCGCGGACAAGGTCAGTATCAACTCCGCCGCGATACAGACCCCGGAGTTTGTCCGGCAGGCATCTCGTGAGTTTGGCGCACAGTGTATAGTCGTGGCCATTGATGCAAAACAGACCGGTTCCAATCCGACGCAGCCATACTGGGAAGTATTCACCCACGGTGGCAGACGTAATACCGGCATCAATGCGATTGAATGGGCCATCCAGGCTGAACAACTGGGCGCAGGTGAAATCCTGCTAACCAGCATGGACCGCGACGGTACCCGTAATGGCTTTGATCTGGCGCTGACCAGCGCGGTCAGCCGTGCTGTTTCCATACCGGTAATCGCCTCGGGAGGTGTCGGCAATCTGCAGCATCTGGTCGACGGAATTCTTGAGGGCCAGGCGGATGCCGTACTCGCGGCCAGTATCTTTCATTTCGGTGAACACACGATAAAAGAGGCGAAAACGCTGATGGCTAGACATTCCATCGCGGTGCGATTGTAAACATGAATTATCCGGAATGGATTAACGCTATAAAATGGGGCGGTGACGGCCTGGTACCTGCGGTTGCCCAGGATTACCAGACCGGCACCTTGCTAACCCAGGCCTGGATGAACCGTGAGGCCCTGGAAAAAACCTTGCAGCTGAGTCGTGCCGTATACTGGTCGCGTTCACGGAAGCAGCTCTGGATCAAGGGCGAGGTCTCCGGTCACGTTCAGGAAGTCAGCGAGATCCGGACCGACTGCGACAGGGATACCATCCTGTTGCTGGTGAAACAGGTCGGCGGTATTGCCTGTCATACTGGTCGCTACAGCTGTTTTTTTAATCGGCTGGAAAACGGGCGCTGGGTAGAGGTTGAGCCGGTCATTCGTGAGCCGGAGCAGATTTACGGCCAGCACGAATAATACTGACTGGAAGCGAATAGCTATGACAACGACACTCGACAAAATCAGTGCTGTACTGGAACAAAGGAAACAGGGCGATCCTGAATCCTCCTATGTTTCCAGTCTGTATCATCGCGGAACCGACGCAATCCTGAAAAAAATAGGTGAGGAGGCGACCGAGGTCATTATTGCCGCAAAAAACCCTGATAAACAGGCAGTTATTCATGAAATGGCAGACCTCTGGTTTCACTCGTTGATCCTGTTAAGTGCGCTGGATCTGAAACCGTCAGACATACTGGCAGAGCTGGATCGAAGGTCTGGTGTTTCCGGTCTGAAAGAAAAGCAGAATCGCCAAAAGAAACAGGTATAATCTGATACTTGCCATTCTGGAGTGATTTGGAGGAAATTTATGGGAATCAGCATTCCACAACTACTGATAATTCTGTTGATCACAGCCCTGTTGTTCGGCACAAAAAAGCTGAAAAATATAGGCAGCGATCTGGGTTCCGCACTGAAAGGATTCAAGAAGGCCATGCTTGATGATGAGCACGTATCCGCCGATACTGAAACCGGCAAGTTGCAGGACAAGGTGAACGACACCGCTCAAGAAACAAGTCAGACCCGTAAAAACGAGGAACAGGTTTGATCGCAGTGTCTGCTTTTTCCTTGCCTGTAAAACCCGCATTACCCTGCAGACAGCGTCTTATAGCCTGACGGATCATCGCCATTGTTTGATATCAGTTTCTGGGAGCTTGCCGTAGTCGGTGTCATTGCCTTGCTTGTTGTCGGGCCTGAAAAGCTTCCTGTGCTGGTGCGTGATGTCAGTAAATGGGCGCGGAAAATCCGTCGCATCGTCACTGAAACACGCTATGAACTTGAGCGTGAGTTTGATTTTGAGGAAGAGCGTCGCAAACTGAACAGCCAGAAACGAAACCTGCGCGGCGCAATCGACGAACTGGACGAGCTGATGGAGATCGCCCCTGACAAGGACCCTGACAATAAAAAAAAGCAGGACCTGCCAGGATAAGTGAACCAGTTCCATGAGCCAGGACGACCAAACCACGCAGCCGGAGTCAGACCATGAACAGCCTTTAATATCCCATCTGGCTGAGCTGAGGACCCGGCTGATAAACGCCTTGCTGGGTGTTACCGTGGTTTTCCTGTGTCTGGCACCCTTCTCCACTGAAATCTATCACTTCATTGCTACACCGTTGATCAGCAAACTACCGGCGGGTACCAACATGATTGCAACCGAGGTAGCCTCCCCGTTTCTGGTCCCGTTCAAACTGACCATGTATGCCGCTGTATTTATCACGATGCCATACCTGCTCTACCAGATATGGTCATTTATTGCCCCCGGGCTGTATAAAACCGAAAAGCGTTTCGCCATCCCGTTGCTGGCATCCAGCATACTCCTGTTCTATGCAGGAACAGCCTTTGCCTACTTCGTCGTATTTCCGCTGGTTTTTGCCTTTTTTGCCTCGGTTACACCGGAAGGCGTAGCCATGATGACCGACATTAGTCATTATCTCGATTTTATCCTGAAGATGTTTTTTTCTTTCGGTCTGGCATTTGAGGTCCCGATTGCCACCATCTTACTGGTAGCAACGGGCATGGCCACGGTTGAAGGTATGAAGGAAAAACGTCCCTATATCATCATCGGCGCCTTTGTTATAGGCATGATACTGACCCCGCCGGACGTGTTGTCCCAGTTTTTACTCGCTACACCGATGCTGGTGCTGTTTGAACTGGGGCTATATTTCAGCCGTTATTTTGTCACGGACAAAAAACAGGAAGACAACTGAGCGCCCGCGTGTCGGCCTATCCCTGTCTCCATGGTAGACAATGATATCGCCAGCCGTTCAGGTTTCCCCGCGGCCCACTCGCATCCAGATCACCCTCAACTCCCCCGGCAAGATTAATCACCGAGACAAATCCGTTTTCTGCCAGGCAGATTGCGGCCGCCAGAGAACGTTTACCACTCCGGCACATGGCCAGGATCGTCATCTGCTCCGGCGGAACAACACGGCCAGGCATGGCCTCAAGGGTCTGGCGTACCTTGCTGACAAACCCGGGGTCTATCTTCCATTCAGGAAGTTCCTGCCAGGCTATATTAATAGCCGATACGGGATGGCCCACATATTCAAATTCGAATCGCGAACGCACATCGAGTAAAACAGCTGATTTGTCCACGTGTAGCCGTTCGAACGCCTGCGGCGGGTTAATTTCATTTATCTGGTTGCTGGGCATATGATTGCGGTTTGTATCCGGCCTTATCTGCTGGCAATTTCTGCATTATGCCAGTCATGCTGGCAAATAAAAACTGCCGCTACCGGCAATACTCCGTATCAAACATGTTAATCACAATGGCAGAATCCGGCCAAATGTGGTGCAATAAGCGTTTTCAGATTAATGACAGACCACAGGAGATTAAACGATGTCGATGGATGACCGTGATGGTGTCATCTGGCTGGACGGCAAATTATTGCCCTGGCGTGATGCAAAGGTCCATGTACTGACCCACACTCTGCATTATGGCATGGGAGTATTTGAAGGCATCCGTGCCTACAGGAGCGCCAACGGAACAGCGGTGTTCCGATTGGGCGAGCATTTGGACCGTTTATTTAATTCTGCGCACATCATGCGCATGCCGATGCCGTTCCCGAAACCGGAGGTTCGTCAGGCAATCCTGGATGTGTTGCGGGACAACAAACTCGCCTCGGCCTATATCAGACCCGTCTGTTTTTATGGCTCTGAAGGCATGGGGCTGCGCGCTGATAATCTGAAAACCCATGTTGCAGTTGCTGCGTGGGAATGGGGCGCGTATCTGGGCCCCGAGGCCCTTGAGAAAGGTATCCGTATCAAGACATCTTCCTACACGCGTCATCATGTAAATATATCAATGTGCAAGGCCAAGGCCAACGGTCACTACATCAACTCCATGCTGGCATTCCAGGAAGCGCATGAAAATGGTTACGATGAGGCCATGTTGCTCGATAGCGACGGTTATGTTGCGGAAGGCAGCGCGGAAAATATCTTCATCGTCCGAAATGGCATCCTCTATACGCCTGATCTTACCTCCGCGCTCGAAGGCATCACCCGTGACAGTATTGTTGAGCTGGCCGGCAAATGTGGCTATACGGTCAGGGAAAAACGTATAACCCGTGATGAAGTCTATATCGCAGATGAGGCATTTTTCACCGGAACCGCTGCCGAGGTAACGCCGATACGAGAGGTCGACAACCGTACGATAGGGGCCGGGACCCGCGGCCCGGTTACGACCAGATTGCAGTCCCTCTACCTTGACTGTGTGAACGGCCGCAGCAAGGAACACATGGGCTGGTTGACTTTTGTATAATCAATTCGGGTAATTACTGATATGGCTACCAGCTTGAAGGGCGAGAAAACGCCTAATGACAGGAGCACCTACGAAATCCGGCGCGGGGATCTCCCCCTGCATTGCCCGTTGCCGGAAATGAGCCTGTGGGACTCTCATCCCCGGGTTTACCTGCCGATTGAAAATACCGGCAAGGCGAAGTGTCCCTATTGCGGTACGGATTTTGTCCTGAAGGAATAATCGGTTCCCGGTTTGAGCGTCCATCACAAGCCCATTAGCCTCTGGCGTATCTCCGATGGCAAGGCCGGACACGATGCCCAGAGCCTCGGGCTGACAACCGCGCTTGCCCGAATCGTAGGCTGTGAAATTTACGACATCCGTGTCGCACCACAAGCCGGGTACTGGTCTACCCTTTTGGGCCCGGTGCCAGACGCTACGCGCGAGCTGCCTGACCCGGACCTAATTATCGGCGCGGGACACAGGACGCATCTGCCGATGTTGAGGGCAAGACGTGCTCGCGGCGGACATATTATCATTATTATGAAACCTACGCTGCCCACCCGCTGGTTCGATCTCTGTTTTATCCCTGAACACGACCATCCACCTGACCAGACGAATATTAAAACAACAAAGGGAGCCATTAACACTATCGTTCCGTCCCCTGTCTGTGATCCGGACAAAGGCCTGATTCTGATAGGCGGTCCGTCACGACATTACCGGTGGGATGAAAACAGGCTACTTTTGCAACTGCTGCATATTGCAGAGAGGTCCTCCATACGCTGGGAGGTGACCGATTCCCCGCGGACGCCGGACTCTACCCGAGTGCGACTGTCAAAAACTGTCAGCAATAATCTGGTTTTTACCCCGTATCACAAGACTCCACGCGACTGGGTTGGCGCACATCTACATACCTGCGGACAGGTCTGGGTGACAGAAGACAGTGTTTCCATGCTGTATGAAGCGCTGTCTTCCGGTAGTGCCGTCGGGCTGCTGGATGTGCCTGCCAGAAAAAACACTGGTCGTGTTACAATAGCCACGCGTCACCTGGCAGATGAAGGCCTGATTACTACCTATGATCAATGGGCCTCAACTGGTTCGCTGAAACCTCCGGCAGCACCTTTGTATGAAGCCGACCGCTGTGCCCGAATTGTGGCAGAAAAATTTGTGCTACCTCTGCAGCAGTCTTTCGCATGAACAGATTGACGGTCATCCAGGCCCTGCCTGCCCTGAATACCGGTGGTGTCGAGCGCGGTACTGTGGAAGTCGCCGCCGAGTTGGTCAGGCGCGGGCATCGTTCAATCGTTGTGTCTGCCGGTGGGGAGTTACTGGATGAATTGCGATCCTGCGGCAGTGAGCACATCGCATTACCAATCGGAAAAAAATCGCTGACGACACTGAAATATATATCGCAACTGAGACAGATCTGCAGCGCAAATACAGCATCTGTTCTCCATGCGCGATCCCGCTTGCCAGCATGGATCAGTTATCTGGCATGGAAAGGGATGGCCCCGTCTGTACGACCTCGTTTTGTCACCAGTGTGCATGGCCCGTACAGTGTAAATTATTACAGCAAGATTATGACGTCCGGAGAACGCGTCATCGCGGTCTCAGCGTTTATACGATCCTATATTGAAGAAAACTACCCTGATGTTGATCGGAAACGGATCACGGTTATTCCGCGCGGCGTCAGCAAATCAGACTATCCGTATGGTTACCGGCCGGATACGGCCTGGATGCAACAGTGGAGCAGTCAGCATCCCGAATTGCAAGGCAAGATATTGATTACACTGCCCGGCAGACTAACGCGCTGGAAAGGACAGGAAGATTTTTTGAGTATATTCTCTGGCCTGCCGGATAATATTCCGCTGCACGGACTGATTGTCGGCGGACCACATCCAAGGAAATTACGTTACCTGGATGAACTGAAAACCAGGGCCCGTGAGCTGGGCGTGGAACATCGCGTCACCTTTGCCGGTCACAGAACAGATTTGAAAAAAATCATGAGTATATCCACTATCGTCGTGTCATTGTCTGGCGAGCCCGAAGCCTTTGGCAGAACGGTCCTTGAGGCTTTGTGCCTCGGCATACCCGTGATCGCCTATGCGCACGGTGGTGCCGGTGAAATACTTGAGCGGGTCTTTCCGGATGGCATGGTGTCCTGTCATGACACCAGCGCGGTTAAAGATCGGATACTACAGTTTCTGCAACAACGGCCCGTGGTGCCCGATCAAAATCCATTCACCCTGCAATCCATGCTGGATAGCACGATGAATGTATATGAGGCACTGGCCAGGACATCCTCATGAGTACAGACGCCCTGCCGCTACAACAAAGACCGGCATTGGTTATGGCATGGTTAAAGTCTAATCTCGCACTGATTTTGTTGCTGCTGACATTGCTGCTTTTTACCAGCAAGTCTCTTTATAACCTTCCGGTTGCCATCATGGCGCTGCTAGGCCTGTGGCGCAGCATAAGCAGAAGTCACGCTGTTTTTGCAGACCCGGCTATTCGAACTTACGCTGTTTTGTTCATGTCCTTATGGCTGCCCCTGCTTTTTTCCTTACCGGATGCTGTTAATGTCAGCCATTCAGCAAGAACTGTATTTCCCTATCTACGCTTTCTGTTTATGGGTATCTATGTGTTGAATGAACGTCATCGCATAAAAAATTTCCCACTATTGCAACTTTTTGCATTCTGGATCGCCGTATTCTGGTCGCTGGATGCTGTTGTCCAGTATCTCGCCGGATACAACCTGTTTGGTTACCCCTATGAACAGGGCCATATTACCGGCATGTTTTATCCGGACAATACCATTACCCATATCCTCGCCGCCCTGTCGCCCCTGTACTTTGATTCTGTACGGCGCTATGCCAGCAAATATCCTGTTGCCTGGTTACTGATCCTGCCCGTGTTTGCGGTGGTGCTGCTTGGTGGCAGACGGGCGGCCTGGATCATGCTGACAATAAGTGTGGGTGGATATCTTTTTTTCCTGCTGCGTTACACCGACACGTGGCAGACTACCCGAAACTATCTGCTGCTGACGGGATTTGCCTGTGTAGCCACACTGGCCCTGCTGGTATATAACACCCCGTCGCTGCAAATGCGTCTGGAGACCACGTCTGGGCTTTTCAGTCTGGACTACGAGCTGACCGATCAGGCAACTGCCAGGCGCCTGCCTATATGGGAAACCTCGGTTGAGATAATACGCGATAACTGGTTTAACGGTATCGGACCTCGCGGTTTCAGACACGTCTATCAAAAATACAGCACCAAAGACAATTACTTCCACGAGATCGGCACTACACACCCTCACCAGTTGCTGCTGGAGGTGCTGACGGAAACGGGTGTCCTCGGCCTGGTCGGATTACTGGTATTTGCCTGGATTTTCTGTAGCTATTTTCTTACCGCCGCGCATCTGCCACAGGTCTACCCGGCGATTATCTCC
>CAMBTO010000002.1 GCA_945870865.1 Klebsiella pneumoniae
ACCCGTACCATCCCGACCAGCGGTTAGGCCATTCCGGTCATTGGTCTCGGCACCTCCGACGCATTCGAGCGCCCATCGACCGAGGGATTCAATGAATTAAAAAATGTCCCGCAAACATTTATCGATGCAGGCGGCACCTTGATCGACACCGCCCCGACCTACAGCGATGCCGAGCAGGTGCTTGGACGCCTATTCACCGACATGCCCGTGCAGCAACAACTGTTCCTCGCCACCAAGGTCAGCCTGTGGACCGTCCCCGCCGCTTCCAAACAGGCCGGGTTCGATCAGATGAACACATCAGAGCAGGTACTCGGCAAGGCCCCACTCGACCTTAACCAGGTCCACAATCTGAACGATCTCGACATCCAGTGGCAAAATCTGGTCGAGCGCAAACAGGCGGGCAAAGTGCGCTACATCGGCGTGACCATCTACACCTACCGCCAGTTTGAACGGCTGGAAGAGTTCCTGCGCAAGGCCAGTGGGGTTGATTTTGTGCAGCTGAACTATTCGCTGATCGAACCGCGTTCCGATGAACTTTTAATCCCGCTCGCCGCCGACAAGGGCGCCGCGATCATCGTCAACCGTCCGTTTGCCGACGGCGCTTATTTCAGCAAGGTGAGCAACAAGCCATTACCGGAATGGGCAAAGGATTTCGACTGCGAAAGCTGGGGCCAATTCGCCCTGAAGTGGATCCTCGGCCACGAGGCCATCACCTGTGCCATCCCCGCCACCAGCAAATCACGCCACATGCATGACAACGCCCGCGCCGGCTACGGCCGCCTGCCCGATGCTTCCCAGCGCAAGCAGATGCAGGAGTTTATGCAGACTCTATAAGTTGTCATTCCATGCCCGCACATGCGAACCCGGGATCCAGTAAAACAAAACCGCGGGTACAGACCTTAAATTCGTGTCTGTACCCTCACTGCCCAAAACCAGCGCAGGCAGATGCAGGAGTTATATACAGACTCTACCAGTTGTCATTCCGGGGCCGCGCATGCGGAGCCCGGAATCCAGTCGAATAAAACCGCCGTAAGACGGTAATTAACTGGAACTTCGGTGACTGACCCTAACTTCGGATCTGTCCACGCACAGTTTAACGCTTCGCCTTGTTGATAAACGCATCAGTCAATCGCTGCATCTCCTGATAAGCCGGCGGTAATACACGCATCGCCCTGTCCATACTGAGAGCCTGCTCCAGGAAAGCGATCACTTCCTTGTTAATGTTACGGTTATTCGCCGCTGCCTGTTGTTGTAGCCTGGCAAGCAGTGCATCAGGGATTTCGCGGATTATCAGTCTAGTCATGGCATACTCCAGTTTGAATTCTATCTCAGGCCGAGCGTACGTTTTACTTTAGGGAGAGGGGTGGTTTTGTTCTTCCCTTCAGACTTTTTGGCCTTGCGTAATTCGAGTAAATCTTCCACCTCGGCAAGACGCTCCTTCAGGGCGATAAACTCTTCATAGGGCAAAATCGCAAATGTCCGTCCAGAGGACGGTTATTGTTTCACTAGATTCCCGCCTGCGCGGGAATGACGATTTGGCGGTGTTAGAGGGACAGTTTACTTAATTCCAGTTACATCAGATAGATAAGTAAACTGTCCCCGCAATTCTATCCGCTTTTAGCTGCTTGAGTGAATAAATTGGTTAACTGTCCCCTGATATCCCGCGTACAATCTGACCTTGCAAACAAGTCCGCATTTCCAGCCGTATCACATCTTCAGGGGGGGCAATATGAGAGCATCTCTATCAGGCTGTTATATAACGTTGATACTCGCTTTGTGTGTCGCATCATCCACATCTCAATCACAGGAACAAACGGTCACTGCGCCACTCAGGTTGGTGGATTATGTCGATACCGTGGTCATTAACGGCAATATTGTGACCATGGATAACAAGAGCATACTCTCCGCTAATCCGGGCACGATTGCCGAGGCAATGGCAATACGGGACGGAAAGATTTTTGCCCTGGGCAGCAATCAGGAGATGCTCGGTCTGGGCGGTCCAAAAACCCGCGTGATGGACGTACAGGGAAAGACCGTCGTGCCGGGATTCATCGATACCCATGTGCATCCTGAAAGCACCATTGCCTCAATGGGGAATGCGGAGAAGCGGGCTGCCTATCAGTGGGCGCCCGGCATTCACACAGCTATAGAGATGCAGGACACCCCTGCCGCAACACTCGCACTGATTAGTGACATCGTCGCAGCAGCCAAGCCAAAAAAAGATGAGTGGGTTCATGTCAGAGTAATACCGAACAAGAACTCCGAGTATCCTGATGTCGGTGCGCTGACCCTCGGGATTTACAAAGATCTGATCACCATGGATGACCTTACTAAAATCATTCCGGATAATCCTGCCACCCTGGGTATCGGGGCGGGTCCCAGTGCTGTTGAACTGCCGGGACTGGTGATACGCGTTACCGTGGGACCGGATGGGAAGAGCCTGACCCAGCCATTGAGTATGCCCAAAACTGCAAATATGGAGTCTCCGCTGGCCGAACAGATTGCGCGGGGCGAGAGTCCGTTTCTGGATATGTTCAAGAAAACCGCCCAGGTGGACAAGGAAAACTCTTACGTAGAACACCTAGCAGAAGGGTGTGCCTGGGCTGAACTTGAATCCCATCATATGCGGCATTGCAGCCACAGAATGATCCTGCTGAACCGCCTGGCACTGGATGCAACCGTCAAAGTGTGGCCCGGATTTATCAAGGCAACCAATGACATGATGGGGCTGACGGAAAATTCAGGCGAGCGGGGATTTGTGGGCGGAATTTTCCAGGATACCGGTGCCTGGGAAAAGACCGTATTTCCACCCCGGGAACCGCGGAGTTTATACAACCAGCTGATCAAGGAAGCCATGACCAACTACGCGCGTGGCGGAACCACCATGATCGCGTCCAGTATTGAGGACGGCCGAACCGTCACTGCCTTCTACGACCTGATGCGGAAGGAAAAGCGTCTGCCAGTCCGGTTCGGATACGGTTATGAGATGTTGAGGAGCCCGCTTCTTTATCCCACCCAGTCCTTGCTCGTCAGATTACTGGGTTCGCATTTCAGTTCCCCCGAGGTGAACCCGTGGTTTTGGCCCATGGGAATCACCGACGGTGGGGCTGGTGATAACAGGGAAGTGGCCTGCTTCGGCAAGGACCTGCCGGGGCCGGAAAAACTCAAGGCACGGGAGTTTTGCTGGGACCCGGAAGAATACCGTCTGCAAAGCACCCTGGTGCCTGCCGTTGAGGCGGGATGGCGTGTATTCAGTGTGCATTCTTTCGGCAGTGACGCATTCCGTAAACATATCGAATGGATAGAACAGGCCCGCAAAGATGCAAATATGACGATGGATGATATCCGCGCACTGAGGCTGGGCTTTGCACATGGTGGCGCGGTGGGGAAAGTGCCCGAAGTGATGGAATTAATGGTTAGATATAACCTGTACGTACCCCTTAAGCCGCAGGATATCAGGGCACAGGTCGATCAGGTCAAGCGCTACGGACCGGAGGGACTGGAATTTCTCGCACCGACCAAGACATTGCTGGAATCGGGTGTAATGGTGGTAGGCGAAGCCGATCATTCCGTGCCTGAGCCCGATGATTACTTTCATGATTTCAACCTGTTTATCAATCGGGTGATCTCCGTTGAGGGCGACAGGTCTGGAAAAGGCGAGGTCATTCTGCCGGAAGAGGCTGTCAGCCGGGCAACGACACTACGAATGTTTACCAGCCGGGCTGCGGAATGGCTGTTTGCTGAAAATATTGCCGGCAGTCTTGAACCCGGCAAAGTCGCGGACTTTGTGGTTATGGACAAGGATTATTTTTCAGTTCCAAAGGAAGAAATAGTAAATAACAAGGTAATCCTGACAGTGGTCGGCGATCTGATTATCTATCAGGATCCGCAGTGGCAGCCGGTTATCACAACCAAACAGGATTAAAGGGATCAGGGTGTTAGAGGGACAGTTTACTTAATTCCAATTACATCAGGGTGATAAGTAAACTGTCCCCGTAATTCTAGACATCAAATTATAGACCGGATTATTCATGAAGTATTGCAGTGACCGGTTGAATCCATCGCCATTATTAATGGGGGGATTACCATGTGATGACTATGATTACGGTAGAATAGATACCATTGATTAATGTCTCTATTAAAATGGTTTAGGAGTTGATATGAAGCCTTCTGAAATTCCAAAGCAAAAATGGTTAATGTGGATTTCCCTGGGGATCCTGGGACTGGGCATTCTTACCGTATTGATTACAGTAGTCACGCCTCTAGGCTACCGCCTCAATCTTTGGGGCTACCGGACCGGTTTTACTATCCTTCGAACCATGGTCCCGGTGTGGTTGTACATAGCGGGCATTGCCGCGGTGATTACCACTGTCATCGGCTTTCTGGCATATAGATGGCAGATGGAAAACACGACACGGCTGGTGGAACTGGGTACGGCAGGTGTCCTTATCTCCCTGGCAACCTGGTATATGCCACAAACCTACCTGGCGCCGGATGATGATCCCTATCCCTCGATACATGACATCTCCACAGACACAATAAGTCCGCCTGAGTTTGTTGCCGTACTACCATTAAGAGTAGATGCCGACAACGGTGTGGAATACGGTGTTTCCCGGGACATGAATCCCCGGATGCTGGCGGAATTGACCAAACAGGCCTATCCGGATTTACTCGAGCCAGTCATTCTGGACGTGTCCCCCGATACTGCCTTTGACAGAGCCTTGAACGCCGTCAATGAACTGGGTTGGGATGTGGTGGATGTCAACCGGGTCGCCGGGCGTATCGAGGCAACGGACAGTACCTTCTGGTTCGGATTTAAAGATGACATCGTTATTCGCCTGACACCCATGAGTTCAGGCATCAAGGTAGATGCACGGTCCGTGTCCCGGGTAGGCAAAGGCGATGTGGGGATTAATGCGAAACGTCTGAGGGAGTTTTTTGAATTGCTTTAATTGTATGTGAGGAGTGAAGAAATTATACAAATTATAGGGGTCGGAGACAAAGGAGAATAATTCTCGAGTGACTCCGACCCCTTTTAAATCCGGTGAGTATGATTTTTTGATTTTCGATTACTGGCAGGTTTGCGTGGGGCGGTATGTCTGCAGCACGTCTATCTGCACGCCCCCCGGGGTCGTGGTACCGCCTGGCAGATAGATTATGCCATCCTGGAAACCGCCCCCGCTCCCGCTAATGCCGTTCACAGGAATTGGCATCGTGTCCGGCATTTTTTTCCAGGCGCCTATGGCAGGGTTGTAGACTTCATGCGCGAGGAAGACGTCGGCGTTTGGAACTTCCCCACCGAAGATGTGAAAGCAGCCGTTGGCCACGATCCCGCTCGCCGCTTCGCGTGCGATGGGCATGGGTTGCCCCTGTGACCAGGTGTTGGTAGCCGTGTCGAAGATTTCCATGACATTGGTGGTGCCTCCACCGTCGGCATATCCGCCTGCACCTACAATTAAGGTGCCGCCAACAACGTAAATTTTATCGTCGATGGCGAATGCGTTCAGATGATGGCGACGTGTCGGCATGTGGGGTAGCCGGGTCCAGCTATCCGTCGCCGGATCGTAGACTGCAAAGTCATCGTAGTCTGCTTCGCCTTGCGGAGGAGTGCGTCCACCGACAACGTAAATCTTGTCGTTCATGACGGCGATAGCGCCGGCGGTCCGTCTACTCGGTAAGGGCGCACGCGTACGCCATTGTCGTGTGGAAGGGTCATATTCGAAGGTGACATCGGTGGGAGCACCTCCCGCTTTTGGGGTCGGCGTCTGTCCGCCGATGCTATAGATTTTGCCGTTGACCACTGCTGCTACATTGTGGTTGATCGCGACAGGCAGCGGGGTGGTCCACTCCCAGGAGTCGGTTGCCACGTCGTAAACCTGTACCGTGGCCACATAGCCTTTCGCTTCGAGTTTGCCCCCGATCAGGTAAATCTTCCCGCCGAGTTGGGCCACGGCCTGTTCGCCGACCGCCTCCAGTAGATGTGCGGCCTTGCCCCAGCTGTCGGCTGCCGGGGATACTGTCTGCGATTGACCAGTGACAGCCTGCCAGCTGAGCACGCTGGCAAATAACATGCAGCAGGCCCGTATGCACGTTCTAATTCGAAGGGGATGGTTTGCGGATCGCATAGGCTCAACCTGTTTAAGATGTTTAGAACGTGAGCTCATCATATCCATACTGACAAGTTGGGGTAAAGGTATTCGATGGATAGTTAACTTAATTATGGGTTCTGAGAGGGAATGGTCACAAGGAGTCTGCTGCGCAGTACAGATCAGTATTACTGGATTCTGGCATTCGCCAGAATGACGGGGAAGGAATAATAAGTGTAAAGCGGCTCAGGCCACGTTTTTAAATGGTATTAACAATTTGTCCTATATAATCTCAAGGATTGTAATATTTTCATTATTCTTCCTTCCAGGATCAGTAAGGAGTTGCCAGATGCTTAAATTCATCAACAAGACGAAAGCCGGGATAAATATTAATTATGTGATTTATCAGATATTTTTACTTGTAATAACATCAGGATTTCAATCGGCTATCGCACAGTCATTCAATTCAGACTTTGTGCGGGTCGCCAATGGTTATGTGGTTACCCCCAACATCACTTACATACGCGCAGGTGGTGAAGAGCTTAAACTGGATGTTTATCAACCAGGAGAAAAGACAGGGCCGAATGCTACGCTGATATACTTTCACGGTGGTGGATGGACGGCCAGCGACAAGGAAAGTGTTGCGCTGGATTTTCTCCCGTTCATGGAGCAGGGGTGGACGGTAGTGAATGTTGAATATCGTCTCGCCAGCTCGGCACATGCGCCAGCCGCTGTGGAAGATGCTCGCTGTGCGCTTCGCTGGATTTACAGAAATGCAGAAGAATATGGTTTTGATTTAGACAAGATTGTTGCGTCCGGAACATCCGCCGGCGGTCATCTGGCACTCACCACGGGTATGCTCCCAGCATCCGCTGGACTGGATCATCAATGTCCTGGAGACAGGACACGGATCTGGAATGGTGGCACCTCTTCAACGCAAGAACTTAAAGTGGCGGCGATTATTAACTGGTACGGCATTACCGATGTCAATGATTTACAGGGCAGGCCAGCCGGCCCCGCTGGCGCGTATACAGACGCCTGGCTAGGCAGCGACCCTGATCGTCTTGAAACAGCCGCTCGTGTTTCACCAATCAACTATGTTCGGGAAGGTCTGCCGCCTGTTATGACGATTCATGGTGATAAAGATCCCTCTGTACACTATTCGCAGGCCGTAAGATTGCATGAGGCTCTGGATAAGGCTGGCGTTCCCAATGAGCTTGTGACGGTAAAAGAAGGTGGCCATGGCGAATTCAGTCAAACCGAGATGGTCCGGATATATGATCACATAGGAGACTTCCTGCGGGAGAACAATTTGGGCCCTACAAAATAATCAAGACAAATAAAGGGGTCTGCTTCGCAGTACGGATTGGTTTGACTGGATTCTGGCGTTCGCTAGAATGACGGGTCAACACACATACGCCATCTTCATCGCCCCCGGTCATGAACCGGTGTGGTGAATAACTTACGAAATAGCGGGTTGGCATGTTCGAGCTCCTCGGGGGTGCCCTCGGCGACAATTTTACCCTGATCCATAACAAGGACACGCGTAGCAATCCGTACCGTATCGATGCGGTGTGCGATGATAAAAGTCACGCGGTTTGCCGCATTTTCGCAGAGGACCTTGCCAGCATCCCGTACTGCGGCACCATCGAGTTGCGACGTTGGCTCGTCGAACACTACAATCTTCGGATTCCGTATCAATACGCGCGCAATGGCGACACGTTGGCGCTCACCCCCGGACAGCTTGCTTCCGCGATCGCCAAGCATAGTCTCCAGGCCTTGCGGCAATCGCTGAATAAGTGGCGCAAGACCTGCCCGATTTGCTGCCACAGCGATGTCCGTTTCCGATGCTCCGAGGCAGCCATAGCCAATGTTTTCTGCAAGAGTTGCATGAAACAGGAATACATCCTGGCTTAGAACTGCTGTGGCTTCACGCAACGCGCCTTCATCAATTTTCTCAAGTGGCACACTTCCGATTGTGACCTGCCCGGATAGTGGCATTTGGAGACCGAGTAGAAGATCCATCAGTGTGGATTTTCCGGCGCCGTTGGGCCCGACCACGGCGAGTATTTCGCCCGGACGAGCAGTCAGCGAAACGCCATCGACCACGAACTTTGCAGAGCCTGGATAGCCAAACCGGGCGTTCTCAATGGAGACTATTGGATTGCCGGGAAAGTCGACGCCGGTTCGTTTTGGACGCGCCGGCATTGAGGTAAGGAATACGGCAATACGTCCAAGGGTGCCTCGCGCTTGATGAAATTGACGGTAGTACCGGCCAGCCTGCTGCATTGGCCCAGATAACAATTCCATATACGCAATGAATGCCACGAGCTTACCCGGCGTGAGCATGCCCTGAAAAACAAGATAGGCGCCGTACCAGACGACCGCAATCATACCGAGTGATTCTATTAGTTCAAGCAATGGCTCAAGACGTGCGGCAACCTTTCCCGATCGGATTTCGGTATCGACAAGAGCGCTCGCGGCGTCATCGAGTCGACGGACCTCGTAGCGTTCGTTTCCAAACGTTTTCAGTGTACGAATGCCACCAATAAGTTCTTGCAGTCTGCCTCCAAGAACAGCCAGTAGGCCATTAGCGGATTTCTCGATGTTGGCGAGCGGGCGTGCAACGTAATGGGCAAGCACCGCAGCTGTTATGAGAACACTGATGACAAGGAAACCAAGCGTCAAATGTGTATAAAGCATCACAGCTGTAACGCCAATCACAGTGAGTATGGCGAATGGAACATCCGCGAGCAGATAGATCCCATGCCGATCAAGCACCTCGCAATCACTCATAACCCTATGGCCAATATCGCCCCCTTTGTGCTGACCAAAAAAATTCAGTGGCTGCTCAATAAGACAACGATAGACATGACCGCGCAGCCGGAATGTCGCACGTGCGACGAGTCCGGCCTCGGCTCTCAGATACAGATAGTGAAAGGTATAGAGTGCAATGGCGACCAGGAGCATGGCCAAACCGAGGTAGAGGATTTGAGCATGATCGGGCTTCGTGACGGCCGCATCTACCGTTTTCCCGAGCAGCATCGGTAAGGCGAGTTCGGCTCCCAGGACGGCGACCAGCGTTGCTACGAGAGCTGCGATTTGGGTTGGCGCGGCGGCGAAGGACCAGAACAAGATACTCCAGGGCGTGAGCTTTGGATCGTTCCTAGGCTCGTTCATGAATCCTGTCCTCGCCACGACCACTGTCTCTATTGGCGTCAAACTCTTCCTCGATACTCTCGGCTACAAATTCGGCTGAATCGACAGCCCCATTCAGAGTGGAGTCAAATAGATAGTCTCCCACTACATACAGATGAGGGTCTGCCGCAGAAGGCGAGTGGCGGGTTTTTAGATCATGGATGGGGTTGCCTCCGGGCAAAGCATTTATGGTGCCGACCCAGCGATGAACGCGACCTTCCAGATAAAGTTCACGACCAAACGCGAGCGTCCCAGGTAACGAGTCGAGCGCCATCTTGATAAGGTCATTATCGGAGAGATTTGAGAGCGAAAGCGCGTCGTTGCCGGCAATCAACCATCCAAGGATGCCATGAGTCGAATTCGGATGGCGGGCGCTTTCGTCGTAGACGCAGCAACCACCGAAGGCATCGAGCATGAAATATGAGCCTGATATTTTATCCCGCCAGAATGGTTCTTTAAATAACACAGTGACACGCAGGTAATGAGCTGGCCTGTCATAATGCATAAGATGCTTTTGCATCGCTATGCGAAGATCGGTGTTTACCCAGTCGATACGTGCCAGCCAGTAATTGGGTAAAGCAAAAACTACCAGGTCGAACTCATGCGTCGCATTCTGGTGCTGATGGCGAGTCGTGAGCTGGTAGCTGTTGCGTTCCGTCCGGGCTACGCTAATCACGGGAGTTTCGAATTCTATTTTGGCACGGATGCGGTCTTGCAAACCCTCAATCAGACGTTCAATACCCCCCTCAACAGAATAGACACTCATGTAGCGTGCGTCTTCCATGAGGATGTCCTTTACACCCGAAATTCCACTAGTCAAATGTGGCTCCGATGCGATGTCGCTCCGGCTTGCCACCTCGATGTACCGTCTGGCAGTTTCATCTGGTATTTCGTCGAGGAGTTCGCGCAGCGTTCGGTTTGCCCACACATGGTTATTATCGACCTGCCAGTCATCAGAAAAGAAATCGAGTGCGGGACAAAGAAGCTTGCATTTGTTATAGAAGTCATCCACCGCCCTGGCACTGGTGGGACTAAAGGTCTTTCGCATATCGTCCATCGTGTTGAGGATATTGTCACCGAGCACCACACATCCTCCGCTCATTGGAATAGCCTTCAAACCCAGCGCATTAACAAGATCTCTGAGCGGATCCTCACCATGCATGGAGTAATTGTAAAGTTCTGCCACTCCCGCTTCATAAAGTGCAGAAACAGATTCGAACGAACCAGTTCTGATCTTGCCGCCCAGGCGCAACGATGATTCGAATATAGTTATCTTCGGCGCTTGAGTCAGAAATTTCTCTAGATAATATGCGGTGATCAAACCACCGAGACCACCACCAACAATCGCGACACGCATTGCTTTACTCCGCCACAGTCAGTTGAATATTTATTATTGATTCTATGAACACCGCTTTTATCTCAACGCAGCAATAGTATGCGGCGTTGACAGGAGACGTGGAGACTGCATGTGAAAAGTATCAAATAGCATAGTAAACATTTCTATCGATAATTCAAAGCATCAGTCTCCTCCGGGTGTTGTATCTGGGGGCAACTCAACATGTTTAGTGGGGATGACACAGAAACTGTCCCTGTAACCGCAGATCCCCGGGACAGTTTTTTTAATTCAGATTACAGAGAAAAATTAACTGTCCCCGATCTTTGTCATCTCGCCTTCCTGTTCAAAATAATACTCTTCCACTCCGTCGGCCCACTCTGGTGTATCGAATTACCCTCTGAGTCAACCGCCACCGTCACTGGCATGTCCTTGATCTCAAATTCGTAAATCGCCTCCATCCCGAGGTCCGCAAACGCGACCGTGCGTGCGCCGGTGATTGCCTTCGAGATCAGATAGGCCGCGCCACCGACGGCGATCAGATAGACCGCCTTGTGGTTCTTGATCACCTCGACAGCGGCGGGCCCGCGTTCGGCCTTGCCGATCATGCCAATGAGGCCGGTCTTCGACAGCATCATCTCGGTGAACTTGTCCATCCGTGTCGACGTGGTGGGACCTGCGGGGCCGACGACCTCTTTGCCGACCGGGTCAACCGGGCCGACGTAATAGATGAAGCGATTGGTGAAATCGACACCGGGCGGCAGGCCTTCGCCTTTGGCAAAAAGATCAGCGATACGCTTGTGGGCGGCATCGCGGCCGGTCAGCATCTTGCCGGACAGCAGCAGGGTGTCGCCGGCCCTCCAGCTGCGTGTTTCGTCCGTAGTTACCGTATCCAGATTGACCGAGCGTGTGTTCGCGCCGGCTGTGCGGGTGATCTCGGGCCAGTCTTCCAGACGCGGTGGCGTCTGGAATGCGGGGCCACTGCCATCCAGTGTGAAATGGGCATGGCGGGTGGCGGCGCAATTCGGGATCATCGCGACCGGCAACGAGGCCGCATGGGTCGGGTAATCCATAATCTTCACGTCGAGTACGGTGGTCAGACCGCCGAGGCCCTGTGCGCCGATGCCAAGGTCATTGACCTTTTCATACAGTTCCAGACGTAGTTCCTCTATCCGGCTCTGCGGGCCACGTAGTTTCAGTTCCTGGATATCGACCGGGGCGAGCAGTGATTCCTTTGCCATCAACAGCGCTTTCTCGGCAGTGCCACCGATACCGATACCGAGTATGCCCGGAGGACACCAGCCGGCACCCATCGTCGGGACCGTGTTCAGGATCCAGCCGACCAGGTCGTCGCTCGGGTTTAACATGGTGAATTTGGATTTGTTCTCCGAACCGCCTCCCTTGGCAGCGACATTCACATGAACCTCGTTGCCGGCGACCATGTCGAAATGAATGACGGCCGGTGTGTTGTCACCGGTGTTCTTGCGGCGTCCGGCCGGGTCAGACACAATCGAGGCGCGCAGCACATTGTCCGGATGCGTATAGGCGCGGCGTACACCCTCATTCACCATCGCCTTGATGTCGATGTCTGTGTCCCACTTTACATCCATGCCGATTTCAAGAAAAACGGTGACGATACCGGTATCCTGACAAATCGGACGGTGGCCCTGGGCACACATGCGCGAGTTGATCAGGATTTGCGCGAGCGCATCTTTCGCCGGTGGCGACTCTTCTCGCAGATACGCCTGATGTACCGCCTGGATAAAATCAAGCGGGTGGTAGTAGGAGATGTATTGCAGCGCATCGGCGATGCTGGATATGAAATCTTCTTTTTTAATGATCGACATAGTGGTTAGCGCCTGACAGTTTCAGATTGATAGATTAGATGTTGATGTCCAGTAGTTCGTTGATGCTCGCAACGTGTGTCTCGTTCTGCAGATTGAGGATGTAGTTGATCAACCTGTCCTTTGCAGGTGGTGCCACGTTCGCATAATCGAGCAGCGTGTGTGCCTTGGCCAGCATCTCGCTTTCGGTGAGCGCCAGATCCGGGTCACCCTTGCAATGGCGACGCGCGGCACGCAGTGTCTGGCCATCATGGGTAATGACCTCGATCTCGCAGCCCCAGCTCGACGGATAGGCGGCATCGATCTCCGGGGACAACTCCACCCGGACATTGCTACCGTTCGCAGATAACTGATCACGTGCCTGGCCGGAGAATGACTCAAAGTCTATCGCGCCGTTGTTCAGCGCGGTGGCCACGCTGTGTTGCAGTGAAAACTTGGCCTCGTATTCGGTTTTCGGTTGCGGACGGTCACATACGTCGAGCGCGGCCTGATAAGTACGGATAACGACGTCACGTACGGGGGCCTTGATGTGGGCGGATAATTCCAGCGCGGCATCAATCGCCGGATGGGTATGGCGACAACACGGCCACGGCTTGATCGAGGTAAGCGTCAGCTCCCAGGGCGCAGCGGGCAATTCCGTGATTGCGGCCGGGTTTGCATCCGGGCCGGTAGCGCGAAACAGGCCCTGTTTGCCCTCGAGGATCTGGCCGGGGCCGGTAAAGCCCAATTTTGCAAGGTCCGCCGCGAGTATGCCGGCCTCGGCCGCACGTCCGGCATGCAGATGTTTGCTCATGCCGCCGGAGTTCATGAATTCCCACAATCCTGCCGACTGGGTCCCGGCATTGCCGAGCGCCCACACCCTTTGTTCCGGCGACAGTTTCAGCAGCGAGGCCGCCGCCATCGCCGAGCCAAACGGGCCGCAGGTGGCTGTGCTGTGCCAGACCTTGTAATGCGCGCGGCCGATTGCATTGCCAACGCGACACATCGCCTCGTAACCTTGTAATACGGCGACCAGCACGTCCTTGCCAGACAGTTGATGATGTGAGGCGAGCGCGAGTGCGGCCGGAACAACGACACAGCCAGGATGGGTCACAGACCGTTTATGCAGATCATCCATCTCCAGCGTATGGATCAGCGCACCACCGAGGAAGGCGTGCTGTCCCGGCGTTATGGCTGGTGTCGTGCGCGCCCACTCCAGCAGGATGCGGCCGATATCGGTGTGAGTCGCGGCGCTCGCATTGACCAGTGCATCGAGGATGAAATACGTGCAGGCCCGAAAATCCTCGTTTATAATTTCCTTGCGCTGTATCAGTTCAACCAGCTGCCCGGTTAAACTTTGTTCAGATTTGTGATTAGCGGTGCTCATCCGGTCCAACTCTCGTGTGCCTCATTAACTACGCGTGCAGATAAAAAATTTTACCCTATATAAGCGATGATTGTGAGGTAAATAATGAAAATTGTTGTCCCCGTTAAACGCACCATCGACCCGAACGTCAAGGTTCGCCTCAGACAGGACGGTACAGGCGTTGAGTCGAAGAACATCAAGACCGGGATGAATCCGTTCTGTGAGATCGCGGTGGAGGAAGCGCTGCGTTTAAAGGAGGCGGGACAGGCCAGCGAGGTCATCGTTATCACTGTCGGAACAGCGATCGCGGAAGACGTGTTGCGGCATGGCTTGGGCATGGGGGCAGATCGGGCCATCCTGATCGATACCGCACCCGGGGAGAGTGCACTGCAACCGCTCTCTATCGCCAAACTGCTGAAGTCCCTCGTATTACGGGAACAGCCGGGGCTGGTTATCCTCGGTAAACAGTCGATAGATGAGGATAACAACCAGACCGGCCAGATGCTGGCTGCCTTGTTAGGGTGGCCACAGGGTACCTTTGCCTCGAAGGTCGAACTGGATCCACAACAGGTCATCGTTACCCGTGAGGTCGATGCGGGTCTGGAGCGTCTGGCATTGCGATTGCCCGCCGTTATAACGACTGATCTGCGTCTGAACCAGCCGCGCTATCTCAAGTTGCCGAACATCATGAAGGCGAAAAAGATGCCGATTGAGAAACTGGTCGCCAGCGATCTGGTCGCAGAGCTGCGAGACCGCCTGCAGGTGCTCGGCCTGAGTGAACCATCAAGGCGCAGTAGCTGCACCCGGGTACAGTCAGTTGCCGAGCTGGTCGACAAGCTGAAGAACGAAGCGAGGGTGATCTGAGATGGGTATCCTTGTTATTGCCGAACATGATAATCAGCTGTTGTCCGCCTCGGTACTGCCGACCATCACCGCTGCCCGCCAGCTCGGCGACGCCATCACCGTGCTGGTCGCCGGCCAGCAATGTCAGGCGGTCGCAGAGGCCGCCAGTTGCATCGCCGGGGTGACGCATGTGCGGTATGCCGAGGCCGCGCATTATGCCGATGGTCTGGCAGAGGAACTCACACCGTTGGTGCTGCAACAGGTAAGTAATAATATTGAGTATGTGCTCGCACCGGCGACCACGTTCGGCAAGAACCTGTTGCCTCGCGTGGCGGCCCTGCTGGACGTCGCGCAGATCTCCGACATCATCCGTGTTATCAGCGCAGATACCTTTGTCCGGCCAACCTACGCAGGCAACGTACTCGCGACGGTCCGATCAACGGACCCTATCAAGGTGATTACCGTACGCACGACAGCCTTTACCCCGGCGGTCTCAGGGGGTGGAGCTGCACCGATTGAAACGATTGCAGCAACGCCGGCAGTTGGACTGTCTGCATTGAACCAGCGTGAGTCCAGCCGGTCAGATCGCCCGGAGCTTACTACCGCGCGGGTGGTGATTTCAGGGGGCCGCGGTTTTGGGACAGCGGAGAATTTCAGTATGCTTGAGGCGATCGCCGACAAGCTGGGCGCGGCGATAGGGGCCTCGCGCGCCGCCGTGGATTCCGGTTATGTCTCCAATGATCACCAGGTGGGGCAGACCGGCAAGGTAGTGGCGCCGGAGTTATATATTGCTGTGGGTATCTCTGGCGCGATCCAGCATCTGGCCGGCATGAAAGACAGCAAGGTGATCGTTGCGATTAACAAGGACGCGGACGCACCGATATTCGAGATTGCGGATTACGGTTTGGTCGCTGATTTGTTTATCGCCTTGCCGGAATTGGCCACCGCGCTGGATCAACTTAAGACGCCCTGATCAAGTATTTTGTGTCATCCACGGCCACCGTGGACACCTGCATGGATGCAGGTGGTGGAAATCGTCTGGGACAAGATTTCAAGGCATCTTTTACTTACTGATCGTTTCGTTCTGTCAGGAAGACAACTTCGCGGCCAGCCCACGGGCGAGCACAATCTCCATAGCCCGCACGACCGGTTTCTCAACGACCTTGCCATCAACCACCGCTACACCGGTTGTGCTGTTCTGATACGCATCGACTATGCGCCGTGCCTCTTCGAGTTCGTCTGCCGTCGGTGTAAACGCATTATTAATAGTTGTGACGTTGGCAGGATGGATCACCGCCTTGCCGGTAAAGCCGAGTAAACGCGCCAACTCAGCGTCCAGACGCACGGCGTGGTCGTCCTTGAAGTTCAGATTAGGCATGTCGATGACATCAATCTTCGCATGGCGTGCTGCATAGACGAGCCGTGAACGGGCATAGGCCAGCGGTTCCGGTGCAACCCGGGTGCCCAGCTCGGCTGCCAGATCCACCCCGCCGAACATCACAAAATCGAGTCGGGGCGCCGCCGCGACGATCGCATAGATATTTTCGATACCGATTGCCGATTCAATCAATACGGCCAGACGAAGCCGGACACTGATTCTTTCAAGGTCAGAGACCAGCTGATTAACTTCGGTGGCGCTGTCGACCTTCGGTACCAGGATAATGCCCTGTTGTAGTCCGGACTCGTGCAGTGCATCCAGATCGGCCTGACCGGCCGCCGTCTGCGGGTTGTTGATGCGGACACTGCGTTCGGGTATGGCCGCAGTGCCTGCCGCGAGAAACGCAAACGCCTCCGTCCGTGCCGCCGCTTTTTGATCCGGTGCGACCGCATCTTCCAGATCGACACACACGATGTCGGCACCGGACTGCAAGGCCTTGGCGAACAAGGCAGGGCGGTTAGCCGGGGTGAACAAAAGGCTGCGACGGGGCGAGATCAGGGTAGACATGATGAATTCAGAATAATTAAATTCATATCTGTTTGCAAAGGATTAATCGGCGGGGTCGCTGTTAGTTGCGCTCGTCGCGGTCACGCTGATGCGCCACTGTCTGCCTGGGCATGTTACTATTTCACCATGATTGTACAGCGTGACAGGATGGAATATGACGTCGTGATCGTCGGGGCCGGACCGGCCGGGCTGGCGGCCGCCTGTCGTTTGAAACAGCTGGCTGCCAGCACCAATACAGAGGTACGTGTCTGTATTATTGAGAAGGGTTCACAGATTGGTGCTCACATTCTTTCCGGGGCCGTGCTCGAACCGCGTGCACTGAACGAACTATTCCCGGACTGGAAGGCGATGGGTGCACCGCTGGCAGTGCCGGTCACAGACGATCAGTTTTATTTACTCCGCGATGAACACGCCGCGCTTAAATGGCCGAACTGGCTGTTGCCGGGCAGTATGCATAACACCGGTAACTACATCATCTCGCTGGGCAATTTGTGCCACTGGCTGGGCCAGCAGGCCGATGCGCTTGGTGTGGAGATTTATCCAGGCTTTGCCGCGCAGGACATTATTATCGAAGAGGGTGTTGTGCGTGGCGTTATCACCGGCGATCACGGACTGGACCGTGAAGGTCAGCCGCGTGCCGGGTTATACACACCGGGTATCGAGTTACGCGCGCGCTATACGCTGTTCGGCGAAGGCTGCCGCGGCCATTTGGGCAAACGCTTACAGGCACTTTTCCAGTTACAGGGGAAGGCTGACCCCCAGCATTATGCGCTCGGTCTGAAGGAGTTGTGGGAGATTGAACCCACTCGTCATCAACCCGGTCTGGTCGTGCACAGTGCCGGCTGGCCGCTGGATAACACCAATCCTGGCGGCGGGTTTCTGTACCATATGGGCGATAATCTGGTCTCGGTCGGTCTGATCGTCGATTTGAATTATCGTAATCCGTACCTGTCGCCGTTTAATGAATTTCAGCGCTTTAAACAGCATCCGATCCTGCGCCAGCATCTCGAAGGCGGCAAACGCATCAGTTATGGTGCACGCACGATCAGTAAGGGTGGTTACAACTCACTGCCGCAAATGGTGTTTCCGGGCGGTGCGTTGATTGGGTGTAATCTGGGGACGCTCAACTTTGCGAAGATCAAGGGCATCCACACGGCGATGAAGTCGGGTATGCTCGCTGCCGAGGCTGTCATGGAGCAGTGGAATGACCAAGCGGCAACGATGCTGAATTCTTATCCTGCCGGATTCCGAAACAGCTGGTTGCACGATGAGTTATATCAGGCCCGTAATTTTGGCCCGGCCTTACACCGTTTTGGCAGTATGGTGGGCGGTGCCTTTAACTTTGTTGATCAGACGATGTTTCGCGGCAGACTGCCCGTGACGCTGCACGATACGCAAGCTGACCATGCCAGTCTGGTGCAGGCGAAGGCGGCACCGCCGATTGCGTATCCTCCTGTGGATGGCAGGATCAGCTTTGACAGATTGTCCTCGGTCTATCTGGCCAATACCAGTCATGTCGAGGAACAGCCGGTACACCTGTTGCTGAATGATGCCGACGTGCCAGTAACCCACAACCTGCCGCTGTATGACGAACCCGCGCAACGTTATTGCCCGGCCGGCGTGTATGAAATCGTGGACGCCGGTGAGGCTGGCAAACGTTTCCAGATCAACGCGGCGAACTGTGTGCATTGCAAGGCCTGCGACATCAAGGACCCGGCGCAGAATATTACCTGGGTTGCGCCGGAAGGTGGATCGGGGCCGAACTACGCGAATATGTAGACAGCGAGTGCCCGGTTTGCTGTGTTAATATTAGTGAACAAAACAATACTGCAGCAGAGGTTGGCCACGGCGTATGGATTACGAAGATATCATTGAACAGGTGCGTGAATCAGTCGCGCGTATCTCGGCGGATTTCCCCGGTGAATACTGGCGCAATAAGGACCGGAATCTGGAATATCCCTCCGAGTTTGTGCAGGCACTGACCGATGCCGGTTTGCTCGCCTGTCTGATCCCGGAAGAATACGGGGGCAGCGGATTGCCGCTGCGTGTTGCGGCCGAGATTGTACAGGCGATACATCAGAACGGCGGCAATGCGGCCGCCTGCCATGCCCAGATGTATACGATGGGTACCTTGTTGCGCCACGGCAGTCCGGCACAGAAACAACAATACTTGCCCCCGATCGCCAGCGGCGAACTGCGTCTGCAGGCCTTCGGTGTGACCGAACCGACGGCCGGCACCGACACAACCAGTATTTCAACAACGGCGGTGCGTGACGGTGACCGTTATATCGTTAACGGCCAGAAGGTGTGGATCTCGCGCGCTGAATATTCAGATCTGATGATCCTGCTGGCACGGACAACCGCAAAAGAAAACGTGAGCAAACGCACGAAGGGCCTGTCCGTATTTATCGTCGATATCAACGAGGCGAAGCAAAATGGCATGGTGATCCGCCCGATCCGGACGATGCTGAACCATGCGACTACCGAGATCTTTTTTGAAAACGTCCCGGTGCCGGCGGAGAACCTGATCGGTAATGAAGGTGATGGCTTTTTCTATATCCTCTCCGGCATGAATGCCGAACGCATCCTGATCGCTGCCGAGTGTATCGGTGACGCCAACTGGTTTATAGACAAGGCCACCCGTTATGCGAATGAGCGCAAGGTGTTCGGGCGCCCCATCGGCCAGAATCAGGGCATCCAGTTTCCGATCGCCCGTGCCTATGCACAGACGCAGGCGGCAACGCTGATGGTACGCAAGGCAGTAGACCTATATGATCGGCGTGAGGACTGTGGCGCCGAGGCGAACATGGCCAAGTTACTCGCCTCAGAGGCGTCGTGGGCCGCAGCCGATATGTGCATGCAAACGCACGGCGGCTTTGGCCTCGCGGAGGAATACGATATCGAGCGCAAGTTCCGCGAGACCCGGCTGTACCAGATCGCACCCATCTCCACCAACTTGATCCTGGCCTATCTCGGTGAACACCGGCTCGGTCTGCCACGGTCGTATTAAGCGATGAAAGATCTCGAAGGCATATTAGTAGTGACACTGGAGCAGGCCGTTGCCGCGCCTTATGCGAGCAACCTGCTGGCCGAGGCCGGCGCGCGCGTCATCAAGATCGAACGCGAAGAGGGCGACTTCGCGCGTAACTATGATCATCTGGTCAAGGGCGAGAGTGCCTACTTTGTCTGGCTGAACCGGGGCAAGGAATCGGTTGTGCTTGATGTAAAGGACCCGGCTGACCTCACCATCCTGTTTGCCATGTTGCGCAAGGCCGATGTGTTTATCCAGAACCTGCGTGCCGGGGCAGTGCAGGCGCGTGGCCTTGATTACGACAGCCTGAAGGCGATCAACCCGCAGCTGATTATGTGCAGTATCTCCGGCTATGGCGAGACCGGACCGTACGCAATGATGAAGGCGTATGATTTGCTGGTGCAGGCCGAGGCTGGTCTGTGCTCGATCACCGGTACCCCCGATGGTCCGGCACGCGTCGGTTTGTCAGTCTGTGACATTAGTACCGGGCAGACCGCCTATTCCGCGATCCTGCGCTCGTTGATACGTCGCGCCAGGACCCATGCCGGTGAACATATCAAGTTATCGCTGTTTGATGTGATAGTTGACTGGATGAATGTGCCGTTGCTGCAAAGGGCCTATGGCGGCGTCCAGACGAAACGTGTCGGCATGAACCATGCGAGCATTGCGCCGTACGGTATGTATTACACCGGTGATGGCCTCAGTGTGGTGTTCTCCATCCAGAATGAGCGCGAATGGAAGGTATTCTGTCGTGAGATCATTAAAGACGCATCGATGGCCGCAGACCCGCGATTTAACAGTGTGGGCAACCGTGTCGCCAACCGTCCCGCACTGGATGAGGCAATCCTGTTTGTCTTCTCCCGCTACACCCAGCCGCAATTACTGGCGTTGCTGGAGACACACCAGATTGCCTATGGACGGCTGAACTCGCTCGATGATGTGCTCGACCATCCGCAACGACGTACCGTCAGTGTGCAGACGCCGGTCGGTATGATCGAATTAACAGCCAGCGGTGTCGTCACCGACGACAATCCGCCGGTCAGCCTGCCTGTGCCTGCGCTGGGTGAACACACAGACAAGGTCAAGGCAGAGTTCAAAAACCAATAGTACAAAAACAATCGTACAAACCCGTTAGCAGGCGCGAGAACATGCAAGCAGAAAACCCGTGGGCTGATTACATCGGCCGTACCCAGCAATCACAGATCGAGATCTCGTCTGACCGTATGCAAGGGCTGGCCGCGTTGCTGGATTACCCGGAATTGCCGTGGCCCGCTGGCGAGGCGCCACCGACAGGCCACTGGTGTGCGATCTTTCCCTTTACCCGGCAGTCGAAACTGGGCCATGACGGCCATGAACAACGTGGCGAATTCTATCCGTCGATCACTTATCCACGACGGATGTGGGTCGGTGGCAGTATACGCATACAACAGTCGCTGCCTGTCGGCGTCCCGCTGATACAGCGTTCGACCATCCGCGCGATCGAGAACAAGGTGGGCAAGACCGGACCGATGTGTTTTCTGACGATCAGTCATGAATATCTGGATAACGGTGAGGTGTTGCTGGAGGATGTACAGAAGATAGTCTATCGCGAGGCCTCGGGCGAGCCCGCCAGGACGCCGGTGATCCGTCCTGCGGCCACGACCGGGGTATCACAAGCGTTTGACTGGTCGCAGACCGTCATGCCGGACGCCGCCCTGCTGTTTCGTTATTCTGCTGTCTCGTTTAATGGCCACCGTATACATTATGATCTCGACTATGTACGTGAGGAGGGTTATCCCGGCCTGCTCGTGCATGCCCCGTTGACCGCCACGATGCTGGTCGATCTGTACCAGCGCAACTGCCCGGGTAAACGTATCGTCCAGCTTGACTACACCGCGCGCAGTCCGATGTATGGAGGCCTGCCGTTTACCCTGTATGGCAAACAACAGGACAATGGCAGAGTGTCACTCTGGGCCGAGGATTGTGAAGGCACGGTATCAATGACGGCGGAGCTACACACCATCTAATGGGCTGTTTCAGATTCCTGTAAAAAAATCGGAATCAGCAGTCTGCCTGTGATTGTGACAGACCGTTAGCCACATGGATGCGGCGCTCGAGCTTACATGGATGTATTCACAGCGTGTCTGGAACGATTACAGGCAGATTGCTGATCTTGCAGGATGCTTAAATGGCCGTTTATCAATATGTCCTGAATTGTCGGATTACCACATATTCTGCTGTAAACCGGAACCCACCTCCGGGTTTGCCAAACCACAGGCTATTTGCTAATCTCGCCAGTTGCTGGATTCCGGTAACTATCAACAAAAACTTCGTTCCTGCGGGGGGAATCAGGTTCCGGTCGTATCCCTGTCTATACCTGAAAAATGGAGCAAAACATGAGACTAGTTCTGACACTGCTGGCTACCCTGGCGCTGACCTCATCAACTGTCGCAAGTGCGCAGGAACCGATCATTATCAAGTTCAGCCACGTGACCGCGGACAATACGCCGAAGGGGCAGGGCGCGCTGAAGTTCAAGGAACTGGCAGAGAAGAAATTGCCCGGTAAGGTTGAGATACAGGTATTCCCGAATTCACAGTTGTTTGCAGATGATCAGGAGATGGACGCGCTGCTGCTAGGAGATATCCAGTTGCTGGCGCCTTCGTTGTCGAAGTTTGATCGTTATACCAAAAAACTGCAGGTGTTTGATTTACCCTTCCTGTTCAAGGATCTGGATGCAGTCAACCGGTTTCAGACCGGGTCGGTCGGCAAGGAGTTGCTCAACTCAATGCACGGTAAGGGTATCCAGGGTCTGGCCTACTGGCTGAACGGCATGAAACAGCTGTCGACCAGCAAGCCGCAATTGCAACGCCCGGACGATGTGAAGGGACTGAAGTTCCGTATCCAGGATTCGGATGTGTTGCAGGAACAGTTCCGTGCACTCGATGCAAACCCGCAGAAGATGGCGTTCAGCGAGGTCTACCAGGCCTTGCAGACCGGTGTGGTTGATGGCCAGGAAAACACCTGGTCAAACATCTTTACCCAGAAATTCCATGAAGTACAGGATTCGATTACCGAGACGAATCACGGTGTGATCCTGTATATGGTCATTGCCAATTCGGACTGGTGGGACAGTCTGCCGGCAGATATTCAGACCGGCCTGTCAGAGGCGATGAATGAAGCGACTGTCTATGCAAACCAGCTTGCCTTTGAAATCAATGAGAACGACCGCAAGCAGATCAGTGATGCGGGCAAGGCGAAGATCCATACGTTGAGCGCAGACGATCTTACGGAGTGGCGTGAGAAGATGGAGCCGGTATGGAAGAAGTATGAGACAGACATCGGCAAGGATTTGATAGACGCTGCATTGCAGTCAAATAACTGATCGCAGGTCAAGGATAAATCCTATGAGAATGTGGCTTGAACAACTGGAAGAAGGGCTGATTGCACTTCTACTGGCGATGATGACAATCATCACGTTTGCGCAGGTGATTGCCCGCTATGTCTTCAATTTCAGTTTTGTCTGGGCACTTGAGCTGGTCACCTTCCTGTTTGCCTGGCTGATCTTTATCGGCATGGCCTACGGCGTGCGTGTCGGTTCGCATATCGGTATCGATGCTGCGGTAAAGCTACTTGGCCCACGGCTCGGCCGGGCGGTCACCCTTCTTGCGATTGTACTCTGTATCGTCTATTCCGTGCTGGTCCTGACCGGTTGCTGGACCTACATTACCAAGATCTACCAGATTGGAAATGAGGCGAAAGATATCGCCATACCGATCTGGATCCCGCGGCTCGCGCTGCCAATTGGTTTTGCACTGCTGACCTACCGTTTCTGCGAACTCTTGTACCTGACTGTCAGGGGGAGGTCCACACACCTGATCGGCGATGAGGCTGAGGAAGCACTGAAATTGCGCGTTATTGACGATAACGCCCCGGCGCAGGACCCGCGATGACTACGGCAGCACTCTTTATCATGTTGCTCGTGTTCATGCTGATTGGCATGCCAATCGCAGTGGCGCTTGGTCTGTCTTCGGTGCTGACCATCCTTTTTTTTAGTCAGGGATCACTCGCCGCTCTCGCGCTGAAGTTGCTGAATACGGCCGATCATTTTACCCTGCTGTCGATACCATTCTTTATCCTGTCAGGTACCTTCATGACGACCGGCGGTGTGGCCCGGCGCATGGTCCACTTTGCCAATGCCTGTATCGGCCATTTCCGTGGTGGCCTTGGCATGGCCTCGGTGCTCGCCTGTATGCTGTTTGCTGCCGTATCAGGTTCATCTCCGGCGACCGTGGTGGCCGTCGGCTCTATTGTTATTGCTGGCATGGTCAAGTCCGGTTATTCACGTGATTTTGCTGCCGGTGTCATTTGCAATGCCGGTACGCTGGGGATCCTGATCCCGCCGTCAATTGTGATGGTAGTCTACGCCGCCTCAACCGAGACGTCGGTGGGGCAGTTGTTTCTGGCCGGTATCGTCCCTGGCATCGTGCTCGGTGTGATGATGATGTTCGCCATCTATGTGCGTGCGCGCATGCTCAATTTGCCCTTGCAACCGCGTGCGTCCATGAAGGAGATACTGACTGCCGGACGCGAGTCCATGTGGGGCCTGATGTTACTCGTGATCATCCTTGGCGGTATCTATGGTGGTGTATTTACCCCGACCGAGGCCGCTGCTGTGGCCGCCGTCTATGCGTTTTTCGTGGCCATATTTGTTCATCGTGATATCACCATGAAGGATGTGCCGCGGGTGCTGGTTGATGCGGCAAAGATATCGGTCATGCTGATGTTCCTTATTGCGAATGCGATGTTGTTTGCCTATGTATTGACCACAGAACGGATACCGCAGGAGATAGCCGAACATATTATCGCGATGGGACTGTCACCCTGGCAGTTTTTGATCGTGGTCAACCTGTTGTTACTTGTCGCCGGTAACTTTATGGAACCTACCGGCATTATCCTGATCTTGGCACCGATCCTGTTACCGATCGCTGTCCAGTTGGGTATCGATCCGGTACATTTCGGCATCATCATGGTGGTAAATATGGAAATCGGTATGGTGACACCGCCTGTTGGTCTGAACCTGTTTGTCACTTCCGGTATCACCGGCATGACGATCATGGAAGTGGTCCGTGCCGCAATGCCCTGGTTGTCGGTGTTGGTGGTGTTTCTGATCATGATTACCTATCTACCAACGATATCATTGTGGTTACCGGGACTGCTGTTCTAGAACAGAGTAGTCGGGACTGACGGGTATTGAAGTCAGAAAAACGTTGTTACAGTTTTATGTATATCGGCAGTAGTACACGGGTTAATCCAGCGGGGGGGCGTATGAAATACAGTTATCTCACAAGGCTGTACTGCTTATTAGCGGTCATTCTCTCGGTCGGTCAGGTACAGGGCCAGACTATCGAACGGCTGGATCCTGCGCTTGACGAGCTGATCTCTGTAGACGCAAAACCGGAGCTGATCACCGATCTGGGTGAAGGCGCCTCGGTAGAGGGTGGCGTCTGGAAAGAGGATGCGTCATTACCTGATGGAGGTTACTTCCTGTTCAGCAACCGGGGCCCGCGACAGATTTCCAGGTGGTCACCCAATACGGAACTTACAATGGCCTATGACCTGCAGAAAATTTTGCCGGACATGGAGGCTGAGAGTTCTTCCTCCAGCGGGACCGCGCTGGATCCGGAAGGCCGGCTGGTGTTTTGTGCCGGTGCATCACACTCGGTCATACGCCTTGAAAAGGATGGGACACCAACCGTACTCGCCCACCTGACCAACGGCCTGCCGCTGCATCGACCCAACGATCTGGTCATAAAGAACAATGGTTCAATCTTCTTCACCGACAACTCGCGTGACGAGACCGGCAAGGTGCCAGCGGCCGTGTATCTGATCAAGGACGGCAAGATGACGCAGATTATCAAGGGCGGCGGTATTACCGGACCGAACGGGATTACGCTGTCGCCGGATGGCAAGGTGCTGTACGTGAACAACTCTCCTACACGTACAGTGTATCGTTACGACGTACTGGCGGATGATACCGTGGCTAATGAAAAACTGTTTATCGACATGAGCGGGCGCAAGGAAGAGGGCACGACCGACGGTATCAAGACAGACGCGCAGGGTAATATCTACAACACCGGACCGGGCGGAGTATGGATCATCTCACCGGAAGGCAAACATCTAGGCACAATACGCACACCGGAACGGCTGACCAATCTTGCCTTCGGCGGCAAGGATGGCAAGACATTGTTTCTGGTAGGCCATCAGATGCTGTTTCATATGCAGGTGAAGGTCGGAGGAATAAATTAACAGTTTCAGTTGACTCTCAAACTGAGGAGCAGCCGCCTGCATAGTATTGTGAAAGACCGTGTGCCGCAGGGATGCGGAACCCGAGCCTACATGGATGTATTTACGGCATGTCTGGAACGATACTATGCAGGTGGCTGCTCGGCCACCAAAGCCAATGCCCTTATATAACTAGAAACTCCCCGTCAGCACCAGATTGACCCGCCGCCCCACATCGCGTTCGCGTAACAGATACGAATTGATCGGCGTCAGCCCACGTTCACCTGTGTAGATAGTCCGTTCGCGGAACTCGTCATATTTGAACAGGTTATGTCCCTCTATTCGCGCCTTGATACCGAACCAGCGAGTGGTCTCAACAAAGACACTGGCGAGCACGCCTTCGTTTGAAAGCTCTTCTTCATTCACCTTGAACGCCGGTCGCACCGCCTGTTCTGCCATGCGCCAGCCCCAGGCAATTCGTTCGGCCTCCAAATCCTGGCGGTAGGAGACATCAATCACATACTCGTTGCCCTGTCTGAACTTGATGTCCGGCACACCGCGAAAACCGGTGACGGCTGTCAGTACCCGATCTTGGCCGGTAACCGGGTCGACGACGGTCGAGTCCTGCCAGCGAAACTTGCTGTCCAGTTTGGCGCCGACGAGACCGAGCAAGGACAGTGGCAGCGTGGTCTCCACCTCAACGCCCCAGCGTCTGCCATCACCGATATTACCCGGTACTTCAAAATCCGCTGTGAGCGGTAACAGATCCAGCACATCGGTGATCCAGTGGTGAAAAGCGGTGACCTTGAGTACACCGGAATCGCCAAAGCGATGTTCATGGCCAATCTCGCCTACCCATGTGCGATCCGGACGCAGGTTCGGGTTACCAAGTGCGAGATCATCGTCTTCGAACACGGTCGTGCTGATAAAATCAGCAAAGTCGAGTTGCGCCACCTCGCGGGCCAGACGTATGCGTGTCTGCTGTCCCTTGGCATGGGTATAGCTGAGTGACGATTGCGGGGAGACGAAGAAAAATTCGCGTTTTAATTCGGCATCACCCGTTTGCGAAATCTGTGATACCTCGGCACCGAGTCCGTAATCAAGCTCGAACTTGCCCAGTGACCAGGTATCTTTCAACAGAAAATCGCCGCGTGACTCTTCCACCAGCGAATTGCCGCCGGGTACAACGACTTCAATTATGCCGGCCCCGGTGTTCTCCGCCTGAAACAGTGTGCCGTCGAGCCGGTTATAGGCCCCTTCGACATTCAGCTGGATGGCATGGTTCGGCAACGTAGTCCAGTCGAGCTCCAGCCGCGTAATGGCCTCCCGCGTTTTACTGATCGTATCGGCCTGCCTGAACAATAGCTGGATGCCTTGTGTGGTTGCGGATGTCTGGGTCGAGGTGACGTCGGACAGTTTGTCGGTAAACAGCGCGATGACCTTGCCTGACAGTGTGTCGGTCAGTTCATGTTCGGCATCAATACCCAGCTCGTAGGTTTCGCTGTGTTGTGAATATTTGACCAGATTCTCGCGTGGTTTGCCGCTGACGGGGATACGATGTGAGGCATGGCGTTCCGGACTGTTGCCTAGCCCGAACTTGCCATTGATATGCATAAAGGTATCGCCAAGCCAGGATGTGGCATTCATGAACAGCCCGGTACTGAATCCGGTTTCCTTCTGTGTCTCATCACGTGTTTCAGTCAGTGTGTGCGTCGCGTCATATACGTACTCATTGCCGAGCTCACCGTTGCCGTCACGTAACATGTCCGCACCAAAATTATATTCAATGTCCTTCCAGCGGTCCGCGATAGAGGCCTTGACACCGGCCCGCAGCGGACTGGCCGTGCTGTACAGCGCATAGGTCTCCCAGCTGATTGCGGCGGCGGCATCTTCGGCCAGCTGCACGTCCACCACGGTGGATTGCCCGCGCAGATCTATACCTTTCACCTGTCCGCGTATCACCTTGATCCCGGTAACTTGACTGGCGGGGATACGGGACAACAGGGCGGAAGGCTGGTCCTGTTTGGCGCTGGGAAACTGACCGTTGATCAGGATATTTCCCGCGGCACCGGCAAAGCCTCGCGAGTCATCACCGTCATCGACCAGAAATCCAGGCACCTGTTTGACCATATCAAGCGCGGTATTCGGCTTGTAACGTGCAAAAAATGACGCCGCATATTCAACCACGGGTGATGAATCATCCACAGTTGGTATGACGTCCTGGGCAAATGCCGTGATACCAACACCCGGCAGTATCAGCAGTGACAGTATATGCAGGCAGATTATCTGCCTCGGTAGACGGGTAATCCGGCACAGTTGTTTCAATAGTGATGTTTGTGAATGATTCTTGACTGACACGAACGAATACCTCGGCTATAAGACCGCGCGCAGATTACCATTTACTGTGGGTTTTTGATATTAGGGTGGTTTTTGGACGCACAAAGGTTGCATGTACTGTATTAATCAACAAATCCCGATATCGCCTTCCGCAAAGAGTGATTTACAGTTATCAACCTTTTTTATAACCGTCAGTGGAAACGGGTAGAACCCATTTTTACGTATAGCCTGCCAGCAGTTTTGCATTGTTAAGTACGGAGTATCTTTGCGGGGTATACAGACATTTACACCATGTAATTATCAAAACATTTCAATTAGATAGGCTCTTAGTTCGGTCCCGTTCATTGCCGCACAGGTGTATCTGGGCGATACAGGACTTTACCTGGCTGCCGGTATTGCGGGACTGACTGACGTTGACGCAATCACGCTGGCAATGGCAGACCTCACCCGGTCTGACGGGAGTAATCTCAATATCGCATCGCGTGCCATTGTCATTGCTGTCCTTGCCAATACCTTCGTCAAGAGCAGTATGGCCGCCAGTCTGGGTTCGATTAAACTGCGCAGGATTACACTGCCACTATCAGGTGCGTTGTTTGCAGCAGGCATTGCGGCGATATTGCTAATCTGATCCGAAAAGTCGTGATCAGGTAATTACACGACAAATATTGAATTCCCTCCATGTGTATCTGTTACTGGTCCAGCGTACTGTGGGCCATCACTTCATCCAGTTTCATCAGCCGTGGCGTGAGTCCCTGCTCGAAAGAATATTGCGCGGCGGTTTCCAGCACCTTCCGGTTTGCCTTAATACCGTGACGCACGACAGCTTCCTGCAAGGCCTTTGCCGCGTCCGTTGAAATCAGACCGGTGGTGACGTGGTAGTCCACATGTTCCATACGTTGCCTGTTGGTTAACTCGTTGGCCTGTTCAAACGCCTTTAACAGGTTAAGCACGACCCAGGGGTGTTTTTCGACAATCTCACGACGCACAACCATGCCGTGATTGATTGGGTAAATGCCGGTCTTGCGGTAGTAACGTATGCCCTCGGCCTGAGGATCAGGAAACAGTGATCGAATGTCGGGGTGATTGTGCAGGTCGGCGGTACTGCGGTCGACCAGGTTATTGTGACGCAGATAATGGATGACCGCATCCAGTTCGCCTGCAAGCATCATTGAGCCGATATTTTTCTCCGGCGGGATCGGGTTGATGGTCACACCCGGTGGCGCCTTGAAGCCCACGCTGGCGGCATGGCTGTGTGTTGGTACGCGTTCCATCCAGTGCTGCATGTCCTGTTGGGGTACACCAAATTCATGCTGGAGTATGCCGCGCGTCCATAACGCAGCGGTTTGCTGGTATTCCGGCACACCCACACGACGACCCTTCAGATCGGCGGGTGTCTTTATCCCTGACTCCTTGCGCACCAGGATTTCGGTATGGAAGAATTTGCGGGTGGTAAAGATCGGCAGCCCGACCCAGCGGTCATCGCCTCCGGCCACAGCCATCATCAGTGACGAAAATGACATCTCGGACAAATCAAAATCGGCAAACTTCAGTTGCCGCCAGAACATCTCGGATGGATGTAATACGGTCGGTATCAGATCGATTCCGTCTGGCTGTACGCGTCCATCCAGAATGGGCCAGGTGCGCGGGTTAGAGGCAAGGGCAATACTGAGTTGCAGTTTCATCGATTCCTTTGTCGGCCTGCGTACAGGCAGTAATTTTATGTGTTATCAGAGTCAGATTAACAAAACAGACCGCTGTTACACAAATGTTACACAAACAAATCAGTACAGATCTACGGAGATTGTATTGCTCTTACCTATAATTGCTGTAAAACCGGTCGTTCACAAGGTATCCTGTGGCTTCAAGAAAAATTCAATATCAGGTAAAAAATGCGCTACAGTGAATTTATTGTTTGTCTGTTTACGGCCTCAATCGTTGCCGTCGGCCCCGCTTATGGACAGGGGAGTGACAGTAAGGCCACGTCTGACGTGGCCCTGTCCACTGCAGGTGCCGGTTCGGAACTGGTCAGTTATCCAGCTGATTTTTTTCATAAATTCAAGCCACTGACAGCACTTGATATGGTGCGACAGGTCCCCGGCTTTCAACTTGAAGAGAGTGTGGACGGTCCTCGCGGTTTTGCCGCCGGCGCGGGTAATCTTCTGATCAATGATCAACGTCCCAGCGCGAAGCAGGACCTGCCCTCGGCGATACTGTCACGTATTCCCGCAGGCAATGTCGAGCGTATCGAGCTGATACTGGGTCAGGTGCGTGGTATCGATCTGCGTGGCCAGTCCTCGCTGATAAATATCATCCTGCATGAAGACAGTCCGGGCGCGGTCAAGTGGGAGGGGGCGGTGCTGGTCCCGTTCAAACACGGTCCTTTGACACCGATAGTCAATGTTTCACTTTCAGATAAATGGAATGAAATAGAGTACAGCACGGGCCTGTCGATGACAGGCAACTCCTATGGTCGTCACGGGCTGGATCAGCTTTTTAATGGCAACGGTATCCTCACCGAAAACCGGTTTGATAACCGGGAAAACCGGATTAAAACCTGGAAAGGCAATTTCAATGCCGTCTCCCTGCTGACGGGAGGTACGCTGGTCAAGCTGAATACGGTTTTCACCCATGAGTCTCGTGACCAGTTTCTGGTTTCGGACCGAGTCCCTGAGGCGGCAGGCAGTCCTCCTCGGGTCGAGACATTCGATGATAATCTGAAAGCACCGGGTCTTGAGATCGGACTCGACGCAGAACGTAATCTCTATAACGACCTGACCGGCAAGGCCATCCTGCTGTTCTACCGCAAGGACGAGCAGACTTACCGTACCCAGCGTGTGCTGTATACCCTGGGGAACCAGACATCCTTCCGTGTGGCCGAAGGTGATGGTATCGCGACCGAACTTATCACCCGTGTTGAATTTGACTGGCGTGGTCTGCCCGAGCAGACGCTGCAGCTGAATCTGGAGCGGGCCTATAACAGTCTGGACCGCACACTGCAATCCACGCTCGATAGCGGCAGTGGACCGGTTGCGTTTGACGTGCCGGGCGCTGATTCGCTGGTAAAGGAAGAGCGTTACGACCTGTTGTTACAGGACACCTGGTCACGCGGCAGGCTGCAGGTGGATCTGGGTCTGGGCGCCGAGGCCTCGACCATTACCCAGAGCGGCGACGCTGAGCAACAACGTGATTTCTTTTTTGTGAAACCCCAGGGTGTACTGACCTATACCCGGGAACAGGGCGGTCAGACCCGCCTGCGGATTGCGCGAGAGGTTGCACAACTTGATCTGACTGACTTTGTCAGTGCCACCCTGTTTGAAGATGATGACCTTGCGCTCGGCAATCCCGATATCCAGCCGGATACCACCTGGATCAGTGAGATCAGCCATGAACGCCGTTTTGGTGATGTAACCGTGGTCAAGCTGACCACCTATCATCACTGGATAGCGAATGTGCTCGACCTGCTGCCGTTGACGCCGACGTTTGAGGTGCCGGGAAATATCGGTGACGGTAGACGTTGGGGTGTCGAACTGGAGGCTACGCTGCCACTCGAATGGCTCGGCCTGACCGGGGCAAAGGTTGATGTGAAAACGCGCTGGCAGGATTCGACCGTGGTTGATCCGGTGACCGGTCAGGACCGCATACTGTCGAGTATCGAAGGCGATTTTCCGATTTTATACAATGTACCAAACCGCCACGGCTACAGCGTGGACTATCGTCAGGACTTCGAGGCCTCACGTGTGGCCTGGGGCTGGACGTTGATATCACGCGGTGAACGCCCGTTGTTCAAGGTGAATGAACTGGAGGTTTACGACGAGACGCCGGACCTTAACATGTTTATCGAAACGACGCGTTGGCTCGGTATCAAGGTGCGCCTGTCAACCCAGAACGTGCTGGATACACCGGGGTCACGAAATCGTACCGTGTTTACCGGTCAGCGCGACCTCAGTCCGATCAGGTTCCGTGAGGTACGTGAGCGGTATCGCGACAAGTCGGTCACTCTGACGTTCAGCGGGGTATACTGAAAAAAAACCCCGTCACCAGGACGGGGTTTTAAAGACTACGGGGACTACGGTTGGTGACTAGTTGTTCGAGCGGCGTTTGCGCATGCCGGCCAGACCCAGCAGGCTGAGTGACAACAGCGCAAGGCTACCCGGCTCAGGAACAGCCGTCGGATTATCATTGCTGAAGTTGGCGATAAATCTGTGATCTAGACCGATGAAGTCAGTCATATCATTTATCGAGCCAAAGACCGAGTTACCACCAGAGTAAACATCGTTAAAGATAAAGTGGGCAGTTGATCTAGTAAAACCGTTATAGTCGATTAAGGCCCAGACGGTGCTGCCACCAGTCAGTTCCATATCGATGTCAATCACGTTAATAGCAGCGACATTGACGACAACCGAAGTCGAGAACAAGGTGTTGCCGAAGTTCAACGCATCCGTCAGGATGAAGTTGAAAGTCAGACCGTTTGATTCTTCGTCAAAGTAAAAACCAATATCATCGAGCGTGGTATCCGTATTATCGACCGTTAATGACGGGCCACTGCCTGCCCATGCGCTACTAACGTTACCATCCCATAATGCGCTGGTATCAATAACAGCAGCCTGTGAGGCGACGGGCAACAACCCGATGAACGCTACACTCATCAACAATGATAATATTCTGGAACGCATTACGGCTGACTCCTCATGAATTTGACTAATCTTCAGATTCGGTACTGGTTCACAGTTTAAGAGCAATTTTCGTACCACAAATATTAATAAATAAAATCAACAACTTCTGTTTAGGCGCGGGTGCGGAAGTGTAAAAAACTTCGTCAGTTAGCGCCCGGTATATACATGTTTTGAGCTATCTTGTGTCGTTCATTGTTAGTCAAGCATATGAATTTATTATAAAAAATCTGGATAACATGGCTTGTTTTACTTTGTAAACTATTCCGACATAACAAAATACCCGGACCAAGGCTGACTCCCGCTACACAGTCCTGGCAGTATCACTACGTTTTCGGGAGATCAGGCGACACAATCACGCCAGATTTACAGTAATGACTTTGAAGAGGCGCATCCATGTTCAGATCAGAGAGAGGCAGATACCGGGGTCAGCAGGTTGTTTTGACCGGACTTATCCCGTGGCTGTTGTTCATCAGTATGTCCGCTCTGGCGGAGGGTACGTTGACGGATAATCTCCGAATCCGCAGCAAGGTGCTCGGTTACGACCTGCAATATCGTGTCTATCTACCACAAGCCGGTCAGGACGCCGGGCCCTATCCGGCATTGTTCATGACAGACGGTCAGAATTATCTCGGACGCGGTCATATGGATCAGGTTCTGGATCGCGAGACCGGCAAAGGTTCAATCCGCCCTGTCATAGCCGTGTTTGTGGATCCACGAGACCCGGACGACCCGGAGACGAACCGGCGTCGACAACAGTTTCTGTGTAACTCTGAATATTTCCAGTTTTATGTTGAGGAACTGATCCCCGCGATCGAAGCCAGTTATCCGGTCATACGCGACCGTACAGGCAGGACGATCATGGGCGTGTCATTTGGGGGGACCAATGCGGCCTGTTTCGGCGCACTCGGTTCGGAGACCTTCTCCGGCCTGGTCATGCAGTCTCCCGCGAACCACCCGGTCCCGAACCTGTTACCGGTCTATGCGCAACTGCCCACACTGCCGCTGAAGATATTTCTGAGCACCGGCACGCCGGATGATAATACGGAGGCGAACCGCGAGTTTCATGCGTTGTTACAGGATAAGGCTTACCCGATAAAATATGTTGAGGTGGACGAGGGGCACGACTGGAACAACTGGGGCCCGCTACTGGACGATGTGCTCGTTTATTTCTACGGGGTGGAAGCGGAACGTTGAGTTATTGTCAGGCCAGCCGTTTTGCTAGATAGACCTGACCTGCGACCAGCGCGGCCACCAGCCAACTGTGCCATTCGACGACTTCGTCCAACAGCCAGGCCGCGGCAAACAAGGTGAGAAAGGTTTGCAGCAGTTGCACCTGTGAAACACGGGCCACACCGCCGAGGCTGAGACCGGCGTACCAGGGGAAAAAACCCAGTAACTGACTGACAAGGGCCAGATACAGGAACGCCGCGACAGCAGGAAGCGGAACGGTTGCGATGGTATCTAGCTGCATTACCATATATATCACGGTCGGGATACTGAACGGCAGCATCATTACCATCGCCCAGCAGATCGTGTTAATGCCGCCGAGTGTCCGGGTCACGCTGGCGCCAGCACTGTAGGCAATCGCGGCTGAAATTGCGGCCAGCAACAGCCAGAGATCCTCTGCTACCAGCCGGATGCCGCTGTTCCATAAGATGTAGGCAAGCACACTCAGACAGCCGCTAACCGCGATCAGCCAAAATGATTTGCCATGTTTTTCCTGATGGCTGATCGCACCGAGTATGGATGTCAACAGCGGCAGGATGGCGAGCACTATGCCGGCATGCGACGCATCGGTATGTGTCAGTGCGATACCGAGCGACAGCGGAAAACCGACCGACACCCCGAGTGAGACCATGACCAGTCGCTTCCAGTACACACGCGCTGGCCAGTGCTCCCGGCGCAGATAGAGGATGAGGGCGGCCAGTACACCGGCGATGGATACCCGTCCTGCTGTAATGAAGTAAGGGGAAAAGCCCTGTAAGGCGAGGCGGGTGAACGGGGCGGTCAGGCTGAAACAGGCCATACCGATGAACCCGTAGATCATGCCGCGCCAGATGTGTGTGTGAGTGTTCATTATTTGGTCGTGCATAGTGAACCAAAACGCCCTGTAAATCATCTGATATCCGGGCACGTTGAAAATTGAAAGCGAATTATTCTCACCTGACTCTGTGCCGGGTTTGCGTTATTATCCAGACATTCCGGATTTACAAGATTGAGGACTTATAGATGAAATTAATCGTCGTTATTACCTTAACACTGATGTTATCTCTCCCTGTTGCACAGGCCGAGATGAGTGATGTGGAATCGACCCGCCTGCTGGCAGAACAGGATGATCCGTATTCGCAGTTATACCTCGCCTACATGTATGAACACGGCAAGGGTTTGCCGGTTGATATGGAGCAGGCCTACCACTGGTATCGTAAGGCTGCCGACCATGGCATGCCTGCTGGACAGCACAGTCTCGGTCTGATGTATGCGGAGGGTGTAGTCGTACCACAGGATGATCTCGCAGCCTATATCTTCTTTTATATGGCTGCCGTGCAGAGTCATGATGGCGCCAGTAAAAAGCGGGATGAGATGGCGGCCAGACTGAATGCAGAGCAACTGGATCGGGGACAAAAGCTGGCCATTGCCTGTGTGGAGTCGCGTTATACAGAATGCCCGTTGCAATAACCCGCCGGACGGTTGAGACAGCATGAATAATTCGCCAATCGATTTGCGCAGTGATACCGTCACCCGACCGACACCGGCGATGCGTCAGGCCATGGCTACGGCCGAGGTAGGTGATGATGTGCTCGGGGATGATCCTACCGTTATTGAACTGGAACGTGTTACCGCCGCCCTGCTGGGAAAACAGGCGGCGCTGTTTGTTCCGTCAGGCACGATGGCAAACCAGCTGGCTATCCGTTGCCACACGCAGCCGGGCGACGAGGTCCTGCTCGAGGCGCAGTCACATATCTACTGGTACGAGGCCGGTGCCCCGGCGGCACTGTCCGGCGTGAACTGTCGCGTCGTACCAGGGACACGTGGTTTGTTTACCGCCGATCAACTACGATCTGTCCTGCGTCCGCTAAATATTCATTACGCCCCAACGCGCCTGCTCACACTGGAGAACACCCACAACCGGGGTGGCGGATCCGTCTGGCCACTGGTGCAGATGCAACAGGTCTGTGCCGTCGCACGGGAAGCGGGTATCGCCACTCATCTGGATGGGGCGCGATTGTGGAACGCCGCCATCGCGACCGGGATAGCCGAACGCGCGTACGCAGACAATTTTGATAGCGTCAGCGTGTGTTTCTCCAAGGGCCTTGGCGCCCCGATGGGATCGATACTCGCTGGCAGTGCAGAGTTCATCACCCGGGCGCGCCGGTTTCGCAAACAGTTTGGTGGCGGCATGCGCCAGGTCGGCATTATTGCGGCCGGTGCCCTGTACGCATTGAATCACCATCGCGCCCGACTGGCGGATGACCATGCGAATGCGGCACGACTGGCGCGGGGTCTGACAGATATACCAGGACTGCGGGTGAACAGTCATGAGGTCGACACGAATATGGTTTATTTTGAAGTCGACAAACTGCCGTCTGCTGAAGTGGCCGCGCTGCTGGACACACAAGGCTTACGGGTACTGGCCACCGGACCACACACATTGCGGGCTGTGACCAGTCTGGAAGTGGATGCGGACGCAATTGATAGTGCAGCAAGGATCATCCGCGAGGTCGTGACGGGCTGATTTGGCTGAGGTGGCCAGACAAAGATGATCTGTATTTAAAGAACTTTCTGATTACGTGTCATTTCGACCGAAGTGGAGAAATCACGTTGGTTGGCATGACAAGATGTACATAATGAAATAACAGTCCAATAGTAACCTAGGGGGATTCATGCACAAACACCTGTTCCGTTATACCTGTCTCTGCTCACTCGTCAGCTTGCTGATCATATTCCCCGCCCAGGCACAAACCGGTGCGAATGTGGAAAAGGTCGCCGGTGCAGACTGGATCCATCTGTCCAAACCTGACATCGTCAAGCTGTCAGAGGAAGTGCTGGCGATGCCGGACATCCCGGTACGTTCGACCGAAGTGGTTCATCGCATAGAGGCACTCGGCCTGCAATGGGATATTGCCGCGAGTGTGCACGAGCCTGAAGACCCGGCACGTATCCCGGTCGGCCCCGATGGAAAAAAAATCGGCCTGTTTATATTGCACGGTGGTGGAGGACATCATCCAGGCAAGAATGAATTCGCCCGTTTTCTGGCGACCAAATTCGGTTACAAGGTCGTCAACATGTCCTATCCGGGTAACTACAATCTGCAGGATACGAGCGGTAACTGGTCAGGAGAGACCATGCACCCGGACGGCTCGGTCAGGACACCGGTTTATCTGAAAGATGAAATCATCACGAAAGACCAGTATGAGGTGGTGACCGATACCGAGGACTCACGCCGTCGGCGCTGGGGTACGTTGTATCTCGCTTGTGCGAAGGAAGGCTCGAATTTTTATGACCGCCTGGCAGGCTGGCCGCGGGCACATGAGGCAGGCGCGACCGAACTTGCCCGCCGTTATTTGCCCGAAGGTGAATTCTCGATTTATAGCCACGGTCATTCTACCGGCGGTCCGATGACGATGATGTTGACCCAGCGTATCCCGAACATTGTCGGTGTGCTCGGACTGGAGAGCTCACCGTTTGGAGCCTTGTACGGCAAGATGACGCGTGAACAGCAGGGCATAGACGTGCCGTGGGCGGCGGACTTTAATTGTCTGCGCATACGCAGTTGGCGCGACATCGCGCGTTATTACGGCTACGAGTTGATAGAAGAAGAAGGCGTGGATGCGTTGGCGCGTCTGGCCATGGTGATCGAGGAAGTAATGGAAAAAACCGAACGCGGCTTGTCTTCGGCCCTGTTCAAGGCCGAGAACATCCTGCATTTTGACAGCCCGGAACAGATGGAGGCCGCCGCAAGGGCGAGTGCAAAACGGCTGAATATGGGCAAGGAAGAAACCGAGGAACTGGTCGACAGGTATCTTGGATATCTGCGCGGTGTGTCTGGCCCCGGTGTCAAGCCGGTGCCGCCATTGTTACTGATCATTGCCAGCAACAGTCGCGACCATGATGCACGTGCCTACCGTGAGATCTATCTGCCCGGTTATGCCGCGATGAAACCGGCACCCCTGGTCAAGCTGTTCGAGTTTGCGACCGGTAAACATGGCTACAGTGCGCCGGAGGAAGATTTGCCGATGGGTATTGCCCCAGGTGCCATGAAGTTGTGGAATGAGACGATCATGAGCGGTTATTACCTGCAGAAATGACCCTTTATACTTACTGCCACTGAAAAAAAACAGGACTGAAATTTGTGAAAAAGATAATCCTCTACACCGCAAAAAATGCTTGTTCACTCGCCTCGCATATCGCACTCGAACAGGTCGGTGCAGATTATGAAGTACGGGTGCTTGATTTTTCCACCAATCAGCAACGCTCACCGGACTATCTCTGGATCAATCCTAAAGGTCGGGTGCCAGCATTGATCACAGAGCAGGGTATCATTACCGAAATCCCGGCCATACTCGCCTTTATCTGCCAGACCTGGCCTGCGGCCAATCTGGCACCGGTACAGGAACCGTTCGCCTTTGCCAAGGTGCAGGAGTTCATCAGTTACCTGTGTTCTACCGTGCATGTTGCCCATGCCCATTTGTATCGTGGGTCCCGCTGGGCCGATGATCCGGCGGCGATTGAGGCAATGAAAAAGAAGGTGCCCCAGACGGTGGGTGAATGTTTCGCACTGATAGAACAGGAGCTGCTAAAAGGTCCCTGGGTCTTCGGTGAATCCTACACCGTGTGTGATATGTACCTGTATACGGTATGTCAGTGGCTGGAGGCAGACGGTGTTGATATCCAGAGCTTTCCCAAGGTCGCCGCGTTAAGGCAAAGGATGTCGGCGGATCCGGTGGTGAGCAGGGTGCTCGCCAGGGTGGCGGCAGGATAAATGATCAGGGGCGGCTTGCGCCGCCCCTGATAAAAACTACAGACCCTTTCGAACTACAGGTTTATCCAGCGTAGTTGTGCTGGCCCCGGGCGTCACGATTACCGTTATTCTCCTGCGATTTTGACGAGCGCTGCTGGGAGTTGTTTCTCTGGTTTGAGCGGTTGTTACCCGGGTTCGTCCGCGGCCGGCTGTTGTTCGGTCGGGCCGAGCTGCCGGATTCCGGTACCAGCTGGGTCGGCTTGAAGCCTTCAACTTCCTCTCGATCAATCTTTCGCTTAATCAGGCGCTCAATGTCCTGCAACTGTTTGAACTCGTCCGCACTGACCAGCGAAATGGCTGTACCACTGGCACCGGCACGGCCGGTTCGGCCAATACGGTGCACATAATCTTCCGGTACGTTCGGCAGATCAAAGTTGATCACATGTGAGAGCTGGTCAATATCGATACCGCGCGAGGCGATGTCGGTAGCAACCAGAACCTGTATCCGGTCCTGCTTGAAATCAGCGAGTGCGCGGGTACGCTGAGGCTGGCTCTTGTTCCCGTGAATCGCCGCGGCATCGATATTGTCGCGGGCCAGTTGCTTGACCAGTTTGTCAGCACCGTGTTTGGTACGGCTGAACACCAGCACCTGGTGCCAGTTTTCTGTGCGTATCATGTGGCTGAGCAGCTCGGCCTTGCGTGCCTTGTCTACCATATGTACTTTCTGGGCAATGATCTCAACCGTGGAATTACGCGGCGAGATGTCTATCTCCAGCGGGTTATTGATCACACCTTTGGCCAGCGTGCGTATCTCGCTGGAAAACGTCGCCGAGAACAACAGGTTCTGACGTTGTTTTGGCAGCAGTGCCATGATCTTTCTGATGTCATTGATGAATCCCATGTCGAGCATGCGGTCGGCTTCATCCAGCACCAGTATTTCGATATCGTTAAAACGGATGGCATTCTGTTGATACAGATCCAGCAGACGGCCCGGTGTTGCCACTAGGATGTCCACACCACGGCGCAGCTTCATCATCTGCGGGTTGATGTTGACGCCACCGAATACGACAGTGGAACGCAGTGTCAGATGTTTACCGTAGGTAAGGATACTGTCCTGAATCTGTGCTGCCAGTTCACGGGTCGGCGTCAGTATCAGTGCGCGGGCACGGTTAGGCTTTACCGGGGTTTTGGTGTCGAGTCTCTGCAACATCGGCAGGGTAAAGCCGGCAGTCTTGCCCGTGCCGGTCTGTGCAGCGGCCATCAGGTCGCGGCCTTCCAGTATTGCGGGGATAGCCTGCGCCTGGATCGGGGTCGGGGTGGTGTAGCCGGTCTCGCATACAGCACGCAGCAAAGGCTCGGAGAGTCCTAGTGTGTCAAAAGTCATTTAATATTTCCTGATATATATTTTGCCCGTGCATAGCCCGCAGATAGTGCAGATAGCCAGTCAGGGCAGGGTGAAAAAAATCAAGGCGTGGCAGTAGCTACGCCAGTTTGTGCGGCAAACAATAATTGGCTCTCAACAGGGAGGGGCAGTTGGACTCGCAATATGAAATGAGACAAACTAACAACTAAAGAAGACGCTCCGGCAATCGAAAGGATGTTCCGGATGCGTGCACCTTACCACAATATGGTAGAAATGTGAAAGTAAAGCGGCGCAGTTGTACCGGGTGCCGCTTTATTTGTCCCGATTGATCCCGCCAAATGCCTCGAGCAACTCATCCAGCAGAAAGCCAAGTTGCAACGTCATGATGGCAAAGTCCTGGTCAAACTGAGAGGCAAAATCATCCGCCTCGGTATCGGCCTCTTTCTGTATCGAGTGCTCAAAACGAACCCGCTTCAGGCTGAAATCCTCATTCAGGACAAAACGTATCGCCTCTTTCCAGTTGATGGCCATGGAGATAACCCGCTTGCCCGCCTTCAGGTGTCCCATAATCTCTTCACTTTCCAGTTCCTGATTTTTGCAGCGGATGATGTTTTTGCTCTCCAGCGGATTGCGCAGGTCGCATTCGTTATCAAGATCAAACCCCTTCGCGGTCGAATTTTTTAACCAGCGCGTCATCACCTCGGCCGGGTCGCCGTGACAGGTCAGCGGCACCACCGGTAACTCACCGAGCGCAATGCGCAGGTGTTCCAGAAACTCCTCTGCCTTTGTTGCGCTGGCCGCGTCGATGATCAACAGGTTCTTCACTGTCGAGAAACAGGCATAGGTCTGGACGGAACGTGTCAACGCGCGTGGCAGTAGCGTGTGGATCACAGTTTCCTTGATGTCGCGTTTTTCCTTGCGATATACACTGCGGTCCTGACGTGCCTCCAGTTCCAGGATTTTGTCCTCGACCATTTCGTTGATCGCCGCCGGCGGCAGGATCTTTTCCTGTTTGCGTGCGCAGATTATCGTGTGACCATTGCCAGCATGGGTAAACAGCGTCCCGTGTTTGCCGAGCGGTGGCACCCATCCATAGCGCGAGAATTCAAGATTGGTACATGGCCGGTAACTGTGTTCAGCCAGTTTTTCTTCCAGCGTTTCCGGGGTAATGTCTATCGGTCTGGTCAGGCGATAAATACGAAGATTTCTAAACCACATATGATTCCTTGAAAGGGGGAACAAGATTTCGTGCGTGTCACGGTATTACGGGTGATGTCCCGAATTCCGCTAATGTCTGGGATCAGCCGTCTGGCTATAATCGTTCAAGACACGTTATGAATACATCCATGTACGCTCGAGCGCCGCATCCCTGCGGCTAACGGTCTTTCACAATCATAGCCAGACGGCTGATGTATAATTTAGTCCTTGCGGCTGGTCACTTCGAGCAGGTGATAACCGAACTGGGTCTTTACCGGCCCGTGTACTACATTTACGGCACCGTTAAACACAACTTCATCAAACTCCTTGACCATCTGGCCACGGCCGAATTCACCCAGATCGCCGCCGGACTTGCCGGACGGACAGCTGGAATGTTTCCGCGCGATCTCGGCGAAATCTGCGCCGTCGGCGATTTGTTGTTTCAGGTCCTCGCATTTTGCTGCGCTGTCCACGAGGATATGTCTTGCTTTTGCCTTGGCCATGATGTGCTCCTGAAGATAAAACATCATTATACCTGCAATCGAAACAAATGGATCAGGGGCAGTTGCCGGATTATTTGATCATTCACTCATCCTGTCGTACTGTTTGTCTCTGAAACAGTGTACACATTAATATTTATCAGTGGATCAAGGGGGAAAGGGTATGCGCCATAGCCAAACTAATGTCAGGTATCTGTTGTTAATGTCATTGCTGTTTACCTTGCCGGGGGTTGTTACCGCCGCCCCCGTGACCACAGTCACCCCGGGCCGTATCCATTTTGACAAAGGCGAGGTACGCAGTGTCGCGATCAGTGAGGGCGAACAATCCTATATCGTCGCCGCGCTGTCGTTTGCAGGCGTGGTCTCGTTGTCAGGCGACGGTCAGGTGCTGGACAGCATCGATTCCGCAGACCCGTTGTCACAAGTGGTCGGTGTGGCCATCTCGTCAGAGTATAGACACGACTCCCGCAAGCTGATGCTGGTGGCGATGGTTGACCTGTCGAAATTTCGCATCATCTTGCGCGGTCTCGACCCGGAGACCGGCCGTTTTGTCGACCCGGGCCTGATCGCAGAACAGGGCAATATCACCGTGATGCCGCGCACGACCCATGTCTGCTTTGCCCGTGACACCCATGATAATAGTCTGTATTTATTTGCCGGCGGTGACCACGGTCGCCTGTTTCAGTACCGGATTTATAACAGCGAAAGCGGGCCAATAACCGTTCGTGAAATGCAGCAGGTGGTCATTGGTGGACCCACCACCTCATGCAGCAGTGACGATGATAGCGGCATTGTTTATCTGACTGAACCGGCGATGGGACTGTGGCAGGTCATCGCCGACCCGGAGGAGGTCCCCGTGCGTAAGCCGGTTGAGCTGAACAAACCGTACGGACAATTTGCCGAGCCGATTGCCGTCACCGGGATCTATCAGGGACAGCAACGCTTGTCCTTGCTGGCTGACAAGGACAGCGGGATGTATGTGCAGGTCACCGCCAGGGGTGAGATCACCGAACACTATCCGATAGACGACGAGGTAATGGTGGGATCACTGGCGGCGATCGCCAGCGGTACGTTGACCCAGGCTGGCCGTAAGCAGGATATGATCGCTCTCGCCGTTACTGGTGATGCCGGTGACGGGGACATCTATTTGCGTCCTCTACCGGATTCCGCTACGGCCAAAGGCGCGGGAAACAGCCAGCCCAACGATGCGGTTGTGCATACCCAGGTGATCAGCGCACCGGTCACCGGCGGCATGGACGCCGCCGATGATCCGGCCATCTGGATCAATCCGCGCAACCCCGCCGACAGTCTGGTGCTCGGGGCAGACAAGGGTGCCGGTCTCGGGGTCTATGATCTGGACGGCCGCTTGTTGCAGTTTTTGGCGGACGGTCGCATCAACAATATCGATTTGCGTGCCGGATTTTCGGACATCGGTGCGCTGGCGCACATCGCCGTCGGGTCGGACCGTACCAAAATGGCGCTGGCGATCTATGCAATCGACGAGGCCACGCGCAAGGTCAGCCGTATTGATGCGCGGACCATCCCGGCCGAATTTCATGATTTGTATGGCTTGTGTATGTATCACAGTCAACGCACCGGTGACCTGTACGCCTTTGCGACCAGTGCAGACGGGCGTATGCACCAGTGGCGCCTGTTTCCAGTCGCCGGTAACAAGGTTGATGCCGAGCTGGTCCGCCGCATCAATATAGGATCGGTAGCAGAAGGCTGTGTCGTCGACGATGAGACCGGCCATCTGTACGTATCAGAGGAAACCGTCGCGGTCTGGCGTTATGGCGCCGAGCCCGGCGATGGAGAGACGCGCACCGCGGTCGCACGGATAGAGCCCGGTGGCGTGCTGGCAGAGGATCTGGAAGGTCTGGCGATCTACAAGACGGCCAACGGCGGTGGTTACCTGATAGTGACCTCGGAAGGATCCGATAACTATGCTGTATATGATCGCAAACCGCCGCATGCCTACCGGGGATCGTTCTGGATACGGGCAAACGCGGAGGCGGGTCTGGATGGCACCTCGCAGACTGATGGAATAGAGGTGACACCGATGGCCTTGCCCGGCTTTCCCCTGGGCTTGATGGTCGCGCAGGATGGCCGTTATGACGAGAGCCAGAATTTCAAATTTGTATCCTGGGCGGATATCGCCGCACAACTGCAACTGGATGATCTGCCGTGATGATGAACGCAAGTTACCGACGCCGAATCCAGCACAGTCTCGAATGGCTGTATTATTTTGCGCGGGCAGCCCGTCTTTGAGAGCATGGGTGCGACCCTGCAGACCTATATCTTCAATAATTTTTTCCCCGCGTTCGGGCAAAATATCCTTGAATACATCAACACCTTTACCCAGAAGGCCTCGGAGTTGACAGTCACGGGACTGTTGATGTTGTTCGTAGTCGCGCTGATGATGATAGCGACGATAGACGATGCGCTGAATTCCATCTGGCATGTACGTAATCGCCGTACCTTCATTGCCCGGTTTCTGGTGTATTGGGCGATACTGACGATGGGACCGTTACTGGTCGGGGTGAGCCTGATTTCCACGTGCCGCAGGCAGCGTTGTATGGCCTCGGCAGCGAACTGTCTCGTTATCAGCAGCCGCTAACAGACAATCTGACCGTGTCGGTTAGTACCATATTGAAACAGAAGCAGGACAATCCGGTATTATAGTGATACGTATCATTTGACCGGACGCCAGGAAACACAGAATGACAAACAACGATATCATCCGCCGCATACGCTACATCTTCGATTTTAACGACTACAGAATGATCGCCATCTTTGCACTGGCCGAGGTCGAGGTCTCCCGCGAACAGATCAGTAACTGGTTGAAAAAAGATGAGGATTCGGCGTACCAGGCCTGCAACGATATAATGATGGCCACCTTCCTGAACGGCCTGATCCTCGAAACCCGCGGGAAAAAGGAAGGTCCACAACCTGAACCTGAAAAGCGCCTGACCAACAATATCGTCTTTATGAAACTGAAGATAGCGCTGAACATGCAGGCCGATGCGGTGCTGGAGATACTGGAGTCGGTTGGCCTGAAGATCAGCAAACATGAATTAAGTGCGTTATTCCGCAAGCCCGGGCATAAACATTATCGTGACTGCAAGGACCAGATATTACGCAACTTTCTCAAAGGACTACAGCTGAAATATCGCGGCAATCGCAGTGCCTATGAGGAAATCGGGACAGACGAGGATGTAATAACGGGTGATAACATTACATAACACGGTCCCATTTATTAGTTCTGACAGAGTGCTCGAAAATCGCATCCCGAAGAAAGTTCCGTCCTCATCCCGGATTATTTGATACTGGACAGTAAAAACTGTTTCAATATCTTCGATATAGGTATAACGAATTATTGATGGTATTATCTCTCTGTTGAAGGGCTCTTGAGCCCATCTACAGGGCCCCTAGTAGCACCCCCCCGCTGCCGGGGCCCTTCTATTGATACCTCTCATGATCCAGCTGTCTCCATCGAGTCCGCAATTACATATCGTCTATCTAAAGCTTTTAAAGTCAATTATTTAATAGAAGTTACAGGGGCAAGTTACTGAACCGCCCGAATACGTTATCAGAATCAAGTTAACTGTGACTGAAACTCTCAAGGGCCTTTTGCAGGGTTAAAAGCTCGTCAGTCATATCCTTGCTGAAATAAAACGACGGTTAAGTTGATACGCACGTTGTTTGCATGCATCGAACGCCGTGTTATACCGCATTTCAATTTCCCTTTGTGTAATTGATCTTTTAGTGAAATCACTGCTAGCGCTTGGTATTTCTCGTAAGGACTTAGCTAAAGCTATATCGACAATCTCTCAAGCGGCATAACGATTAAGACGAGCAGGGATCGCGGGGACAGTTTACTTATCTGCCTGTTGTAATCTCAATTAAGTAAACTGTCCCGAAAACTCAGTTTTTTCGCGGTTAGTTTCGACATTACGCCAGAGAATATATCAAAAATATACAACTGGCCTATATCGCAGTAAAAGGACTTTCGGTAATTTCGGGTGTACTATTTGCAAACCTGACTGATAGGGAATGCTTTATGATACTGGACGTACTGGAAAACGCTGATCGCTATCTCACCCTGAACAAGGGTTTCAAAACCGCGTTTTCCTTTCTGATGCGATCGGATCTGCAAAAACTTGCGCCGGGCCGGCATGAAGTCGCCAATGATCGTGTATTCGCGCTGGTCGAGGATGCACCGGGTCGCCAACCGGAGCAGGCCGAGCTGGAGTCGCATGAAAAATATATCGATATCCAGCTGGTGGTGACCGGTATGGATACGATGGGCTGGAAACGCACGGCGACCTGTACGCAGGTCTCGAAGGCATATCATCCTGGCAAGGACATCGGCTTTTTCAAGAACAAGCCCGATGTGTGGTTACCGGTCAGTGCTGGTATGTATGCGATCTTTTTTCCGGAAGATGCCCACATGCCGATGATCTCCACGGAGCGTATACGCAAGGTTGTGATGAAGATAGCACTCGATCAATAAACCCGGGCAAAATCGGCACGCAGATTAAGGGGAGAGAACAGATGAGTGAACTGGTCAACATCTTGCTGGCGATATTTTGCCGCCAGTGGGTGTGTTTCTGCAGGTCGGTATCGGCAAGCATTTCTGGATCAATATCATCCTGACACTGTGCTGTTATATCCCGGGAATCGTGCACGCGGTCTGGGTCATTTCGAAGAAAAAATAGGGGAGGGCAGCACATGCAGCTGAAGCAAAGATGGTTCCGGTTTCTGGTATTACCACTCCTGATTTTCAATGCCTCGACCAGTGCACAGGATGGTGCAAAGTCCTCATTTGATATCATGGAGGCAAGCATTGCGGATATCCATGCTGGATATAAGGATGGCAGCCTGACGGCAGTGCAGTTGGTGCAACTGTATCTTGATCGTATCAATGCCTATGATCAGACCGGCCCGAAGATTAATTCGATTATCATGGTCAACAAAAATGCGCTGGCCGAAGCGGCTGCGCTTGATCGTGCGCGTGAACAATCCGGACTGCGTGGCCCCTTGCATGGCATTCCTGTTGTGCTGAAAGACAATATCAATACGCTGGATATGCCCACCACGAACGGCTCGGCGATCTTGAGCGGTGTGATCCCGCCGACCGATGCAATGTTAACGCGTGAGTTGCGGAAGGCCGGTGCGATAATTCTCGGCAAGGCGGCAATGGGCGAGTTTGCCTCGGGCAGTTATAACTCGGTCAGTGGCCAGACCATCAACCCCTACAATTTCAAGCGTGACACCGGTGGATCCAGCAGTGGTTCAGCAGCAGCGATAGCCTCGAATTTTGCAGTGCTGGCTGTGGGTACCGATACGAGCACATCCGTGCGTGGGCCCTCGGCGTTTAACGGCATCGTTGGCCTGCGCCCGACCACCGGCCTTGTCAGCCGTGCCGGTATCGCACCGAAAGATCTCGAGTTTGATACGGCCGGTCCGATGGCGCGGACGGTGACCGATGTGGCGCGTATGCTTGATGTGCTCGCCGTGCAGGATCCGGAAGACCCTTTGAGCCGCATAGTCTGGGACGAGTTTGCGCGTCATTATGCGGTAAAGGACGGGCGGATTCAGTTCAGTCAGTATCTGGATGCAGATGCATTGCGTGGCAAGCGGGTCGGTGTGTTGCGGGACTTCTTCGGTGGTGACCCTGAAATCGTGGCGATGGCCGAGGCGGCGTTAAAACAGCTGGAGGCGCTCGGTGCAACGCTGGTTGACATCCGGCTCGATGCGGATTTTATGGCGCGGTATACCGGTGAGGGCGAGACCCGGATCCGTCGTACGGCCGATTCCCGTTTCCAGCGTGACTGGGAGCAGTATGCCACAACGCTGAAGGGCACGCCGGCTACTGTGGCTGAATATATTGATCTGTACGAGAACAAGGTCAATAAGTCGGCACTGCCGACGACCGAGGGCACGCTGCGTTTACTGAAGGCCTCATTGAAGACTTCCACTGAAGATGCCGCCTACAAGCAGCTGGTTAGCGAGACGCTGCCGAAGGCGACCGCAGACAAACTCGCGGTGTTTGAAAAACACGGGGTTGATGTGCTGGTGTTTCCCTATGAGACCAGTTTTGCCAGGGTGATCAGTAATCCAGTGTATAAACTCGAAGACCCGAGCTATGTCGATTCCGATGTGGAATCACCGGCAACACTGGCCGGGTATAACTCGACCGGGTTCCCCGGCGTGGTTGTGCCGATGGGGTACGGGACACAAGGTCTGCCGATGGCGCTGGGTTTTATGGGCAAACCGTATGATGACGGCCCACTGCTTGGTTATGCCTACGCCTATGAACAGGCCAGTCGCAAACGCAAACCCTCACCGCTGTTGCCACCGCTGCAGTAAACATGTACGTCGTATTCAATATTATCCGCGTTAAGCAGGAACATCTGGAACAGTTTCTGGCCGGGGTGTATCAGCATGCGCACAACTCCAGTGCTGAACCGGGATGTATGCGATATGAAGTGATGCAGGATGTGTCGGACCCGCAGATAGTCTGTTTGCATGAGGTGTTTGCGGATGAAGCGGCTTTTCGCCAGCATCTCACCTACGCCTTTTACAAGGCGTGGATGGCAAGGTCGAAAGACTGGCGGCACAGTGAAAACCGGATACGACATGTGCTCGACTTTGTCTATGGCCCGGACCAGGCAGATAGTGACATGCGACAAAACACGGGTGTCTGAGACGGTTTTACCGCGTCCTGCGGAGTCCAACGATTACCTCGCCGGACATGTACAGTTATTGCGGGACAGCCTGCGTGCTTTGACCGGTCGTGATCTGGTGGGCGATGACCTGTCAGCGCTGGAAGCGGCCAGACAGGTCTTTCATGCCCCGTTTGTCGTGCTGTCCCACAATACCAATACCGACCCCATCCTGACCTATGCGAACCTTGTAGCTTTACAGCTGTTTGAGATGCCGTGGGAAGATCTGATCCTGACTCCGTCACGTTTGACCGCTGAGGCAACGGTACGTGCCGAACGGGAACGCCTGCTGACCCGCGTTGCTGCACAGGGTTTTATAGACGATTACTCCGGCGTGCGCGTTTCCTGCAGTGGCCGCCGGTTTTCTATCAATAAAGCGACAGTCTGGAACCTGACCGACCCTGCTGGGCAGTACCGAGGGCAGGCGGCAATGTTCGCCAACTGGACTTTCCTGATATGATGGTGTCTTCGTGGATACAGCTTGAACTTATATATATGCCCCGATAACGTGGATGAGTATGTCAACCAGCACACCGGAATTTCACAGATTAATCGCCAGTCTTGATGGTGATGAGGAATTACTCGCGACTATCGCCGCGCCAGTCGCCGGTTTCTACAGCGCGTTTGCCGAACAGATGCGGCTATTGCTGGATGACACGAATTACGCGGGGCTGAAGAATGTCGCACATAAACTGGAGGCCACCTGGAGTATGTACGCAGAAAATTATCATGACGCGCCTGAATAGCTTGAGGCCGTGACCCGCAGTGTGGTCAATTCCCCGGCACTGACTGGCATACCATACAGCGGTAATGCCATGATCAGCACCAGCAGGATCTGCCGCAGTTTCAGTTTATCACTCTGACCTGTTTTCATGGTTGCGATGATCAACGATACGAGTCGACGACACAGTCCGTGTTTGGTATCAAACTGTCACCGCGCGTAACCCGATAAAGTCTCATGGCAGTATCGTGATGCGCAGACTTTCTGAATAAGGATGCAAGGTGAGTATGTAGCGGGAGTGTATGGCAACAGTAACAGTCTGTAACCGGTGTATCGAAGATCACTGCTGTAATAGCAGATCACTGCTGTAATAGCAGATCAGTCCCAGCCGGTTGTGTTGAACAGATAACCCTTGCTACGGACCGTCTTGATTCGGTGCGGATTATCTGTGTCATCACCGAGACGTTTGCGCAGTCTTGAGATTTTCATATCAATGGAACGATCCAGACTATCATGTTCAATGCCGCGCAGTTTTTTCTGGATGTCATCACGTGAGACTATCACGCCCGCACTGCTGGCAAGCAACCACAATAAATCAAAATCAGCCGTGGTGAGTGAAACTTCCTCACCACCCAGCTTCACACTGCGAGTCAACTTGTTGATAAAAAAATAGCTGTAGCTGTCCTGTTTGCCGATATGATTGGTGACGGTATCACCTCGGCGCAGAATGGCCTTCAACCGGGCATGTATCAAACGGGGTTCGGCAGGTTTGGTAATGTAATCATCCGCGCCAAGTTCAAGACCTATGATCTGATCGATATCATCATCACGGGCCGTCAGCATGATAATCGGATCATCAAAACTGGCCCGGACTTCCCTGCACACTTCATACCCGTCCTTGCCCGGCAGGTTCAGATCCAGAATCAATGCATTCGGTTCATATTTTTCAATGGCGGCGAGTACATTGTCACCATCTGATTCAGTGATCACCCTGAAGTTCTGCTTTTCCAGATAACGCGAAAGTGTCAGTGCCATGACCTCGTCGTCTTCCACCAGCAGGATAGTCTTGTTAGGGATTGTCATTTCTTCAGGGTGTTATTTTTTGTGTGTAATTCAAGCCAGCTGTTCAGACCAGTGGCTACCAGATGTAACTCGTTAATCAGTAACTCCGTCAGTCTGCTGATTTGTTCGGCGTCATTCTCACGGATGGCGGCCAGTGTGATTGCCAATTGCAAGATACTGCAAATACAGGACATCAATTTCGGTGCGCTGGATCCCGGTCAGGCCAGCAACGCCAGCGAGGAAGGACACATCAGCTTTGCCTGTACCCGCGGTGTCGATTATCGGATGACGATTGATCAGGGCGAGAACTTTGATTCAGAACGCAGCAGCTGCAGGATGAAGGCCAATGCTGCGGACTACCTGCCCTATCCCATTGATAATGAAGTGGTATCAGGCTCCGGTACCGGTTTCAGTTCACCGCTCAACTTCAGCATACAGGCCAGTGTCAGCGGTGCAGATTATCGTGATCTGCCAGTTGCGGCTTATCAGGACACCCTGAGTATCACGCTGGAACCCTGATTTTTCGGGTTTCGGCACCTGTTACACACGGTTACACAAGCCGTCCTCGCCGTGACAAACACTATACCCGCCACTGACAGATCTTCCGGTCGACCTGCCTTATCATACCCCCAACAGTTTGAAATCAATCACGGGCAAAGGAGCAGGAAATGAATACCAATATTACCGATCGTACTTTCTGGTCAAATGAGGGCTGGTTTCTCAATTTGCGCAAGGGTGATGAAAACGTGATGTCATTTGTGGGTAACCGACGCCTGAATATCCGCAGCGGTGATTTTGGTGTCATCGCCGGCCCATTCAATTCGCTGATACAGATGGAAAACTGGTTTACGACCTTTCAGGGCCGTCATGGCAAACCACGGGATCTGCAGATGTATCAGGGACAGGTCGGGTCCTCAATCGACATGGATAACACAGGACTTGAGCTGATGGCGGTCGAGGAGATCAGGAATCTGGCCAAGAATGTGGCAGGATTTCATTTCGGTTAAGACGACCTCAAACGCCAGGCCTGATCAGGGCAAGTCCCGGTAGCGCAGCGATATCTCTCCGCCGCTGGTTGCCATGCTGGCGAAATAACCGGGTGCGGAGTCGATATTCATTAGCGTCCAGTCTGCCATGAGTTCGTCTTCCCAGCGCGTCACCAGCAAGCGCGGCGGCTGATACGGATCGACTGACACATCAAACTGTTTTAATCCCAGGGCGATGCCTTTGCCATGCGCCTTGACGATGGCCTCCTTGCGTGTCCACGTCGCAAAAAATGCCTGCAACCGGATCTGTTCACTACAGTCCTGAAGTGCCTCGTATTCTGCCGTCGAAAAAAAACGGCGAGCCAGCGTCTGGTAGTCGATATCTGTGCGGACCTTCTCTACGTCAATACCTATATCGTGATCCAGCGTCAAGGCTATCATCGCGAGATCCTGCGAATGCGATACGCTGAAACGGACGCGGGTAGGGCCAGGTTGAAATTGCAGGTACGGTTTACCGTCGGGATGATTGGCAATGGTGATATGTGACAAGTCACAATCCAGCGTTTGTGCCAGTATCTGCCGGAGAGTGCTGCGTGTAATTGTAAACTCCCGCACCTTGCTGGCGGAGAGGAACTTTGCCGCGCGCTGTCTCTCCTCGTCTGACAGGTACTGTTGGCAGTCCTGTATCTCAGCCTCGGTACGCCCAAGAGGTATCCGGTAGATATCCACACTCTCCGGTTTATACCCGGGCATGTTTATCATTTTGCTGCCCCGGAAAAATATTGTTCCAGTCTGTGCATGCCCTGTTCGGTACTGACATGTGGCTGATAGCCGAGGTCGCGGTGGGCGGCACTGATATTGTACCAGTGGGCACAGCTCAGTTGGCGGGCGATAAAACGCGTCATCAGTGGCTCCTGTCGGATCTTCAGCAGACTGTATACGACCTCGGAGATCTGTCCGATTTTATAGAGTAGTCCGTCCGGCACAGTCCGGTTGATCGCAGGCATACCCGCTGCGTTCAGAATACGGTTTATGATCGCGGACATCGGCAAGGGCTCGCCGTTACTGATGAAATAGGCCTTGCCGGCACAGCTTGCGCCGACGTTCAGTTTATCCAGTGCGGCCAGATGTGCGTCCACGGCATTGTCGATATAGGTGGTATCAACAAGGCGGCGACTGCCGCGTGTCAGTCGTAGTCTGCCGGTACGGGCACGGCTGAGGATCCTGCCGATCAGGTGCGGGTCACCCGGCCCCCAGATCAGGTGCGGTCTTAATGCCACGGTAGATAACCAGTCATTGTTTGCGGCCAGTACGCGTTGCTCGGCCATCGCCTTGGTACGCTGGTAATGATTGAGCCAGGTGGAAGGATAGGGCGCAGACTCATCGAGGTTCTCCTCATCCGAGCCGTCAAAAACGACACTGGGCGAACTGGTGTATATGAGCCGGCGGATACCGTTGGTGATACAGGCATTGATGATATTTTCCGTGCCGATGACGTTGGTCCGGTAATAGTCATCATACTTGCCCCACACACCGGTCAGCCCGGCGATATGCATGATCACATCACAATCGCGACTGGCGTCTAACACCGTCTGGCGAACAGCCAGGTCGCCCTTGTACAAAACTACACCAGCGCGTTGCAGTTCAGGATATTCACCGCGTTGCAGGCAGCTGACTTGTAACCCGCGTTGCAGTAGTGCACGCACCACCGCACCGCCGAGGTAACCTCCACCGCCCGTGACCAACACATTCATTTCTGTTTGCGGGCCCAGCGGGTCAGTTCAGCCCGGTTAATCTTTGTGTTATGACGGATGTCTACCGGAAACCCTGGATGGAAATAGATGTCACGGATTGCACGGGTATGTTCATGTTCCTTGCCGAGTTCAAGCAGTTCACGTTTGATCGCCGTGGTATTGGCCTTGCGGTGCGCCGGATCAAGCTCGACGCAAAGTGCCGGTATCACCTCAATCTTGTGTCGCCGACTGACCAACGCGGTCCGGTATACCTGAGGATGGGCATTAAACACACCTTCACAACAGGCGCTAAACCAGGTCTTGTCATACTCGACCACCCGTTCGGACTTGCGACCGCAAAACCACAAGCGGCCCAACTCATCCAGATAACCGGTATCGCCCATGCGGTGATAAACCTTGCCGTCACCGGCAAAGATCTTCGCCTGCAGTGTGGCATCGGGTCGGTTGTAATATTTCGTGGTGACCTGCGGACCACTGACCACAATCTCGCCAATCTGCGGCGCCGCTAGCAGAGTCACCTCGTCCCAGCGTCCAATCGGTTTGTCAGTGATCGCAATGATATGGACATCCATACCTGCAACCGGTTTGCCTACACAGATCCCCTTCCCGGCATCGGTGGCCAGCCGGGTCTGTTGCAGGAGCTCGTGGCTGCCGATCGAACTGACCGGCAGTGATTCGGTGGCACCATAGGGTGTATAAATTTGTACTGAAGGATTCAACAGCTGGCTAAAGCTCTCCAGGATCGCGGGAGCAACCGGTGCGCCGGCACTGAGCACACGTTTTAACGAGGGCAGGCGGATATTCTTTTTGACGCCATAACGTCCGCAACGGTCCAGCAGCGCAGGAGACCCAAACATCGTCGTCGCCTGATAGCGATCGATTGCCGCAAAGATTTTTACCGGGTCCACACTGCCCGGACGGGTAAAGTCCATGTCCGGGATGATAGATGTCATACCCATCGCCGGGGCATACAACCCAAACAGCGGAAACGTCGCGAGGTCTACCTCACCCGGGCGTATGTCATACAGCTGCTGCAATGCCTGGACCTGGGCAAGAAAGTTACCGTGCGTATAGACCGCACCTTTCGGTGTGCCGGTGCTGCCGCTGGTAAACAGGATGGCCGCCATCTGGCCGGGGTCGGTCTCCACCTTGTCATTAGCCAGTTTGCGCCAGCGGTCGCGCATTAAGGAACGTAGTCGAATCAAACCTGGCAGTGGCAGAGGATCATTGCCGCTGAGTATACGGGTTTCGATACTGCCACCCGCCCAGCCGAAGATAATCCGTGCCAGATGGGCCTTGCGATTGCCGATGAATGCCTGCGGTCGAGCCTCGCCCAGACATTTTTTCAGGTGTCTCAGGCCGATACCGGGGTCCACCGCGACCAGCACCGCACCGATCCGGAACAGCGCAAACACGGTGGCAAAAAATTCAAACCCGGGGCGTTCCATCAATACGGTACGGGTCCCTGCGCGGATACCGTGCCAGGACAGGCCACTGGCAATGCGTGCGCTCGCGTCGTCCAGCTCGCGATACGAAAACTCCTGAAACCGTCCGTCCGCCTGTTGTACTGCCAGCGCGAGGTTGTCCGGCTGTTGCTGCGCCATCTGTGCAAGATAGTCTGCAATATTGGTCGCCTGCATCATGATTGAGCTGATTTTGATGGTGTCCCGATCCGGTGGCGTGCCAGGAAGTCTTGCACCAGTGGGACTATCTGTTCGTGCGCGTCTTCCAGCACATAATGACCGGCATCGGCAAATCGGTGTAACTCGGCAGCGGGAAAGCGTTCGGTCCAGCCATCCAGGAAATGTTCATCAAATACAAAATCACGCATGCCCCAGCAGATCAACATCGGCAGCTGGCGGAAGCGGGCGAGGCCCTCGGCGACGGCTGATACAATGTCATACCCGAGGTCGCCAGGTTGCAGCGGGATGTCCTCGACGAACCGACGCACGGCCACACGGTTGGCCCAGTTGTCATACGGGGCCAGATAGGCCGCAGCGACGTCAGCGTCCATCGGCCTGCGGGTAACGCCGTACCTGACAGCACCACGACAAAACGCATTGAAGCCTTGATTCAGCAGGGCATTCAGCAGCGGGATGCGACTCAGTTTAAGCGACAACGGTAGATGTTTGCCCGCTGGCAGATGGAATGCGGCTGTATTGAGGATGACCAGTCGTTTGATGCGTTCCGGGTGCAGGCTGGCCCAGGCCATGCCGATCATGCCGCCCCAGTCATGCACCACCAGGGTGATATTGCCGGTGATGTCGAGCTGGTCCAGCAATGCCCCGAGGTCTTCCACCCGCCGTGCCAGCATAAACGGATATTGTGCTGCCAGTGGTTTTTCCGACAGGCCCATGCCGATATGATCCGGGACGATGCAGCGATAGTTTCCCTTCAGCGCCAGTACCAGCCTGCGATAATAAAATGACCAGCTCGGATTGCCATGCACCATGACGATGACATCTGCATCACGCGGGCCTTCATCCAGATAATGCAGCTTGTAGCCGCGAATATCGACGAAGTGTGAGTTGAATGGATAATCCGGATAGTGCATGGCAGACAGTGTCGATTTATGTGGAAAACAGATTTGTTCGAATCTCGGGATTCGGGACCGGCTAACTTACCACTCCCAGCCGAGCATCATGCAGTTAAGGCCGCTGCCGATACCGAGGAACCCGACCCGGTCGCCACGTTTTAGGAATTTGCGCTGATCGGCGATGGCAGCGGTCATCGGTACCGAGACGGTGCCGATATTGCCGAGGTATTTATAGGTACTGAAATCCTTGTCTTTGGAAATCCCGAGCTCGCGTAGAATGGTTTCCTGATGTCCCGAACCGACCTGGTGACAGATGACCTTGTCGATCTCCTCGCGCGCCCAGCCCATCCGCGTCAGGAACGTGCCCCAGGTCTTTACCCCGAGCTTTACGCCGTGTTTCAGTACCGACACCGAGTCGGTCGACATGAACTGGGACAAAACCTGTGGCAGCATCTTTGAGGGTAACAGGTTGGCGACGGCGGTTGGCAGTTTCTCGCTGGTCATCAGCTCGCGCATGAACGTAGGCAGGGTCTCCGGGTTCATCACATCGTCTACCGCGTGCATCAGTTTGTCCGGTGTCAGCATCATCTTGCCGAGCTCGACCGGTGTCATCGTCACGCCCCAGCGGCACAGCCGGTGATGTTCGGGGGCGGCCTGAGTGGCGGCACCGATTAATCTGTGAGTATTGCTGTTGCTGAATGAACCGTCGGTCAACAACACAGCGGCCGCACCGGAACCGCCGGTCAGCGTCGCCAGTGAGGAGGAGAAGATATCCATCGTCTTTTCGCGCAGCATGCGGTTGATCATGATCTCGACGATCTCGCGTGAGGATTCGCAGGACACAACCATACCGGCGCGGATCTGTTTCAATTCGATCCGGTTGGCGATATCAATGATCCCGTTTAATACACCAAGACAGGCATTCGAGATATCGTAGACATAGGCATCCGGGCTGATGCCCAGTTTGGCGGCGACCGCGCAGGCGGTGGCCGGTTCGTAGTTCTCGCGGCAGACACCTGCGTAGATCAGTGTCTGGATATCGCTGGCGCGTACATTCGACTGGTTCAGCGCCTTTAAAGCGGCGGCTGTGGCACCATCCGACAGTGAGTAGCCCTGATCCCACCAGCGGCGTTCACTGATACCTGTTAATGCTTCCAGCTGACCGGGTGAGATATGCAGCGAGTCGTACATCGGTAACAGCCTGCCTTCCAGTTCTTCCGAGGTGACCACCATCGATGGCAACTCGTAACCGATAGACTCCATATGTACGCGGCGAAATATCATATGTCTGACATTCTAAGGGTAAAATCGGTCATCTGATAGATGATTCTGCCATCGACGATCAAAAACCCGTCTGCAGTCAGCAATTTGCGCGTGTCATCTACCTGTTTGACCACAGCAGATACCGTGACCTCATGGTCTTTCGGGATGATCTGGCCGCGGTACAACCAGTGGTGTGGCTGATGCAAGGCCATCGATTCGAGGCGGGCCGTCTCGCCGCCCTGCCAGCGCTCGCACGCCACTACTTTCAGTAACTGGATAAATGATTCCAGTCCGAGAGAGCCGGGCCAGACCGGATCCTGGTAAAAATGGGCCTTGAAGAACCAGGCCTCGGGATTCACGCGGGCAGTGCCACGGATATAACCGAGTCCGTGTGGTCCACCTTCTGCATCAAAATGTTCAATCCGATCGATCATGCGCATTTGATCAGCCGGGTAGGGCGCCTGTTGTGGGTAAGCGAACTGCCGCGCACGAGAGACCTCTGTAGCGGTCGGCTGATAGGGCATGACATCGCGGATACCGACCTGATTGGTGAGCGCCTGTCTGGAGAAGAATCCAAAGTAGGTATCACCCTTATAGACTGTCCCGGCATTGCAGAGGACTTCATAATCATAATTCTGGATGATCATGCCGCCAGACAAGGCCACGTTGGTCATCTTCACCCGGATCGTCAGCATGCCGGTGTCGGCAGTGACCGGCAGTGTCTGTACCGCCTTGCCACCGAGGTTGCGGAATGACAGATCGGTCTCGCTGGTCAGGGCCGAGCCGAGATAAGCGGCCATCCAGCCGCAGGGCTGCAAGGCGATCTCAAGTAACACGGAGAAGGGCATGCCTTGTTGCCGGTTCGCACCAAAGTACCAGGCGTCTACAGGCACATCGTATTCACCTTCAATGACAGCACCCGCCTTTAATTGCCAGGGTTCGCAGTGATTGATGGAGACGATACGATCCAGAAACTGGAACGGCGGGCCGGGCAGGCGGGCGATAATCCGATCGTGATCAAACGGCAGGTAACGATCACCAAACGCCTCGGATGGCTTGCCGGTCGCAAAGGCGAGTATGGAGTTGTAATCATACAGTACGGTCTTGACAGGTGAAGGCGCGGTATTACCGCGTTGTTGCCAGAGTGTCTGCAACTGGTCGCGATGCAGACCGGTCAGCTGCACCGACATATTGCTCATCTGCACGATCGCGCGACCATCGGCGTACATCAGTGCATCGGCGATCACATACGGTGTGCCGTTAGCCTGATAGCCGATTTCCTTCAGTGTAATCTCGTACTGTACCTTGCTGGTCGAGGCGATCACCTGACCACGGCATTTTAATTTGCTGTTGATGCCCGCTACCGGTTCATAAACAACGGCGGATGCCTCACCAACCCAACCCATGCGCAACAGATAGATGCGCAGTGTGTGCAGGCAACATTCGTACATCAGGGTACCGGGCATCACCTGATCATCTATAAAGTGGCAGGTGAGGAACCAGTCGTCCGGATGGATATCCGCCTCACCGGTGATGCGACCGATCCCGTAGCGGCCGGCGCCCGGATCCAGTTCGAGCACGCGGTGCACCAGTGTCATCCGACCGCCGGGCAGACCGACCGCGTGTTGCAGGGCCAGTCCGGTAAACTGTGGACCAAACGCGGTGACCAGGTCGCCGCTGCGCAGTGCCTCAATCTGTGTATCGGTGTATGACTCGGTTTGCATGCCTACCAGTGGCTGCCAGTCCGGTGTACGCACGCCATCGGCAGGACGGCGTTCAAATTCGGTCAGCACGATACCCTTGCCCGCATCGAGTTCAGCCTGGCTGAAAAAACCGGCACAACCGTTCCGCATCGACAGCAGCGGTTTGCCATTGACCGTACCTTCAAAGCTGAAGCGGAACAGATGGGTGTCACCCTGCCGGAAGAAGCGCTCGATACGAATGTCATAATGGATCGTCTGTCCGGGACCCGGCAATGCATCGTGGAAGCTGATCTCGGCGTCAAGCAGGCGGTAGACCGCGAGGCCTTTGGTAATCTGATCGATACCGAGATAACCGGACAGGAACAGATCGGCCTGGCCTGACTCGACCGCAATACAGGTCGGGATACGCCCGCCATCCAGATACCAGGCACCCGGATGGATATCATGTTCGGTGGTGACGCGGCCACTGCCCATCGAGCATGGCTCACCTTCTATCATCAGAATACGATCAACCAGCATCAACGGTTCGTCCGGCAGACGGACCCGTGTGGGGTAACTGTCGATTGGTGCAAACTGCGGCCCCAGTAGCTTGCCTATTGCTCCGCGCGCGAACTCCAGACACTGCATACGATCCAGCGCAGGCCGTGTCGGCACAACGCTGGCGGGTTTGGTCGGGTGCAACGTTGTCACAGTCAGTTCAGTTACCTGTGTCGGCATATTCTGTAGCAGCGCCATTTGTAGCGACAAGGCATTGCTGAGTGTATGGGTGATACCGTTGGCGACCCGCAGATACGTCTCGTGTGCCTGTGCCATCGCCGATTCGGAGCAGGCAATCTGCTCTATTAATGTCTGTGCCGGTGTATACGTTGTCAGCCGGGTCGGGTGTGTCAGTACCCGCGCCGTCACGGTTTCTGTCTGCGGTTTTTGTGCAGGTACTCGCGGCAGGCGAATGTCGATGGGGGCATGGCCAACCTTGACGCTGATCTGAGGCACCTTCGCCTCGGCCTGTCGGAGACTCGCGGTGTACAGGCTGTCGAGTTGCAGCGGTACCCGGTGTGTGTTCAGCAGTGCGAGTGTACGCAACACCGAGGCGACACCGTTTTTACCGTTGACGCACACTGCCTGTGCCAGATGCGGCCTGTCCTGCAGGATGCGATCAATCATACGGGTACACGAGCCACCGGGCCCCATCTCGATAAACAGGCGTACACCGTCATCAAAGGCCGAGTTGATCACCCGTGTGTAATCAAACGGTTGTAGCGCCTGGCCAACGATCGAGTCGGCCGCACTGTCCATAGTGACCGGATAGGCACGCCCGAGGATGCCGCTGTAGAAACGCACGTTCTCCGGCGGGTTGGTCGGGAACAGGTGTAACTCACGGTAGGCCTGCTCGACCGGTTTTGCTACATCACAATGTACCGTCGTGATCGTGTCCAGCGGATGAAAACTGCAAGCGAGGTCTTTTACCAGCGCCTCAACCGCAATACGGTTGCCACCGATTACACATTCATCCGGTGTATTGATAATCAGCAGATAGACCCAGGGCAATTTCTGTATACGGGCGTTCAGTATGTCAGCCGGGCATTGAATGACGCCGACCTGCCAGTCCACATCGACATAACTGGATAGTCCCCAGCACTGACGCGCGGCCGTGCATGGACCAGCGAGTTCGGTGGTGAACAGCGTCGACTGTTGTATACGTTGTAGCATCAGGTCGCGGTCGCGCCAGGTGCGGGTCGCAAACAGACCGGCTGTTTCGCCGAGGCTGTAGCCGATAATCGCGTCTGGACGCACACCAAAACGGGAAATCACATCACTGACAAATGTACCCAGCCAGACCTGACCAAAAATGACGTCCTGATGACCCAGCGGCCCGTTGTCCGTGTCTGCCCAGAATCGAGAGCGTGCAAATTGCGCGGCGAGTGCACCGTTCTCACGGTCGAGGTTTTCCAGCACCTCGGGCCAGCGACAGGCAATGTCGCGACCCATACCCCGAAAATGGTTGCCGGAGCCCGGGAACACAAAGGCGATTTTGCCCGTATCCGCGAGTGGCTGATCGGTAAAATATATACGGTCGCCGATGGGCACCCTGCCACCCTCTACGATCTGGCGGGCTTGCGTTATCAATTCGAGCAGTTGGGTCTGGTTCGCAGCAAGCAGGCTGATTGCGCGTTTACGCCTGCCATGTTCGCGGTTCGATTCAAACCAGCGTCGGGCGATAGCGCCGATGTCCTCGTTACTGCGCGTGCGTACCAGTTCGGCAAGATGATCCAGTCCGGCGTGCAATTGCGTGCGTTCATCCGCCTCAATGGAAAACAATTTATCATGACAGCCGCCGGACAATACCGACGATGTGTCTATGGCATTCGTAATGCTGTGTTCTGCCTGCTCCAGTACCACATGGCAGCAGGAACCGCCGGTGCCAATCGAGGTCGCGAGCGCACGCCGAGGACCGGCGAGTCGATCACGCAACCAGTGTTGAGGCGTCTGGTGGACACTGAACCGGCTGTATTCACGAAAACGGGTCTGATCCGATAACACATTACGTAACGGTGGCAACACACGGTGATAGAGGGCCAGGCTTGCCTTTGCAACCGAGGCGAGTCCCGAGGCGGCACCGGTGTGACCGATGTCTGCCTTGACGCTGGTGATCACCGTGGACTGATCCTCGCTGTTGGTGCTGAACACGGAGCACAGCGCTCCGGTCTCCAGTCTGTCCTCGTCTGCGTGACCACTGCCATAGGTCTCGATACAGGAAATGCTGTCCGGCGCGATATGCGCATCGGCACAGGCCTGCTGTAACGAGCGGGTATAGGTGTTGACCGAGGGTAACAGCGTACCGATGTCACCACCGCTCGCACTGCCGATACCGGTGAGCAACGAATAGATCCGGTCGCCGTCACGCACGGCATCTTCATGGCGTTTCAGCACGAAGGCAACGGCGCCTTCACCGATCACTGTTCCCGTGCTGTCCTCAGCAAACGGTCGGCAGATACCGTCGGTGGCATAGGGGCGGGCGGCATCCTGTCCGGCCACGGCACGTACATCACCGGCCAGATCAACCGCGCCGACAATGGCTATGTTCAGCTCATTTCTCTGCAAGGCGCGTATCGCGGTCTGCAACGCGTGCATGCCGGAACTTTCCTCGCTGGAGACGGTAAAGCCGGCCCCGCCAAAATTGAATGCGCGGGCAATCCGGCTCGCCACAATCCCGCCGAGTGCACCCATCGTCCGGTTCGCTGTCAGCGGCGGGCCGACCTGATCTTTCAGGTTTTCAGTCCACTGTTGCAGGCTGTCCGCGTTCAGCTGTATTCCGGACTTTTTGATCCACGCCTGGGCCATATCGGTCATCGCCCAGCGCAGATGGAAGTTCGTGGTGTTCAGGTCGAGGCCAATCCCGATAAACACACCGGCATCGGTGCGTTCCTGTCCAACCGGGCCGGACTGCTGTGCATCGTCGAGCGCGTTCGCGGCCACTTGTAACATCAACAACTGTTGCGGCAGCATGTCCTGCAATTCCTTCGGCGGGATACGGAAACGACCGACCGGTACGTCTACCTGATCTATCGTATAACCACGCAGACCGGACAGGCGCGGCAGACCCCAGCGGTTATTGGCCGGCGTTGTGCTGATGTCCTGTAACTCGCCGAGTACTCGCGCGGTGAAGTCAGGCAGTGAGCGCCACGGTCCGAAACAGGTGTCCATACCGACGATCGCAATCGCCGGAGTGGGAATCGCATCGGGTGCGGTTTTGTTTTTTACCTTGCCGAAAATGGTAGCTGTTCCGGTTTCAGGCCATTGCTCCAGCAACACATGCGCATTAATACCCCCGAAGCCGAAAGCACTGACTGCAGCACGACGAGGTTGGTCTGCCTCGCGTGGTTGCCAGTCGCGGGCGTGGTCAAGTACCGTAAACGGACCGTTGTCCAGATCGATGCCACTGGCGGCGTGCTCGAAGTTCGCCATCGGTGGTAACAGATTATGTTTGAATGCCAGCAATACCTTAATCAGTCCGGCGGATCCTGCGGCGGTCAGCAGATGGCCAATATTGCTCTTCACCGATCCAATCACACAGCGCTGCCCGTCACGGTAATGCTGGCCCCACAGTGTGCGCATGCTCTGGTATTCGGTACTGTCACCGGCCGGCGTGCCGGTGCCGTGACATTCAATCAGGTCGATCGTATCGGCCTGCCAGCCTGCCTCGGCATAGGCGGCACGCATCGCACGCAGTTGGCCTTCCGAGTCTGGCAACATCAGGTTACCGCGTATGTCATTCGAGATGCCGGTACCGGCTATCGTGGCGTAGATGTGGTCCTGATCTCGCAACGCATCTTCCAGTCGTTTGAGCACAAGGATACCCGCGCCTTCACCAACGACCAGACCATCGGCCTTGCTATCAAACGGGGAACAGCGACCGGAAGGAGACAGCGCACCGAGTGTCGAGAAACCCATCTGCGTATACAGGCTGTCGGGTCGCGATAGTCCACCACATAACATCGCATCAGCGCGATGGGCCTGTAATTCGGCAACCGCATATTTAAGTGAATACAGTGAAGAGGCACAGGCCGCATCGAGCGTATAACAGGTCCCGCCGAGTCCCAGTGCGTGTGCAAGCACGGAGGCAGGCAGACCGGCGACATAACGATTAAGTAGGCTGGTCTGTCCAGGCGGCGTTGCTTTGCCGTTCAGGTGGCTGGCAAAGGCCTGCCCGAGTAATTCATCCGCAATGCTCGCCGAGGTCTGGGTCGGCAACGCAATATTGCCAATGATGACCCCGGTGCGGTGTTTGTCCAGCTTCGCGGTAACTGTATCGAGCCAGGCCTGGCGACCGGCGTGTAATAACAGACCAAACATCGGATCCAGAGACTGTGCCAGCGCTGCATCAATATTGAGTCCGTCGAGATCGGGGCTAATATCATCAACAAAACAGGCGCGACGTGAATAAACATGATCAGGGCCAGGTGCTTGCGCGTAGACCTGTTGCAGATCCGGCAACCAGCGTCCCGGTGGCGGCTCGCGTGAAAGGTCGCGCCGTGCCACGATATTGTCCCAGAGTTGTTCAACCCCGCGGGCACCCGGAAAGATGCCGCCGATGCCAACGATGGCGACGGTCTGTCCCGGTTTCATGCAAATACCTGTAATGACATGATGAGGTTGTATCTTTCCACTCAGGCCTGAGATTCGGTTTCCAGCTGGTTACGTCTGAATGCCTCATTCAGCGATGCATCAATCACACACTCGTAACCTTCAATTCGTGCGACCAGCTTGCCCTTCATGTCGACAAATTCAATCGAGGCCTTCGCCTCATGTTTACCCATCGACTCGACCAGCAGATTGATCAACGTGCCGTCTTTCGGAAACTGTCTCCGGTACTGGCGATATTTGCCGAGGCGGGTTGGCAACGAGCCGTACCCGGTCCGTTCAAAACACCAGAGGATCATTAACTGGAATGCCGAATCCAGCGCCAGCGGGTCGGCCAGCCAACCGGTGCGTATCGCTTGTTTCATCCACGCCGACGGGTTTGGTGCAGGACGGACACGCGCCGAGATTCCGCGATCACTGTAACCGGTGATCGCCTCAATGCCGTGCAGATCCTTGCCGTGGAACAGACGTCCGGATGAATACAGTTCCGCATCGTTTATCGAATAGGTGCCGATGATGACCGGATTGCCCGCGGCAGGGACAGGGACAGCATCCGTGCCAAGCACGATGTTCGCGCCCGCATGCAGCAGCTTGCCCTGGCGCAGTTCGACCGGGATACGGTGGATGCCGGCAGACTCGACCGCATTACCGGCGAGGATCTGCAACTCGGCTCGCGCACCCGACTCCAGGATCACACCCTTGTAGATGGCCAGATTATCGATACCGTTGAAGTTCAGCCCCGGTTGATCATGCATGGCGCCGTGGGCCAGCCATTCGGCGATTAATGCGGTGGGCAGTACCGCCTTGTCATTCATCACATGCGATTTAAGTACCGGCAGATCATTCAGACTGACGGTCCGTTCAAACGTGACGATCATATTATTTGTAACAGACGATTTCGCTACCTTGCCGGAATAATCCGGCGTGTCTGTCTGCACCGGCGCACTGCCGAGTACGACCAGTTCAACCGGACCCGGTGTGGCGATTTCCTGCAGCAGGTATTCAGCCCCGGCACGTAGCGGGATCACACCGACGCCTTCGCCTTCAAAGACCTTCTTCAATCCGGCGGTGACCATGCCACCGTCCCACGGGCCCCAGTTCAAACTGAGCACACGACACGACGGCCGCAGGTGCTGTTGTTGCTGTGCGGACTTGTTCAGTACTTCATTGGCGGCGGCATAATCGATCTGGCCCTTGCGTCCAAACCTGGCGGTCGAGGACGAAAACAGTACCAGCAGTTTCAGATCGTCCTGTTGGGTTGCCTCCAGCAGCGACTGCAAGCCGTCCACCTTGGTCGAACAGACCTCGGCAAACTGTGCACGGGTCTTGTCTTCGATGCGCCGATCCGCGAGTACGCCTGCACCGTGGATAATCCCGCGTATCGGGCCGAGCTCTTCACGGGCCTGTGCCAGCGCCTTGTTTACCTCAGCCGGATGACGTATGTCGACGGACTGGTATGTTGCCCGCACGCCACTGGCGCGGACGCGTTCGAGGGTCTGGGCTATCTCACGCGCGGCCATCAGTTCACGATAACGTGACTCGACCTGTTTTGGATTCGGTCGGTCGGTGCTCTGGGTAACGATGGCACGTTTTATAGTGGCCTCATCAGTCAGGCCTGACAACCAGTCGGGCTGTGGTGCAGGTTGCGGACTGCGACCGAGTAATAACAGGTTCGTCTGCATGCGGGTTGCGAGTTCAACCGCGATCGCGGCGGTGATCCCACGTGCGCCGCCGCTGATGACGACCACATCACCGCGACCGACCGTGGCCGTTACTGGTGTGTGGGTGTCGAGTGCCACGGGTGTCAGTGTCAGCGTGCTGCACTGTCCATCCCGTAGTCCGGTTTCCAGTGGTCCCTCGTGTAACAACTCGTCTACCAGACTGTCGGCCAGTGCTGTTGCCCTGTAGTCTGTGTCGATAACCCGGCAGCGGACCTGCGACCATTCCTTGTCGGCGGTCTTGATCAGGCCGGCCAGTCCGCCCGCCAGCGGCGAGGCATCGGTGTGGTGTGTCAGCGCAAAACGGCCACCGAGGCCGGTGACACCGGCCAGCAGCACAACTTGCGCGGCGGCGGTCTGTTTTAACGCGGGGCCGTAGTGGCGGATTAATTCAAATACCTCTGCCAGAAAATCCGGGTGCGGCTGTGCCGGTGTAACGATGACCAGACCGGCCACTGCGTCCGTTCGTCGTTCGTGTATACCGATCACGCTGGCGTTATACCCACGTGCCTGAAATGCATTACATATTGCGGTGGACAACCCGTCACCGGAATCGGTCACATGGAGGATAGCTTGCGCAGGCAGATCCAGTGGATTGCGATTGCTGGCAGGCTCCAGCGGTGTGACTGACAAGACACCGCGCCACAGTGTATTCGGCTGTACCGTGCGCAGCCTGGTCTCTACCGGTTGCACCGCAGTAGCCGGTGCGACAGTATTGCCCTGATGCATGTAGTCCACTATCTGTTGCAGTGTCTGCAAGGTGGCCATGTGTTCCGGATTGACCGTGGGTGCGTCCGGCATGCGTTCCTGGAATGCAGAGAGGATCTCGACGCGCTTGATCGAATCTATACCAAGGTCAGTATCGAGATTCATATCAAGCCGCAGCATATCGACCGGGTAACCGGTCTTGTCGGCGACCACGTCCAGCAATGCCTGATCAAATACCGGTGTTGCAGTGCCTGGTTTAGTTGTCACTGCTAATGCGACGCTTGCGTCTCCAGCACCACCCCGGGTCTGCATATAATCCACGATCTGTTGCAGTGTCTGTAATGCGGCCATGTCTTCCGGATTCACCGTCGGTGCTTCAGGCATACGCTCCTGGAACGCAGACAGGATCTCGACGCGTTTGATCGAATCAATACCAAGGTCGGTATCCAGATTCATATCGAGTCGCAGCATATCAACCGTGTAACCGGTCTTCTCCGCAACTACCTCAAGCAAGGCCTGGTTCAGGCTGGCGTCTGCGATGACAGTGACGACGGGTGTCATCATGCTGGCCGGGGTACTGTGAGTTTCGGCATCGTCGGCCAGATATTCAATAATATTTTTCAGCAACCTGAACGTGCCAAGGTCCTCTGGCTGGATCTTGCGAATGCCGGGCAGCCGCTCCTGCAGGCCGGAGAGGATCTCGACGCGTTTGATCGAATCGATTCCGAGGTCGGTATCCAGACTCATCTCTATGCTGAGCATCTCGACCGGATAACCGGTCTTCTCGGCGATGACCTGCAATAAAATCGTTTCCAGTTTTCCGGTGCTTGCTGCCGGGGCAGAGACGACCGGCGCTGTGACAACCGGGGCAGGTGTGGTGATGACCGGCGTTGTTGCTGTTCTGACAGTGGGTGCCGCGGGTAGTGTCGTTTGCACTGGCGCAATAAGCAGCGGGCTGATCGGTATGCCGGTCAATAATAGTTGCTGCTGTTCCAGTAGACGCTGGATTGAAAGCTGTGCCGCCTGCTGGCCTTCCAGATAACGGCGATGTAACTCGGCGGTCTGCTCCTGCATCTGTTGCAATGCGAGTATGCTTTGTTGTGTGGTAGCCAGTAGTTGCTGTGCCTGCGGAGCATCAGTGCCGGTGGGCAGTGTGATCGCGACGGTTTGCGCAGCGGGTGTTGTGGCTACGCCGGGTCGCGCTGGTGTTGCGGTAGTGCTGGCCGGTGTGGTCGGTGTGATCTGCATACGGGCAGGTTCCTGTCTGGTTTTTTGCGGTTGCGGGCGCGGCTTCACATAGTTGGCGCCCGTCAGAGTGATTGTCATCGCCGGTTTTTTGGTGGAGGCCGCAGGCAGCTGTGTCAGCCACTGGGCGTCCCACAGACTGATACGGCAGCCGTGTCCGAGTGCGGCAAGCCGCGCGAGTGTGCAGGCGAGATCATATTGCCCGCCCTGTTTGCCCTTTGATGCATCCAGCGTGATGCTCGTGTGATCACGATCACCCAGGATGGATCGGACCAGCCCGGTCAGTGTGTTGCCAGGGCCGGTCTCTACGAAGGTGCGGATACCCTTCGCATACATGTTTTCTATCTGGGTGACAAACTCGACCGGTTGCGCGAGCTGGCGCGCCAGCAACTGCCGTACCGCCGCCTCGGCCTGCGGGTAACACTCGGCTGTCGTGTTTGCATAGACCGGGAGCTTGCCCTTGTGGAAGCGGACCGATTGCATAAACTGTGCGAACGGTTTTTCCGCTGCGCTGACAAAGCTGCTGTGGAACGCAGCGGAGACGGTCAAAACCTTTGCGCTCAGCCCGCGTTTCTTCAGCACCTCGGCGGCACGTCGGATCTGATCGGTGGCACCGGACAGGACCACCTGTCGTGGCGCATTGTTGTTCGCAATGATCAGATCCAGCTGCTCTGCCTCCAGAATTTCGTGGATGACCGCCGCAGAGGCAGACGCAGCCAGCATGGAGCCATGATCACCCTCACTCATATTCATCAGTTCACCACGCTTGATCGCAAGCCGGTGCAGACTGTCACTATCGATACGACCGGCGGCGCACAGCGCGGTCAATTCACCAAAACTGTGACCGGCAGTCGCCTCGGCCTCAACACCAAAATAGTCGAGCAGGCGCAGCGCACCCAGACTGACGGCACCGATCGCCGGTTGGGCATACTGGGTTGCACGCAAGGCCTCGGCCTGTGCCGTCCGCGCCTCGTCGTTAAACACCGGTATTGGATAGATGCGTTTGCCCAGTGATTCGCCGCCATTCATCTCGCTGAATATCTGATCGGCCTCGGCCAGCGCTGACTGTATCAGCGGAAACTGGCAGGCCAGATCGAGCAGCATGTCCGGGTACTGTGAACCCTGACCGGGGAACAGCATCGCCAGTTTGCCTGTCGGTTTGCCTGTACCAAACCAGGCACCTTCTGGCAGGCTCCACTGGTTCAGATCCTGGTTCTGTAACATCTGGCGCGTGTCATTGAACAGTTTGTCCAGGCCACTCTTCGGTGTGATCACGAATAACAGGCGGCAGGGGTCGGCGCTGTTAAATTGTTGCAGACTGCGTGCCGCCTGCGTGCGCAGTAAGTCCCAGTCCTGTTTCAGATCGATTGCATTTAATTTACCGAGCAGCGACTGACGGTTATCCGCAGACAGTCCGAGTACTAGCACCTTGCCGTCCCAGTCGATCTCCGTGGTGGCCGTCGGTGCTTCCTCCAGCACACAATGGAAATTGCTGCCACCGAAGCCAAACGCACTGATCGCGCCACGGCGCGGGTGGGCGGGTGAGCCGATCCACGGACGTTTCAGCGTATTTACATAGACCGGTGCGGTGCCGGGGTTCAGGATCTCAAGTGGCTGGGCGACCTTGATTGTGGGGGGCAAGACCTTGTGTTTCAACGCCATCGCCACCTTGATCAGTCCGGCCACACCGGCCGCGGCCTTGGTATGGCCGATCATCGATTTGACCGAACCGATGGCACACCAGCTGCCTTCCGCTTGCGCCTCACGATAAACCGAAGACAGTGCCTCGGCCTCGACCGCATCGCCGACGCGTGTACCGGTGCCGTGTGCCTCGACCAGTTCGATAGTGGCAGGCGAGACGCCAGCCTCACGGTAGGCATTTTTCAGCGCGCGGGTCTGACCATTCGCACTGGGTGCGTAGATCGCATTGCCACGGCCGTCGCTCGATGAGCCTATGCCACGCAGTACGGCATAAATATTGTCGCCATCGCGCTCGGCATCGGCGAGCCGCTTCAGGACAATCGCGCCGAGGCCCTCACCGAGGATGGTGCCGTCACCGTTGCTGTCGAACGGTTTGCTGTTACCGGTCGGTGACAGTGCCGGTGTCTTGCTGAAACACATGTACATGAAGATATCGTTAAACGTATCAAAGCCACCGGTGATCGCCATGTCAGAGCGGCCCGAATACAATTCAAGCGCGGCCAGGTGGATCGCACTGAGCGAACTGGCACAGGCGGCGTCAACGACGCAGTTGGTGCCACCGAGGTCAAAGCGGTTGGCGATCCGGCCAGCGGCCACATTGCCGAGCAGACCGGGGAACGAGTTTTCCTGCCAGGGCACATAACCGGCGGAGATACGTTCGACCACCTCTTCTGCAACAGTCTGATCGACCCCGGCATCGGCCAGCGCCTTGCGCCAGATCGGGTGACCGAGTCTGGCACCGAGCGGGATGACCAGCTCCAGCGTACCGGTCACGCCGAGGATGACGCTGGTGCGGTTGCGATCAAACGGTTTACCATCATTGCTGTCACGGCCGGTTGCATAACCAGCATCAAGCAGGGCCTGACGGGCGACGACCATGCCGAGCAACTGGGTCGTGTCGGTCGCTTCAATATTTTTCGGACTAAGGCCATACAACAGCGGGTCAAAATCGACCGGGTTGATAAAGCCGCCGCGCCGCGCATAGGTCATATCGGGCGCGTGTTTGTCTGCATTGAAATAATCGTCCGGGTTCCAGTGGGTCGGTGGCACCTCGGTGATCGCATCCACACCATCGCGGATATTGGTCCAGTACGTCTGCGGGTCGCTCGCGCCGGGGAACAGGCAGCCGATGCCGACAATCGCCAGTGGTACGGCAGTGGCGGTGGTATGGTCTTCCGGTAAGGCGTCAGGCTTCTTGGTCACGATAGATATCTCATGATGGCGGAGGATTCGAGCGGTTTTACAGCAACGGATGCCGTGGCGCGTACGCCTTGCATCCGCAGTTGATTAATACGGGTGAAGAGTGCAGCGCCGTACATCAGGTTCAGTGCGACATTGGCCACGTTACGGTTGGCCGGTTGTTCGAGCGCGGTGCCACGGGTCCATTCATTGAATGCACCCATCGCCGGCCCGCACCAGATTTGATAGTCGATCTGGCGTTCAGTAACACCGGCATTGGCCCAGCGCGATGACAGCCCCAGGTACCAGCGGAACAGCAGCGCCATTTTATGTTTCGGCTCCTTGTCGGCGCGTGCAATCTCGGCTGGATTACGTTCATTGAAAAATTCACGGGTCTGTTGCCAGATGGTCTCGATCGACGCCTTGAAGATCGTCTTTTCCAGCGACTCACGTTCTGCCTGCGGGATCTGTTCGATGGAGCCATAGGCGCGATACAGCTCGTACAACTTGTTGCTGCGCATCGGAAACATGGTGCCGCGTTTCAGCACCTGCAATTTTACGCCCATCTCGAACATATCAACCGCTGGCGCCATCGCCACGTCGGCCTGATCGGCGGTGGCGAGCATTTGCCTGACCAGATCGCTGCTGCCCGATTCGATGCAGGCCTGGTTAACGCTGCCGGTGACGATATACGCCGCGCCGATTGCAAACGCGGCGGCGGCCGTAGCCGGGGTCGCAATGCCACCGGCCGCACCAACACGCAGTGGCTGGGCATAGTTATATTGTGCCTGCAATTTATCGCGTAGTTCGAGCATCGTCGGTAACAACGTCAGCGCGGGGCGATTGTCGGTATGACCACCGGAGTCGGCCTCGACGGTCAGGTCTTGTGCCATCGGGATCTGTGTGGCGAGTTCGGCCTGTTCAGTAGTGATGATGCCCTGTGCCAGCAGTTCGTTGACAAACTTTGCCGGTGGCGGACTGAACCAGCGTGTTGCGACCTCCTGGCGTGAGGCCTTCGCGATGATCCGGTTTGGTATAACGATCGTGCCCTGTGCATCGCGGTGAATGCCATGCAGGCGGTAGCGCACTACCTGCAATGTCAGCGCCATATAGGCGGAGGCCTCGACCAGGCGGATGCCGTGGCGCAGGTACACATCAACGACGGCCTTTTCCTGGCCCTTCTCATTCGGACTATGGATCAGGTTCGCGCAAAACGGTGTATCACCGAGTGCGGCTTTTAATTCGAGTATGGCCGCCTCGATCTGATTAACCATCAAACCGGCCGCACCAAACGAGCCGAGCATACCCGCTTGCGCTATTGCCCTGACCAACCGTGTTGAGGCGATACCGTTCGCCATCGCACCGGTCATATAAGGCAGGCGGATGCCGTGATCACGGCAGAAGCTCACATCACCCAGATCAGTGATGCGTAGCGGCGGTATCCAGGCGTTTAAGGGGTAATCGCCGGTCTGTGAAGTTCCGAGCGTGGCGTGGCCGCTGTTGCTGTAAATCTCAATGCCATTCTGATCGATGACATAGAGCGATTTATCGATCGCCGCAATTGCCCCGGCCAGTGTGGTTTGACCAGCAGATTTGTCTGACGCGTCAGCCGTCCACCCGCCGAGCCGAGTCGACCGGAAAGCGTGAGTGGGGATCTGATCAAACGCAGCGGGGGCGTTTGTTTGCATGTTCACAATGGGTTGTCCTTGAGAAACTTGTTAACCGTATGTGCGTTGCGATGCAGCATGCCATACGTGGACAGGCAAGTATAAGCTGAAAAGCGCCTGTTTTACAGGCTCCACGGGTGGATAAATCCGTGTTTTTTGTGGATTTTTTGGGTGGTCGGTGCGGGAGGGAGTAAAGGCCTCAGACCGACTTTTTTTCGGCCCGAATAAGGCCGCCGAGGCCTTGTTTGTCCAGTGCAGCTGTCATCATCGCGCGGATAGGCGCGGTTTCCTCGAACTGCATTGCCTGCTCCCATAACTGATCGGCATAGGTATGGCTGAACGAACGGATGACCCATTTGATGCGCGGCAGGTCACCGGCACTCAGGCTGAGGCTGTCGACACCAAGTGCAATCAGCAGGATGGCAAACAAGGGGTCGCCCGCGGCCTCTCCGCAGATAGATACATGTTTTTTATGCCTTTTTCCGGCGGCAGCGATGTCGGCCAGCGCCCGCAGCACGGCCGGATGCAGCGGGTCAAACATCTTTGCGACCAGCTCATTATTGCGGTCGATGGCCAACAGATACTGGATCAGATCGTTGGTCCCGACCGAGACAAAATCGACCCGTTTGAGTATGGAGTCTATCTGGTAGACCGCCGAGGGCACCTCTATCATGGCCCCCAGTTGCGGGATCCGAACCTTGATCCCCTCGCTGGTGACCTGTTCATGGGCGCGGTGGACCAGACGGATAGCGTGATCGAGCTCGCCGGTATTGCTGATCATCGGGAACAACACCTTCAGGTTTTCAATCCCGTTACTTGCCCGTAACATTGAGCGCAGCTGGGTCAACAGGATGTCCGGGTGGTCCAGCGTCAGCCGTATGCCGCGCCACCCGAGGAATGGATTCGGCTCTTTCACGGTAAAGTAGGGCAGCATCTTGTCCCCACCTGCATCGAGAGTGCGTAAGGTGACCGGCCGCGGCGCATAGGCCTCCAGCACCTGCCGATACAGAGCGGTCTGCTCTTCCTCGCTGGGGAAATTCTCCTTGCTCATGAACGGCAACTCGGTGCGGTACAGGCCAATACCCTCGGTGCCGACATCGATCGCATGGGTAAACCCGGTCAGCAGACCGGTATTCGTATACAGATGGATCCGCAGCCCGTCGGGTGTCGTCGCTGGCAGGCTCGTCAGCGTGGCCAGTTCACGACCCAGTTGATCCTGACCCTCGACCAGTTCCTGATAGGCCGTTAATTCGGATTCAATCGGGGCGACCACGATCTGGCCCTGATAACCATCAATAATCAGTTTATTGCCATCCAGTTTAGCCATCGGTAACTGCCGCGAGAAACCAAGCACAGCTGGTATGCCCAGCGCGTGGGCGAGGATGGCCAGATGTGAATAACCCGAACCGTGACCGGAGACGATACCGGCAAGCCGGGCTGGCGGCACCTTGGCCAGATCCAGCGGACTCAGGTTTTCACCGACGAGGATGGTCTTTTCCGGGTATTCGCGGTCGTGTTGTTCCTCGGCCTGCAGGTAGCCGAGGATACGGTTGCCGATGTCGCGCATATCGTTCGCCCGCTCACGCATATAATCATTTTCCATCGCCTCAAACTGCGCGGCATACCCGTCGATGGTCTCGCGCAAGGCACCCGGTGCCCAGTTACCGCTGTGGATCTTTTCTATCGTGGAATTGATCAGGTCTTCATCGCTGGCAATCAATGCATAGGCGTCAAACAAAAGCCGGTCGGCCTCGGGCAAGGTGTCGTTGTAGATCTGACTGATCTCCTTTAATTCAGCCACGGCCTTGTTGATCGCGGTGCGGAACCGTTCCTCTTCAATTTCGGGGTCACCCGAGACGCGGTTTGGCACGGAGGATAGGTCTATCGGGTTGTAAGTGACGACTCCGGTACCGATGGCGATACCGGGCGCACCGGCGATACCGTTAAACAAACCACCGGCTTTACGGGTGCCGGACAGCAGGCCTTCGATCAACCCGCGGGCCTTGGCAAACGCGATATTGCCGGCGATCAACGCGGCCAGCGTGGTCAGGAAGGCAATGTCCTGGTCACTGAAGCGGCGGGCCGATTTTTGCTGGATGACCAGCACAGCCAAGTGCTCGCCGTGGTGCGAGATAGGCACGCCCAGAAACGACAGGAACGGGTCTTCACCGATCTCGGGGATATATTTAAAACGCGGGTGCGCCGGCGCGTTCTCCGCATTGACCGGCTCCATCGTCTGTGTCACCAGACCGACCAGCCCCTCATTGAACGGGATCTGGATCGTACCGACCACATCCTGATTCAGGCCGAAGGTCGCCATCAGGATATTGACGCCGGTTGTGTTATCACTGAGGTAGAGCGAGCACACGTCCACATCCAGCGCATCATGGATCCCCTGCACGAGACTGTTCAAGGCCTGCGACAGGTCGACAGAGCGATCTATCGACTTGGCGATCTTGTGTATCGTGCTGAGTGTGTAGGAGGTCATCTTTGTATTTATAGTTATCCGGAAACTGTTCCCAAATTATATTGTTATTTGCCGGTCGGCAACCAGATAATCAATAGCAATAAATTGCACGGGATCCGTGCAACAAGTGGTGCATTTGCATCATTAGAGGTCAGGAATGACTGGTTACTGCTGGTCGATCTTTTTCTTCAGTGCCTCAAGTTCCTGATCAACCTTGTGCATGTGGTCCAGCATCGTGTCGAGCGCGTTCTGGATCGGGTCGGGCATGTCACTGGCGGTGCCATAGGCGTCAAAGCCTATCTTCTTCGCCATCGCCTGGCGTTGTGCATCCTTGTTCAGTGTCTCGTCTGGCTTGTCGCGCGAGACGATATGGCCGGGCACGCCGACGACAGTAGCGCCAGCCGGGACATCCTTGACCACGACCGCATTCGAGCCTATCCGTGAACCGGCGCCGATGATGATTGGTCCGAGTATCTTCGCCCCGGCACCGATAATCACCCCATTGCCCAGTGTCGGATGACGCTTGCCCTTCTGCCAGGTCGTCCCACCGAGCGTGACGCCGTGGTAGATCGAGCAGTCATCACCAATCTCCGAGGTCTCGCCGATGACGACACCCATGCCGTGGTCGATAAAGAAGCGCTTGCCTATCCGGGCACCGGGATGGATCTCGATCCCGGTCAAAAACCGTGACAGGTGTGAGCCGATACGGCCGAGCAGATAGAAACCACGCTGCCATAACCAGTGGTTCATCCGGTGGAACAACATCGCATGCAGACCGGGGCTCGCGATCAGGGTCTCCAGCGCCGAACGCGCGGCCGGGTCCCGATCAAATATGGTCTGGATGTCTTCTTTGATATTGTCGAACATACTGTTGCCCGTGTCTTACTCGCTAGTCCCGGATGGCCGGATTCAGCGGCCATTATAACGACTACAGTGATACTTTACCCAATTAACCGAATCCGCTATCTGAATCAGGAAATCAAACAATACATAACGATTTAGCCGGTCCGCACACGTGAACGCCAATAGCCTGGTTCCTTGTGTCAATGCATGACTGCCACAATAAGAATATTCTCAGGCTCAAATGTTACAGCACGCGGGATAGGCCGCCAGATCGGGCGCAGATATCTACAAAATATTTGGACAACCACGCAGAAATATTACAAATCACATGGAGGTATTTATGAAGGATTTCGTGCCCAAATCGTGCGGGCTGATGGATCAGGTCCGTGAGGTTCTGCGTTATTATCATTACGCCTACTCCACTGAAAAATCGTATGTTTCTGGATATCCGTAACTGGCTTTTAACGCCATCTTATTCCTGTGGCGGGATGTTTTAAAGTGCTATCAGGTCATGTTTTGATGGTTTTAAAAACGCTTGTTTGAACTGGATTCCGGGCTCGGCTAGCGCCGACCCGGAATGACGGGATACTGAGCGAGGTAGGGCTTGTACGATTCTTTGGCCTGGTCAGTACCTTCGGGTTTTGTGCTGGCACAAGCTGACAAAGTAAATCAAGACATTAGTAATGCTTTAGCCTGTCAGTTTCAGTATCCGCTGATATTGCTCTTCCAGTTTGCCCAGTCCATCGACAACCTCGGCGAGGCGGTCGCGTTCTTTCTGGACGACCGGGGCGGGGGCGCGGTCGGTGAAGTCGTTGTTCGCCAGTTTGGCGGCGAGGCGGTCGCGTTCGTTGCGCAAGCGGGTCAGTTCCTTCTCCAGTCGGGCAGCTTCGGCCTTTGGATCAATCAAATCTGCCAGCGGGACGAGCAGAGTCATTTCTCCTGCGAGTGCGATCACGGCGTCGTCGTCGGCCTCGGTGACCTCGGTGATGCTGGCGGTCTTCGCCAGCGCGGTGATGTAGTGGCGGTTTGCGGCGAGCCAGTTGCCTTCGTTGGTGTTGCCGCCTTTTACCAGCACGGCCAATGCCTTGCCCGGGGCGATGTCGCGTTCGGAGCGGATGCGGCGCACGCCGAGGATGAATGACTTGACCCATTCCATCTCGGTCATTGCCGCGTTGTCGGCGGCGATATCCGCGGTCTGCGGGTACGCTTGCAACATGATCGTCGGTGCGGTCTTGTTTAGCAGCGGGGCGACGCGTTGCCAGATCTCTTCGGTGATGAACGGGGTGAACGGGTGCATCAGGCGCAGCAGCATCTCCAGTACGTTCAGCAAGGTGTACAGTGTGCCGCGTTTGGCCGCGTCGGTCGCATCGGTGCCGGTCAGCGTGACCTTCGACAGTTCGAGATACCAGTCGCAATATTCGTCCCAGGTGAATTCGTAGATGGCCTGCGCGGACAAATCAAAGCGGTAGTTATTGATGCCCTGGTTGATGTCAGTGACGGCGCGGGCGAGGCGGGCGTTGATCCAGCGCTCGGCCAGATTGTATTCGCGATCACCCTGATGGATGTCCAGCGTGTTCGCCTCCATACACATCATCACGTAACGGCTGGCGTTCCATAACTTGTTGCAGAAATTGCGATAACCCTGGATGCGGGCAACATCAAAGTTGATACCGCGGCCCTGCGTGGCGAGGATCGCGAAGGTGAAGCGCAGGGCGTCAGTGCCGTATGATTCGATGCCGTCCGGGAATTGTTTGCGCGTGGACTTCTCGATCTTCGGGGCGTCTTTCGGGCGCATCAGTCCGACTGTGCGTTTTTTCACCAGTGATTCCAGATCGATACCGTCGATCAGATCAAGCGGGTCGAGGATATTGCCCTTCGACTTCGACATCTTCTGGCCTTCCGAGTCGCGGACCAGTCCGTGGATATAGACCTCGCGGAACGGCACGTTACCCATGAATTTCAGGCCCATCATGATCATGCGGGCGACCCAGAAGAAGATGATGTCATAGCCGGTGACCAGCACGCTGGTCGGGTAAAACTGTTTCAGTTCTTTCGTGTTGTCCGGCCAGCCCAGCGTAGTGAACGGCCACAAGGCAGAGGAGAACCAGGTGTCGAGTACGTCCTCATCCTGTTTTAGCGCGAGCGATTTATCGAGTTTGTACTTGCTGCGGACCTCGTCTTCGGTGCGACCAACGTAAATGCCGCCCTGTTCGTCGTACCAGGCCGGGATCTGGTGGCCCCACCACAACTGGCGGCTGATGCACCAGTCTTCAATATTGCGCATCCACTCAAAATACGTCTTCGTCCAGTTTTCTGGCACGAATTTGATGTCGCCATTTTCGACTGCCTTGATCGCCGGATCGGCGAGAGGCTGGATCTTCACGTACCACTGGTCGGTCAGATACGGTTCGATGACTGCGTTCGAGCGGTCACCGCGCGGTACCATCAGCTTGTGGGGTGCGGTTTTATCCAGAAGGTCGGCGGCCTCGAGATCAGCGATTAGCTGTTTGCGGGCGGCAAAGCGATCGAGTCCACGATAGGCAGACGGGATCAGATCCGATGCCGGATTGCTGATCGTCTTGTCAGCGGATTCGGTGACCAGACTGGCGTCTTTGGTAAAGATATTTATCAGACCATTAAACGGCATTGCTTTCAGTTCTGCCGTGTCCTTGTGCCGCGTCCACACCGCATAGTCATTAAAATCATGCGCCGGTGTAATCTTCACACAGCCGGTACCGAACAGCGGATCGACATACTCGTCCGCAATGACCGGGATCTGGCGGCCGGTCAGTGGCAGTTCGAGATATTTACCGACGAGGTCGCGATAACGTTCATCGTCCGGATGCACAGCAACGGCCGCATCGCCGAGCATCGTCTCCGGGCGTGTCGTGGCGACCACGACGTAACCCTTGCCATCGACACGCGGGTAACGGATATGCCACATCGAGCCGTCTTCTTCGGTGGCGATGACCTCGAGGTCGGAGATCGCCGTGTGTAATACCGGGTCCCAGTTGACCAGCCGTTTGCCACGGTAGATAAGGCCCTCGTCATGCAGGCGGACGAACACCTCCTTGACCGCCTCGGACAGACCGGCGTCCATCGTAAACCGTTCGCGTGACCAGTCCATCGACGCACCGAGCCGACGCGACTGGTTCGTGATCGTACTGCCGGATTCCTCTTTCCACTTCCACACCGCCTCGACAAATTTTTCGCGACCGAGGTCGTGGCGGGATTTCCCTTGCAGGCCGAGCTGACGTTCAACCACCATCTGCGTCGCAATGCCAGCGTGATCGGTGCCACCCTGCCACAGCGTCGCGTCACCGCGCATGCGGTGGTAACGGATCATCACGTCCATCAGCGTCTGCTGGAACGCGTGGCCCATGTGCAGATTGCCGGTCACGTTCGGTGGCGGCAGCATGATGCAATAGGGCGACTGCTCACCGTGGGCGGCAAAATGGCCGGCCTGTTCCCAGCTCTGGCACCACTCGGCTTCAATCTGTTTCGGGTTGTAGGTCTTTTCCATCGTCATCGGTATTTTTCAGTGTATCGCTCTTTAATAAAATCTGTAGCTCGTTCAGTATGCTTTCACGCATATTGACCTTCAGCAGGTTGACGATCTCGTCCAGTTCATGGGTCAGCTTTTGTTCCAGGTCGCCCGCGATCTGTTCGAGTCGTTCATGTGTGGGTTCATCATCATCTTCATCGTCGTCGAACGGCAGTTCCGGATAATCGTCCGATTCATCATGTTCGAACAGGTCTTCCAGTATCGGTATGCCCGAGGCGGTATGGACGACACGTGACGGGCCGGGGTCAGCGGGCTCGCGGTGTTCGATCAGCAGCGCCTCGAGTTCGTCGATTTTTTCGGTCAACTCCGATTGTTTGCCGGTTTCCTCAGCCATGGGCCTGTTCCGCGGTGATATTGTGGTTGAACATCTCATAGCCACGTTCGCGGTAAACCTTGTACCGTTCACGCCCGCGCTCACGCCGCGAGGTCTCATCGGCAATGATCTCGACGATGCGATTGTAATCATTGCTATTGTCGGCCACGGATTCGGTCAGGTTGATCATCACATCGGTCTGCGGTGCCTCGGCGCCCGGCCAACCGATGAGGATCGGGGTGTCGGATGGTGCATCATCGACACAGGCATGTGGCAGAAAGCTGATGTCCTGAAACGTCCACAACAGGTCGTCCAGTCGGGCCGCCTCCTCGCGATCAGTTGCCATGATGTAAACGGAGTTGCCCTGACTGTAGGCCTTGCCCGCCACCGTACAGGAAAACCGGGACGGCGCTGTATTGCCGTTCAGGATGTAAAAGTCAGCGCGGGCCATCAATCTGAAGAGTTCAAGTGCAAGGCTTATTTGTGCGAGCAGCGTTCAAGTATGTATTGCATCAACAGCTTGACCGGTCTGCCGGTGGCACCCTTGTCTGCGCCGCTCGTCCAGGCGGTGCCGGCAATATCGAGATGGGCCCAACGAAACTTTTTGGTAAACCGTGACAGGAAACAGGCCGCCGTAATCGTACCGCCGTCGCGACCGCCGATATTGGCCATGTCGGCAAACGGGCTGTCCAGTAGCGATTGGTATTCGTCCCACAACGGCATCTGCCAGGCGCGGTCGCCGGTGTATTCCCCGGCCGCGAGTAGGTCATTCGCCAGCGGGCTGTGGTTGCCCAGCAGGCCGGTAGCGACCTTGCCCAGTGCGACGACGCAGGCGCCGGTCAGGGTGGCAATATCGATGACCACATCCGGGTTGTAGCGCTCGCTGTAGGTTAGCGCGTCGCACAGGATCAGGCGGCCTTCCGCGTCGGTATTCAGTACTTCGACCGTCTGGCCGGACATCGTGGTAAAGATATCGCCCGGTTTGGTCGCGGTGCCGCTCGGCATGTTTTCGACCGTGGGGACGACGCCGATCAGATTGACCTGGAGCCCGAGTTCCGCGACGGCACAGATGACGCCGAGTACCGAGGCGGCACCACACATATCAAATTTCATCTCATCCATCGCTGCTGCCGGCTTGATAGAGATACCGCCGGTATCAAAGGTCACGCCTTTGCCGACCATCACGATCGGCTTGTCATCCTTGCGCCCATTGTAATATTCCATCGTGATCAACTTCGGTGGCTCGGCCGAACCGGCTGAGACGGACAGTAGAGAGTTCATGCCCAGCTTGCGCATATCATCGCGTTCTAGCACGCTGACCTTTACGCTCTTGTAGGTCTTGCCGAGTTGTTGCGCCTGCGCGGCCAGATGGGTTGGTGTGCACACATTCGAGGGCCGGTTGGCGAGGTCGCGGGTCAGGCGGATACCTTTGGAGATTCCCTGTCCCTCGCGGATGGCGGCATCACCGGCGGGCAAGTCACGGCGTGACGTTACCGTCAGCACCAGCCTGCGCAGTGATTTTTTCTCGCGTTTTTTCTTGCTCTTGAATTCGTTGAACTGGTAGAGGCAATGGTTAATGATCTCGACGGTATGCCGGACCTTCCAGTGAACATCACGACTCTTCAGATTCAGTTCGGGCAGATAACTGACCGCCTCGGTCGCGCCTGTCTGGGTCAGTTGTTTGATGCTGTGTTCGGTTATCTTGCGGAATTTCGCGTCATCGAGATCACGCTCACGACCGCAACCTATCAGCAGGACGCGGTCGGCCAGCAGTCCGGGTACGTTGTGCAACACCAGCGATTGGCCGATCTTGCCGTCCATGTCGCCACGGCGCAGCAGGTTCGACAGGTGGCGATTGCTGGCCTCATCTATGGCCTTGGCCGCACTGCCGAGGCGTCGGGGCTCGGATATACCCACGATCAGGCAGGCTGTCCGTTGTTTTTCAGGGCTTCCGCTTTTAATGATGAATTCCATGATCTTCTGTACTATCCCCGGATTGGTTTAATGTGTTTGTACCGTTATGCTTATATGCTTATGCAGTCCATATTGGGCAGGATCCTGCATATTTTCCCGAGTTTATCACGTGTATAGTCCTGGACGCATTAATGTAAATGAGTGGTCGCCAAATTAAAAGATGATACTTGAGCGTTACATCCAGAGGGAAATCCTGGCCAAACTCGGCTGGATCATGACCTTTTTGCTGGCAATCCTCGCCAGCAACCGCTTTGTCGATTATCTGGCTGATGCGGCCGCCGGTGATCTGCCTGCGAATCTGATCCTGCAAATGTTGTTGATGAAGCTGCTGTCGATGTTGCCCCGACTATTACCGGTGGCGCTGTTGCTCGGTGTCGTGCTGGCTCTGGCGCGGATGACGCAGGACCGTGAGCTGACCGTGGTCGCAAGCTCGGGCATACCCGAGACTTCAACGATCAAGACGATACTGAAACTTTCGATGCTGTATGCCGTGTTCGTATTTCTGATCACCTTTTTCCTGGCACCGTGGGCGGAGGCCGAGGTGCGTGCGCTGACGCGGCGTGCCGAGGTGGAGTCCGATATCAGCGGTATTTCCGCCGGGCAGTTTCGCGAGTTCAGCAAGGGCGATATGGTCGTCTATGTGGAACAGTTGAACAGGCTGACCGAGACGATGTCAGACGTGTTCCTGCAAATCCGTCAGGGTGAACAGCTGGCCTTGATCCGAGCGGCCCATGCGAAACTGCATATGCAACCTGAGTCCGGCAGTCGTTATGTCATTTTTGAAAACGGCAACCGTTATATCGGTGAACCGGGTCAGGTCAATTACCAGATCACCCACTACCGCAATTATGCGGTGTTGCTGGAGCAGGGCCAGCATGAGACGGACCTGACCTGGATGGAGGTGATACCCAGTTTGCGTTTGTTTCAGTCTGACCAGACGCAGTATCATGCCGAGTTGCAATGGCGGATCTCGTTTGTGATAGCCGCGATACTGCTGCCGTTACTGGCATTTGCGGTAAACCGTTATGCCTCACGTGACAGTCGATATGTCTCTGTGTTTGTCTGCATCCTGATCTATCTGATTTACAGCAATCTTCTGGGTGTTTCGCGGACACTGCTGAAGCGGGGTGACGTATCAGCCTATGTTGGTCTGTGGTGGGTGCATTTACTGTTGCTGGCGACGATAGTGGTGCTGGTCAAACTGCCTGCGTTGCGCGCCTGGTTTCGGCGCAAGACCGCAGCGGATGTGGTGTAATCGACAATGAGAATACTGCGACGTTATATTAGCCGTGACCTGTTATGGACCACCATGCTGGCCTTGTTTGTCATGGTAGCGTTGTTTTCCTTTTTTACGCTGGTCGATCAGCTGGATGATACCGGCCAGGGCCGATACGGTGTGTTGCAGGCGATCATGTATGTTGTGCTGACCGTACCCCGTCTGGCCTATGATCTGTTCCCGATTGCGGCGGTGATTGGCAGCATGACCGTGCTCGGGATCTTGGCACGCAATAGTGAGCTTGATGTGATCTATACGTCCGGTGTGTCGCGGTTCCGGCTTGCCGCCTTGCTGGCAAGGTCGTCCCTGCTGATGCTGGTTATGGTCATCCTGCTCGGTGAACTGATCGCACCTTATAGTGAAGATAAGGCGCAAAACCTGCGTTCGCTGTCGCTGTCCGAGCAGATCACGATGAAGACCCGATACGGGTTCTGGATCCGCGATGGCAACAGTTATGTGAATATCCGCAAGGTGCTGTCCGGCAACCGTATCGAACAGATTTATCTGTACGAATTTGCCACCGACGGCAGCCTGCGCCGCAGCCTGTATGCCGGCAGTGCTGATTATGTTAATGGCAAATGGAACATGCGGGACATTGTTGAATCGGTTATCAGCACCGAAAAAATCGAAAATACTTCTCGCCAGTCGACGACGTGGGAGTCGTTGCTGAACCCGGAAATCATCAACGTCGTCATCGTCCAGCCGCAGTATCTGACCTTGCCGGGTCTGATCAACTATATCGAATATCTGCACCATAACCTGCAGGATACGCGCCTGTATGAACAGGCCCTGTGGGCAAAACTGGTCAAACCGTTTTCAATCCTTGGCATGATCATGCTGGCAGTGCCGCTGGTGCGCGGTCTGGCACGCTCGCCCGTAGTGGGGCAGCGTGTATTCACCGGGACGCTGGCCGGGATAATTTTTCACCTGGCCAATGAGGTCAGTGTAAATCTGGGGGTGGTTTACCAGATCCATCCGGCGATCAGCGTCATCGTGCCGACGCTATTACTCTACCTGCTGATATTGGCGCTGTTGCGTACCGAATAGGGTGCTAAATAACGGTTCCGAAATCCTCGACGGTTCTGGATTTCGGAACCGTTATTTAGACTCTGTACAGTCCGGTCCCGGAATAGCGATCGTGCATGGTCCTGCCTTGTGCATCAACCAGCGCCCAGAGAAACCCGCCGCCTAGCAATATCCAGGATAGCATGGCGAGAGAGAAATGCAGGCTGGCCAGACGCCAGCTGATCGTGCCGCCCGCAGGTGTTATCATCCGGACCTTCCATGCGCGCATACCCAGCGTCTGTCCGCCGTGTGTCCATTGCCAGCAAAAATACAGGTGACAGCATGAAATCAGGTAGAGCAGGTACAGATAGTTACCGCTGTGGATGGCGTTGCCTCCGGTAAACAGGAGCAGTGCAGCGGTGGCCATGAACAGCACTCCTGCCAGTAACAGGCAGTCGTAGGCGATGGCGAGCAAGCGCCGGAACAGGCCGCAGCGTATAGGTAGAATTTCAGTCATGATTATTATAATGGCGCTCCCTAGGGGATTCGAACCCCTGTTACCGGCGTGAGAGGCCAGCGTCCTAGGCCTCTAGACGAAGGGAGCGGAACACAGAAGGGCGCTATAATACTTGTGAATTCAATCAGATCATAGTGTGAATCGATCCTGATTCTGCTGTATCGTATCGGCCACGATGTTATTTTCTGGAAAACCGTACTTGCCGGTGTCGTCAGCTGCACTGGCATTAGCGCTCTGAAACGGCCCGATATACAGATAAAATATGATGAAAACAGGAAATGAAACCAGCAACGTCAGCCAGTTGCGGCCACGGCCGCAGGTGATACCGCGCGCGGACCACAATATCTCCCGCAACCAGATCAGTGAAAATGCGCTAAAGGTGTTGTACCGGCTTAAGAACGGCGGTTATGGTGCCTATCTGGTCGGTGGCAGTGTGCGTGACCTGTTACTCGGTCGCGAACCGAAGGATTTTGATGTGGCGACCGATGCCCGTCCTGATCAAATTCGTGAACTGTTCCGTAACAGTCGCCTGATAGGTCGACGCTTCCGCCTTGCCCATGTCAGATACGGCGATGAAATAATCGAGGTATCGACCTTCCGCGCCCACCATACCCCCGACGATGGGGATAGGCAGATGACGGAGGGCAGGATCCTTGAAGACAATGTCTACGGCACAATTGATGATGATGCCTGGCGACGCGATTTCACCGTCAATTCGCTTTATTACAATATTGAAGATTTTTCGGTCATAGATTATGTCGGCGGGATGAATGATATCCGCGCCGGGCGTATCCGCCTGATTGGAAACCCGGATCAGCGTTATATCGAAGACCCGGTCAGGATGTTGCGTGCAGTCAGGTTTGCGGTGAAGCTCGGTTTCCGTATAGATCCTGAGTCCGAAAAGCCGATATTCAGGCTGAATGAATTATTGAAAGACATCCCGGCAGCACGCCTGTTTGAGGAATGTATCAAGCTGTTTACCGGAGGGCAGGCGCTGGAGACGTTTGAGCAGCTGCGCCATTTCGATCTGTTCCGCATCCTGTTTCCGCAGACCGACGAGGTGTTACAGCAGCAGGAAGGTGGCTTTCCGCATACGCTGCTGATACATGCCTTGCGTAATACGGACAGCCGGATCGCGGAAGGAAAACCGGTCTCACCAGGCTTTTTGATTGCGGCATTGTTATGGATGCCGATGATAGAGCTGTCCCGTACATATATGGAAAGCGGCTTGTCGGAGCTTGATTCGATTACGCTCGCCAGCGATGTAGTCATCTCCAAGCAAGTACACAGCACAGCGATGCCACGCCGGCATACGCAGATGGCAAGGGATGTCTGGCAGATGCAGTCCAGGTTGCAACGGATCAAGGGCAGTCGTCCGCAGCGCTTGTTGCAACATCCGAAGTTCCGTGCCGCGTATGACTTCCTGTTGTTGCGCACTGAGGCCGGTGAAAATGAGAAGGAACTGGCGGACTGGTGGACGGCGTTTCTTGAAAACCCGGAACAGGTACTCGCGCAGACGCAGGACAAACCGGCCGGTCCGCGCCGGAAAAGGCGCCGTGGTGGCAGGAACCGGTCACGTAAGCCACAGGTTTGATGATGGTCGTATATATTGGTCTGGGCAGTAATATGGACCATCCGCAGCAACAGGTCACAGCAGCGTTGTCAGAACTTGCGTGTTTGCCTGATACCGCGTTGCTGCAGGCCTCCTCACTCTACCAGAGTGCACCGCTGGGGCCGCAGGAACAGCCAGACTTTATTAATGCCGTCGTCAGTCTGGAGACGGCATTGACGGCAGAGGCACTGCTGGATGCGCTCCAGCAAATTGAACAAAACCACGCACGAGTCCGCACGATGCATTGGGGACCCCGCACACTGGATCTGGATATACTTTTATACGGGGATATGAGTATCAAGACGCAAAGATTGACGGTGCCGCATCCGGAAATGATCAGACGCAGTTTTGTGCTTGAGCCATTGCTGGAGTTAGCCCCGCTTATTGACATACCCGGCGTTGGACTTGCCATTGATTTATATCGGGGCTTGCAGGCCGAACCTTTGCAAAGGATAGGCGCGTTGTGAGCAAGGTCAGCCCGGAGTATATCGTGATAGAAGGCCCTATCGGTGTGGGCAAAACCACGCTCGCCATCCGTCTCGCAGATGCCCTCGGCACCGATCTGATGCTTGAGTCCGCCTCCGAGAATCCGTTTCTGCCAAAGTTTTACCAGGATCCGAAGTCCGCCGCGTTACCAACGCAGTTACACTTTCTGTTTCAGCGCCTCCGCCAGATGGAAGCCCTCCGGCAAACTGATCTGTTTAAACCCTCGCTGGTCTCTGATTTTCTGGTCCAGAAAGACAAGCTGTTTGCCGGCATCACGTTGAGTGACCAGGAACTTGACCTGTATAACCAGATCTACAGTCGACTCGCGCTGGATGAGGCCCCGGCGCCTGATCTGGTGATCTATCTGCAGGCCAATGTTGACGATCTGCAACGTCGGGTCTATGAGCGCGGGAACAACTATGAAAGAAACATCAATGAGCAGTACCTGAAGTCCGTCGCTGATGCCTATATCGACTTCTTTTATAACTATGATCAGTCTCCGTTATTGATCGTGAATACGGCCGATTTTGATCTGGCCAGAAATACCGGCAACTTCCAGATGTTGCTCGAATATATCCAGGATCTCGCTCCGGGTCGTCACTATTTTAACCCGAAGGAACTATGAACACGGCAGACCGATTGTCCCGGATCCGGGATATGAAACAGACGGGTAACAGGATAGTCTGCCTGACCGCGTATGACGCCAGTTTTGCCCGATTGCTGGAGCAGGCCGGCGTGGATGTAGTGCTTGTCGGTGACTCACTTGGCATGGTATTGCAGGGGGGCTCAGACACCTTACAGGTCACGATGCAGGACATGGTTTATCACACTGGCATGGTCAGATGTGGATTACAGACTGCCTTGCTGGTCGCTGACATGCCCTGCAACAGTTATACCGATGCGGCTCAGGCACTGGCAAATGCCAGACGATTTCAGATCGAGGCGGGTGCCGACATGGTCAAGCTCGAAGGTGGCAGTGAGGTACTCGGGCAGGTCAGGGCAATCACCGGGGCCGGTATTGCCGTTTGCGGACATCTGGGCTTGCAACCTCAGTCTGTACACAAATACGGTGGTTACAAGGTGCAAGGACGTAACAGTGCGGATGCTGAACGTATCCTTGCCGATGCGCTGGCGCTCGAACATGCCGGGGCCGGCATGATCGTGCTCGAATGTATTCCGCGTGCGTTGGCGGCGAGGATCACCGCGGCGTTGTCGATCCCGACGATTGGAATCGGAGCCGGCCCGGACTGCGACGGACAGATACTGGTCATCTATGATGTGATAGGTATCTCGGGTTATATTCCAAAAATGGCGAATGATTTCCTCAAACAGGGTGGAAATATTTCCGATGCTGTCAGACAATATTCTGAGGCTGTCAGGTCAGGGCAATTTCCCACAGCGGCCCAGAGTTTCGACTAGACTGTCCACGTACTTATATCTTGCGATGTAATTGATTCCAACTGATACAGGTTCCTGCATTTTATGAAAACAGTATTCGATTTACCCGGTCTGCGCCGCGAGATTGCAGGCTGGAAACAACAGGGACTCCGTATCGCGTTTGCACCGACGATGGGCAACCTGCATGACGGCCATCTGTCGTTGCTGGAGCGCGCCCGCGAGATCAGTGACAGGACCATCGTCAGTATCTTTGTTAATCCCATTCAGTTCGGCAAGGGTGAAGACTACGAGAAGTATCCAAGTACGCTGGACGCCGACCGCCACAAGCTGGAGTCGAATAATCTGGACCTGTTGGTTGCGCCGGATCTGAAGGAGTTATACCCCGGCGGTATGGATGTGGATACACGGGTCAATGTGCCCGGTTTGTCCACTATCCTGTGTGGCAAGTTTCGCCCCGATCATTTTTCCGGTGTCGCCACCGTGGTGACCAAGCTGTTGATTAACGTGACGCCCGATGTCGCCTTGTTCGGCGAAAAGGACTACCAACAGTTACTGATCATCCGTCGTCTGGCTTCGGATCTGTGTATTCCGACCACCATTATGGGTATGCCGATTATCCGGGAGTCTGACGGGCTGGCGATGAGTTCACGTAACGCCTATCTGACAGCAGAGCAGCGTCAGATAGCACCGGTAATCTACCGCACGCTGATGGCCGCTGCGGACAAGCTGCATAATGCAGGCGGTGTCTATGGTTCTGTAGAAGAGGCAGGGATGCAGGCGCTGGAGACAGCGGGACTGCGACCGGAGTATTTCAGTGTGCGTCGTTCGGCCGATCTGGGTGTACCCGCCGCGAATGAGTCTGAATTGTCTGTGCTGGTCGCGGCCTGGCTGGGACCGGCAAGATTGATTGATAATATCCGGGTCAACCGGTAAATTCCTGGTGCAAGGTCTATGAGTAAACCAGACAATCTCTCTGCTGCTATTATCATAATCGGTAATGAAATCCTGTCCGGGCGTACCCGTGACGCCAATTTATCCTACATCGGCAAGCGTTGTGATGAACTCGGTATTCGATTGCAACACGCCAGGGTGATAGAAGACGATGAGCCGACTATCATCGAGACGATAAACCATTGTCGTAGCCATTATGATTATGTGTTCACAACCGGGGGCATAGGCCCCACGCATGATGACATCACCGCGCAGGCAGTTGCGAAGGCCTTTGGTGTAAATCTTCATCGGAATCCAGAGGCTGTGGCTGTGCTGGACAGCTATTATGCCCCGGGCATGCTGAACGAGGCCAGGCTGAAAATGGCTGATATCCCGGAAGGAGCGGCGCTGATACCGAACCCGGTTACAGGTGCGCCGGGTATCCATATTGGCAATGTGTTTGTGTTACCGGGTGTACCCACGATCATGCAGGCCATGTTTGAAGGTCTCAGCAACAGATTGACCGGGGGCCCACCCATGGTAACCGTCAGTATCCGCACCAATCTTGCTGAAGGCACATTTGCAGCGGATCTCACCACGATTCAACAACAATTTGTCGATGTTAGTATTGGCAGTTATCCGTTCTTTCGTGTGGGCATGCCAGGTGTGAATCTGGTGCTGCGTAGTACAGATCAGGATCGTGTATACATCACTGAGGCCCTGGTGATTGCGATGATAAAAAAACTGGGTGGAAAAATTCTGAATCCGGAAAGTTAGCCGGGCCGACTGTTAGAACAGTCGACCCGGGCATGTCAGACCATGAGACCGGGGTTTTGTCAGTTGAAGCCTGGCGGGGGGGAGGGAGCCAGACATCAGTGTTAACAAAACGACAGACTACATAATCCTTGACTCATTAAACCGTCACGAAACTACCGGCAACGGGCACTGCAATTTCTGACACGGGTCAAAAAAAATAGTTTCGTGTATTAATTCTCGACTATTCGCCAGGATCCATCCGGCTGCCGACAGGCCACACCATAGGCCTGCTCATTCTTGCCACCAATCGATACAGTCTGCTGGAATTCGCGGCAATAGCTGCCAGATTCAGAATGCCCGTCCCGCACCGGCGTCACTGAACCTGAATGGTTTTTTGCGGGTTGTTCCAGGTGATTTTTTCGTCCAGTGGAGCGGTTTGCGCCCTGTTAATTGCCTCGTTGGTCTTCATCCGGTCCACCTCATCCATCGATCGTCCAATCTCACTGCCTATCAGCGAACCGATAAATACTCCTACACCTGTCGTTATCAAGCCGTCGTTGCCGCGCTTGCCGCCAAACTGGGCACCGAGTAGTCCTCCGAGTGCAGCGCCTGTAATTCCGCCGACAGCCTGGCGTTCACTGTAAGATCCTGCAGCACAGCCCGTGACCAACGTGCTTATCAACAACGCTATAACAATTCTGGACTCCATTTTCATCATCATTCTCCTGGTTGTTCAGTCCGGATTGATCCCGGGCAAGCATTAATAATCCACAAGTAAAGCAACAAAGTCAGCGAATTCATCATTGCTCCTGTTGCCAATAACGAGAATCAGACTCTATGGTTGACATAAATGTCAGGCGTATTTTTTATGTGTGAGCAGCAATTGTCAGCGATTGATTTGTTAATCGTGAACTGGCTCTCAAAACTTCAGGGTACTGCTAGGGAGATTGGGGGACGGCGGACGGTGTTCAGACAGGATTTTCAGGTGTTCTGGGAGCGAGGTGACGGTCATCCCACAAGGGAACACCAAACACATCATGAATAAAATAATGGGCGATAGGGACACCCAGGATCATTCCCCATAATTCGAAGCCATGGTAGGCAACGAGCAGGATAATCAATACCAGCACTGGGTTCAGCTTCAGATGTTTACCATAGATCATCGGATTCAGGACGTAGGCCTCAATGATATGAATGATGGCAATCATTACGACGACACCAACGGCAAGCCCCAGTCCATTATCATTCAGTGCTACCAATACCATCGGCGTGGTCGAGATGAATACGCCGAGTACGGGGATGAAACTGCATACGAATACTATCAGTGACAACAGTGCCTTGGACGGGATGCCCAGTATCAACAGTCCGGTAAAAGTCAGCAGGGTGTTTACGCAGGCTATCATTGCCTGCGCCTGAATGGCACGTCCGACGACATAGGCGAACCGGAGCACAGGCTGGGCAGTCTGTTGATAGAAATAGCGTAATCGCGAGTTGTCCAGACTTTTCATCTGCTCGCCAAGGCGTACGCTGTCAAACAGGATGAGAAAGCTGAACAGCAAGGCCAGCAGCATGGTAGCTGTGCCGTGATAAAGGTAGTTAATCATGACCGGCAGTTTTTCGCGGACCTTGCCCATCTGGTAGTTCATTAATGACGTAATCAGCAATTCCGCTTCCTTGTCATTGTAGAGACGCAGCCGTTCCTGCATTTCATCATTACTGTTTCTTTTTATGCTGTACTGCACCTGGTCCATGTCAGACAGGCCAATCTGGGCCTGGTAGACATCAAGCTGGCTATCAACATTTGTCAGCGATTCTTCATCTAGTACGCTCCGAATATAGCCATGCATGGAACGCTCGACGCCGGGATATTTACTGTCGGCATCATGTCCCAGTTCGATCAGCTTTTGCCGGACTTCTCCAAAGTTATTCAGGAAGATATTGGCTTCACCTATGACACTCGGCGTGACATAACGAATGAAACTGCCGAGTACGATCAGGAAAATGAGGTAGATCAGCGTCAATGAAAGGCGATATGGCAGTTTCAGGCGGGTCAGGCCACTGCGTACCAGAGGTGTGGCAATAAAGGCGAGCACAAAGGTGATGAAGATCAGACCGAAAAAGTCCCTGAGTAGCCACAACAGGGCTATCAGGGTTATCCAGATCAATACCCTGCGGTTGGCTTCGTAAAACTTGTCGAGACTGAATGACATCGTTTGCCTTTATTAATTGCCGGGTGTAGGCCAGTTACACTTGTGCATGGTTCATGGCTTATCAGGGACCTGATCTGGCTGCCAACTTGCTGTTACGCATGGAAAAGACGAAATAGAATACCAGCCCGAGTATCAGCCACACGATGAACCTGATCCAGGTCATGTGCGGTAATGCTAGCATCAGGCTGCTGCAAGATATTACGCCAAGGACAGGGAACAGGAGTCCATACGGTGCCTTGAACGGGCGTGGTATGTCCGGATGCAGGACTCGCAGCACAATCACGCCCAGACACACCATTACGAACGCAAACAATGTTCCAATATTGACCAGCTCGGCAAGTTCACCCAGCGGAATAAATCCGGCAGTGACAGAAATCAGTACGCCACTGATGATGATAATCCGAACCGGTGTACGGGTCTTGTCATTAACAGCCGCAAATACGGCCGGTAACAGTCCATCACGGGACATCGAGAAAATAACGCGGGTGAGACCATAATAAAGGACCAGCATAACAGTCGTCAGACCGGCAATGACGCCGGTAGCAACCAGGGCGGAGGCCCAGTTGAAGCCCAGCAACTGCAGAGAGTGTGCAACCGGTGATGACACGTTCAGTTCAGTATAAGGCACGATGCCGGTGAGCAGGCCGGAGACGACAATATAAATAACAGTGCAGATAATGAGAGAGGCGATAATGCCGATCGGCAGGTCGCGTTGCGGGTTGCGCGCCTCCTCGGCGGCAGTTGATACGGCATCAAATCCAACATAGGCAAAAAATACCAGCGCGGCGCCGGCAAAAATCCCCACGGGTTTTCCGTCCGCACTTTCACCGAACCAGCCAAACGGCATGAACGGCGACCAGTTTTCCGGATTGACATTAAATGTGGCAATTGCCACAAAGATGACGATGGTCGTCAATTTGACAAATACCATAATCACATTGAAGCGCGCACTCTGTTTTACGCCAATTATCAGCAGGGCCATTAGTACCATGACGATGACCGCGGCGGGAAGGTTGACTATGCCACCCAGACTCGGGGCACGGGTCAGTGCCTCCGGCAAACCGATACCAACTGCGACCAGTGCATTCTGGAAATAGCCGGACCAGCCATTGGCGACAGCGGCCACTGCTACACCATATTCAAGCAACAGGTCCCAGCCGATAATCCATGCAAATACCTCACCAAACGCAGCATAACTATAATTATACGCGCTGCCGCAGCCCCCGATACTGGCGGATAATTCCGCATAGGATAGGGCCGCAAATGCGCAGGCTGTGCCAGCCAGAATGAATGAAAGTACAACCGCCGGACCGGACTGGGTTGCCGCCGCAATACCGGTCAATACAAAGATACCTGTCCCGATGATTGCGCCGATACCCAGCATGGTCAAATCCAGTGCGCTAAGGCAGCGGTTCAGACCACTGTCGGCAAAATCTTCATGCGTGGTCATACGTTTACGTAACAGGGACTGCAGGAAGGTTGATTTCATGGATGCGTATAACCTTTTTTGATCGATTCAGCGGTGATTTTTTCAGTATAGATAAAGCGCAATATTAATCGGGGCTGCCAGACCTCGATATATACAGACGGTTTAACATTCAGTCGCTAATATATAATCAATCATGCAGGTAAACTAGCAAATTTATAGCAATGTGTAAATCTGGTGCAAGCGCAACTTTGCCTGTTCCAGAGGTGGTATTTTGATGGACATCACCGTAGTTGAGGACTATTCTGAAACTCGCAAAAATGACCATCAAATTGTCTTGGGGGCAATCATGAAAAAAATAATCTGGCAGGATATACGTGTCCTGCTGATGGTAGCAGGAATCATATTACCGATTGCTGGTCAGTCGCAGGGACTGCCGCCGGGTGAGGGTCTGGACAAGATACTGACTGCCTGCACTGCCTGCCATGGCCTGGATAATATAACCAACTCGCACAAGAAGCTGACTGCAGAGGAGTGGGAAACCTATTTTTATGACATGGTTGCCAGGGGTGCGGCGATTCATGAAAACGAAATGGAGACGGTGAAGAAATATCTGATCGACAATTTTGCTGTGAAAGAGAACTGATATATACACTGGCAAATTTTTCATCTGTATTTTATAAATTATTTTATGCAGGGGGCGCAATATGCGTGAACTAGTCAAAGACCTTATTAATGCCAGGATTTCAAGGCGCGGATTTCTCAGTGGTATGGCGGCTGCAAGTTACAGCATGGCGGCGGCCAAATCGGCGATGGCGGCGGTGGAACCGTTTATCCCCGGTGGCGAATTACCAAAGGAATATGTCCGGACCATAACCGGTACCGGCGGCGATCTTATGCTCGAACAAATGGCAGAGACCGGTACGCCCTATCTGTTCTGCTCAAACGGTTCGGGTCTCGGGCCGATCGTGGATGCACTGGTCAGTCGTCCGCAGATCCAGCTGATCCAGGCGACCCAGGAAGGACAGGTGGTGGCGATGGCCGATGGTTATGCCAAGGTGACCGGCAAACCGGCTTTCGGATTTTACAGTCGTGTAGGTCTGCCGCATTCGACCTCGAATATGTACAATTCGATGAAGGATCGGACGCCACTGGTCATCATGAGCGATCATGCCGATTCGGCCTCCGAGGGTACGGATAGTCACGAGGATATCGACAACTGGGAAGAGGCTGCCCGCTTTTATACAAAATGGACCTGGACGGCGAACCAGCCGGAGCGCCTGGCTGAATGGGTGCGCAAGGCCTACAAGGTAGCCAGTGTATTGCCGGGTGGGCCGACCTATATCCGGACACCGCGCGATCTGATGTACAAGGAGGTGACTGCCGCAGTGTATTCTCGTGAGGCGCTGAATGTGCCGATGAGTATCCGGCCTGATGCAGACGAGGTGGTAAGGGCGGCGAAGGTATTACTCAGTTCGGAATCACCGCTAATGGAGGTGGGTCCCGAGGTTGGGCATTGCAATGCCCGAGCAGCGCTGGTCGAACTATGTGAATTGCTCGCCATTCCCGTTATCCAGTATCGAAGTATTACAGTTGATTTTCCGAATACCCACCCGCTTTGGGTGGGTGAAGATGATCAGGTGGCGGGCTATCTGCAACGCAATCCAAAACCGATAGACCTGTACATTAATTTTGGTGCCCGCACGCGTCGTAACGGGTATGGCGGTCGCAGTAATGCCGTGCGCGAGATCCATGCCAGTGTCGATGAGAATACGATAGGCAGGAATGCGCCTATGGTGGCCGCGCTGGTTGGCAATCTGGCCGAAGTGGCGAAAGATCTGGTCGCCGCCGTAAACACGCTGGCGACCCCGGCGCAGTTGAAAAAGCTGACCGAGCAGCGCAGGCGGATACTTGGCGGCCATACGCAGGGTGTCATGGAAGCGAGGCTGGCAGCCGGGCGTATGAGCAAGGGCGCGCCCGTGCCATGGCCGGCGCTTGTCTATGAATTGCGACAACAGATGGAAAAGGATGCTGTCATAGTTGCCGAGCAAGGTACCGAATACAAGACGTTGGGCATGTTCCCGTTTGCCGATGACGCAATGTTGAAGGTGGGACGTACGGAGGGGCGTGCGCTCGGCTGGGGTACCGGTGCCTCGGTGGGTGTCAAACTGGCACTGCCGAACCGGCAAGTCGTCTCGTTCCAAGGTGACGGTGGTTTTCTGTTTGGGCAGACCGATTCATTGTGGACCATGTCACGTTACGACATCCCGGTCATGACCGTCATCTTCAATAACCATACCTATGAAGAGACCCGCTGGCAGATGATGGGGCATAATGGCCCTGCCGGTCAGGCCAACCGTGACTATATTTCCTATCTGGGAAATCCGGTCGTTGATTTCACCAAGCTGGCGGCCGCCTATAATATTCTTGGCGCGGTAGTGACGAACACGGACCAGTTGAAAGAGGCGATCCGCACCGGTTTGCGTACGCTGGCTGAGGGCAGACCGTTCATGCTCGATGTGCATACCCGCCGTATTGGTATTGGTGCTGAGGTAACAAATTATCAGAAGTTCTCGCTTGCAGAGAAACGCGAACGTAAGGTTTGATTACTACATCGGGTGATATTCAGGGCCGATTATCCGGGTTTTTCAGATAATCGGCCCGTCTGTTTCCGGGTATTAGCTGACATATGAATACTGAAGAAGATCAGGCTGAAAGTGAGCTGGCCCGGTTATTTGGTCAGGATACCGTTAATCAAGCCCGATTGATCGATGCCGCGCATTTGAATCTGGACGATAGTATGACGGCATGCATAACTGCCGGTCTGAATCGCCTCAAACAAACCCGTAATGACCCTGCCGCACAGGGCGCAGTCATCAGCGCGATGCAACCGGGTGAGCGGTTGTTACTGTGTATGTGGATAATGGAAATGGAGTTACTGGACAAGATACGGGTAAAATAGCCGGCCCTTGTAAATCAGCTCCCCGTTAGAAATCGTAAATCGATGTAAACAGCAGTCGTCTGACCTTGCCCTCGCGACCATCATGAGCTTCGCGGTTACCCCAGACATATTCAATGCCCAGTGATACCTGATCGACTGGCGACCAGATGATATTCGAGTGACTGGAATACACGTTGCGTGTCCGACTACGTTCGAGGCTGGGGAACATCGCTTCATCCAGCGGATTCAGATCATGACGCATCATGCCAAAATCGATGTTGCTGCGGATGGTGTCTGTCCACCAATGACGATAACTGACAAAGCCACCATAGGTAAACTGGGTATCGAGTTTGCCGTCTTTATTAATCGAGGCACCCTGATCTGCACCACTTTCCGCGTACCGCCCCACGCCATCGCCGAACTGAAGATACCAGGATATACGGTCCTTGCTGTCACCGAGATAGAACGCCGTCGAATGCTGGAGCGCCCACCCGATCGCATTATCGCTTACGCCGTTAAATTCTCCGTTCACTCCACCATCATCGACACCCATACGCCTTAACATGCTACTGAATTGTGTGTGCCAGCGTCTGGTCTGGTAACGGTAGTTAGCGGTCAGATCAGGTACGCTGTCATCCAGTGTGTCATCATTGGCTTCAACAAAATCGCCGCGGGGGTTTTCAAGTGCTACAGCAAAGCGGCTGTCGTCATCAAATTTATAGGTATAACGTATCTGGCCCTGGCGCATAAAGGTGCGTCCGATCGGGCCGGCACCGTCCAGCTTTTCGGTAAATGCGGAGATGTCCATGTAGTTCGTGTAGGACTGCCCGAACAGGAATCCACCGAACTCACCGTAGGCATGGCGTATAGTGAAAGCTGTGCGGCTGGTCGTGGCACGACTGGCCTTGTCATTGGGTGCACCGTTGAAGTCGCCCTCGATCAGCGTCTTGACCAGACCATAATCTGTCGGTGTGGATGTGGATATTCCGAGACGGCTATCGCGTGCGCCTATGCGGCTGTCGCCCCGCATTTCATATTCCGGACTGCCTTCGAGCGGGGCTGTTGCAATTCCAGCGGAGTCACCACCGCGGGAGGTGGGTCTGCCCATAAAGTCATAGATTAAATTTACCTGGGCGAACCCGTGGATCCTGATTGACGTGTTGGTGTCGGGTATCCTGAATGAGCCCGGGAAATCGCCTGCTGTAACTACCTCCCGGTCTGTGGTTGGGATAGCAGGTGTTTTAGTTGCTTCAGCTGAGGGCGCCACAACGACTGCCTCGGTTTTAGCCGTATCTGCCTGCTTGCGCTGTTGCTCAAGTTGTTCGATTTTTTTGGCAAGGATTTCGACCTGTTTTTTGAGATCAGCGAGTTCATCAGCCGCTACCGGCAGGGTGAAGCACAGTGATAATAGTACAAGAACCCGTAGTTGGTTCATGAAAGACGCCTCCTTGTTTTATTTTATACGCAAGTCTCACCCGTGACGATTATGCTGATTTTCCGGATACAACGATAGCATTGGCGCTGATGGCAGTTGAGTCCTACCAAACAGCGCGAAAGTATAGCCTGGATTATAGTGTAATCAAGAATCCTTTCGACGGGCGATCATGGAAGAATTATGGAATATTCAGCCCTGATTCTTGCGGTTGTTTTCAGTCAGCAGATTTCTGATATCTGTCAATAGTTGAACCTCTGCGCTGGGAGGTGCCTCGGTCTGGACTTCCTGTTTCTGCAATTTGTTGATGACCTTGACTGCAACGAATATAGCGGCAGATATGATCAGAAAATCAACCACTGTCTGGATGAACTGCCCATAATTCATGGTGACGGCTGCTGCCTCTCCCGAAGCCTCTTTTCATGTGATGGCCAGCTTGTTAAAGCTGACACCACCGATAAGCACACCAATAGGCGACATGATAAGGTCGTTGACGAGAGACGACACAATCTTGCCAAAGGCTGCACCCATGATAATACCCACTGCCATATCTACGACGTTACCCCGAACGGCGAATGCCTTGAACCCATTCACTAGTGACATATACGCTCTTTTTTGTTATTAATTTAAGGAAGGACAGCTATATAATAAGCTAGATAATACCCATAAAAACAGGTGTTTTCTGCCGGTTTTTTTAGGGGAGTGAAGTGCGCCATACAGGTGGCGTCGTGTTAACAGGGGGTATAATGCCACCTGGTTTGGACAGAGAATATTTAACTGATTTTAGTTACGCAGTTGCCGGACCAAATCCCGTGCCGGCATTGATAGTCATCTGGTTGAATGGAATGCCCCAGTCATGGGTATTACAACAGTCCACACAGGTGCGTTGCAGCAGTCGACCAATGGCGTAATAGCAGTCTGCCGCCTCACCATTCACACTGACGTTTATCAGGTAATTCAGTGAAGAGGCGCCTGCATCCTGAAACTCGACCAGCAGGCTTTCGATATGTTTGCTAATTTCCGACGGCTGTAGTGCATTCTCTATCGCCAGTTTCAGGATGGCCGGTACCTCAGTTGTGCTGATGGACTGGTGCCTGTAGTCAATTCCAAATGTAATCGACACACTGAAGCCTTGCGACAGGTTGCGCAGATTCTCCTTGAGGAAATCAGCCGTGTTCCAGTTCAGGATACTGCCGCGGGAACGCAGCTGGACTATATCCAGAGTCTGGCGCAATACCTGACCCATGCTGCCGTCTGCAAACATGACCCAGTCGCCCGTGCATGTCGGGAACCATGGTTCATCATCACGTACAGGGCGGGATACCAGCCCCATCACGTCTGTCATCGGCAGGCGCAAGACGCCTTCCAGCGCCGGGTTATTCAGGTGTGAATATACGCCCAGTGAACGAACCATCAAAGGCAGATCACGGTAGATTACCCGTTCATATTCCCGTACTGGCCCAAGATCCAGCAACATCCGCGTTTCTTCGATAATAAATGGTATTTTATTGCGTAAGCCCACCAGCATAAGTACCAGCAGTATGACCGCGATGACCAGCAGCATCATGTCGCCGAGCAGGTAGAGGACAACCAATGCGGCAAGGATGGCCAGAATCAGTGTCGCGGCATGGTAGCCGTAGGTGAATATTCTCCTGCCTATGGACATTCTGATGCTGTTTCCGCTCACGCGGTTGTACAGATAAAACATGGCCTTCATCAACAGCAAGGTAGAGACAAATGCAGCCAGCGACAGGGCAAGATTACGGCCACTGCCAGTGATAAAATCAGTCATGGACTGATGGATACGGCTGAGGAACGTATCATCATCATCCAGCATCACATTCAGCCTCAGACGGTTGATGTCCTGGTCCCGCATGATGTCGTTGTACTGCTGGGTCCAAGCCTGATGGATCACATCGAGCCATTTACGAGTGTCGGCATCCAGATCATCCGTACGGAGCAGACCGAGATTTTCCAGTGCACGACTGATCACCCGTTGTTTGCTTTCCAGAATAACCAGACGACTTTTCAGCTGTTCAATCTGGCGTGGTTTGTCTGTCAGTTCCTTCATTTTCTGGAACAGGGGTTCAAGAATCAGTTTCAATTCCTGCTGCCAGTCAAATTGAAGGTTCTGTTTTGCCGGGTCAAACACGCTGGAATCCACCCCGCCGAGTGCAATATTCTCGAAAGAACGACGCAGCGTACTCATGTCAGCCTCTTCCTGACTGATACGTTTTTGCAGTTCTTCACGCTCTACAGCATCGGTCAGTTTTCCCAGCTGACGGCGTAACTGATCCAGTTGCCGACGTTTTTCCACCAGTGATTGCTGGATGGATTGCAGCTGGATACGCGCCTGTTGCAGCTTGGAATCAGCCGCTGATACCGGTTCGGGGACCTGATCCTGGGCGTTGACGCGGTTGACTGCCACCGACAGTGGCAGTAGCAGGAGGACGAAAAGCAGAAGTCGATAAAAGTTCACGATGACTTTGTATAACTATTTATCCGGCAGGGGTCAAGTATATAAAGCGATTATTTCGACTTTGCAACCTTGGTGCTGATGACGATGCGATCCATAAGGGCGAGTAATACGCCGGAGACCACAAAGACGACGTGGATAATAACCATCCACATAATCTGGGATTCAGATACCTTGCCAACATCCATAAATACTTTCAGCAGATGTATCCCGGAAATAGCAACGATGGAGGCGATCAGTTTCAGTTTCAGTGCGGAAAAATCGACAGTGCCTTTCCACTCAAACTGGTCCTCGTGTCCCCCGGTATTGATCTTCGAGACAAAATTCTCGTAACCGGAGAAGATCACTATCAATATCAGGTTGCCGGCCAGTGACAGGTCGATTAGCGACAATATGCCGAGGATGACATCATTTTGGGTCAAATCAGTCAGGTGCGAGAACAGGTGCACCAGCTCCATGCCAAACGTATACAGAAGCAGGATTAATCCGCCTACCAGGCCGATATACATCGGTGCCATCAGCCAGCGACTCATAAACAGACCGCGTTCGATAGCAAGTTCGAGAGGATTATTTTTCATGACGACAGGTTCCCGGTATTAACAAGAAGCCATCATAACAGACGCTTGTTACAAGATTAACCCGATGTCCGGTACTGCGGGGTAAAAAGCCCCGGATATGTATAATATCCGGGGCCTGTGTTACCTAATCAAGACTTATTTGAAGTGATAATTGAACTGAATGCCGTAAGTGAAGAAACTGGATGCCGGCATATCTTCCTCAACAATACCTCGGAAGTCCTGTTCGTATTCCGGGTAATATTTCTGTCTGGCGCCAAAGAAGTTGCGACCATAGACATTGATATCCCAGGTCCCTTCAGCAGAGCCTATGCCCGCAAGCAGATTCAGGTCGTAATGGACGGGCCAGGCCACGACATAGGTGAATCCAAGCGTGTCCTGGGTGTAGGAGTCCGAGATGGCCAGTTTGCTGTTTAACTTGGCCACATAATGGTCAAATATCGGCCGTTCGTAGTCTCCACCCATAATAACCTTCCAGTCGGGTGCTCGAGGCGCCTTGTAACCGGTGCGGTCGATAAATCCGGAAAGGAAAGTAGTTGCACCCAAGGCCGTGCCTGTTGTCAATGCGATAGACTCCGCCTCGCTCCAGCAGTCACCTGTGTCAGCATTATCCGCCTCGGCATCGGTACAACCACCGATGAAGTCCAGCATGATCGAGTCCTGTATGACGCCGGCCATTGTCAGCGTCAGGCGATCAGAGGCCGCCCAGCCGAACTCGAAATCAAGGCCCCGGTTGCGCTGGGCACCTGCATTGGTCATGAATCGACCGGTTGAAGGTGTGCCGCTGAGCAATGCATCAAAGCTGGCAATCTCGGTTTCAAGCTGCAGGTCGCGTATCTTCTGATAGAACAGTGTCAGTCCGTATCTTACCCTTCCGTCAAACAGGTCACCCCTTGCACCTATCTCATAAACACTCGCATGTTCTGCCAGATAGGTGAATTCTTTCTGACCGTCTGCGTCAAATCTGCTCGGAGCGGATGGATTGAATTCCGGATAGCGCAAACCACCTCGCGGCATGCCCCGGTCACTGGTATCAAAACCCCCGGCCTTGAATGCCTTGGCCCATTTTGCGTAAACAGAATGGTTTGAGGTCGGTCGGTAACGCAGGGTGATCTGCGGGTCGAAACTGTCCTCACCGTAGACATCGCGAAAGGGTCCAGGATCACGTCTGATACCGTACAGATTTGGCCCGAGTGCGATTGGTGCCCGGGTGTCCCATGCCTCAGGAATATCGGCCGATTCTCGCCATTCATGGGTCCAGTATCCGGCCAGACCGGCATATTTACCACACTGCTGTAGTCCCGGTTTACCGGGATGATTCGGTATACCGGTCGTCCAGGCGGTGCTCGGTACGGCCCCGGTGGGGGTCAAGCCGGTTTGGCAACTGATGATATTTGACGTAACCTCTCTGACAACATCGCCTCCACCCGCTGCCGGACGGTGCTGTACGGCATATATCCGGTTGTCACCTACAACATCAACGACAGGAGCACCGGTGGTGGCCAAACGACCTGTCGCGACGACGGAGTCCGGGTTGATATCAAAAATATAGGTTGCCGCCGTGGTGTCTATTCCACCATCTTTTGAGACGTCCGAGTAACGGCCGCCGATATCGATGGATGCCTTTTCGTCGAGGAAGTTGAAGGTAAAGTTTGCGAACGCACTCTTCCACTCGGCATTATTAAAAGGATTTATGATATGCAGGGGTTGAACGATATTGGCACGCATCGTATAGACACCGTCCAACGCCAGTTCTTCTTTCTGGTAATAGGCACCTGCTGACCATTCAATCCGCCCACCCGAAGGGCTACTTATACGAAACTCCTGACTCCACATGTCGAACAATTCCACGCGCCGGGCCGCTTCCATCAGATACGGAGATTCGTCTGTTGACTCAAAGGTTTCCCGTTGGTAATCGACCAATCCTGTGCTGGATTCAAGTGTGATACCACTATCGAGTTCGTAGGTCAGACCCAGACGGTAGTTCCATGCATCCAGTGGTTCACGGGAAGTCAAATCACCGCCCGGCATGGTTTGGGCGGCCAGGGCACGGATGTCCAGAATACCGGAACGACCATCGTCGTTGTTTATCCCCTGAAGCGGGGCAAGATAATTACCGGTACCTTCCTGAACACCGAACGCCTTGAATCCGTCTTCTGCGCAATTTGGGATCGGTCTTTGATCGTATAATGCATCATAAGTTGGCGCACGACCCCGTACCAGAACGGCCCCGACATCTATCGAATTCAGGCCGGTGTCAGTGGGTGGTGGAAATTCGCTTTCGCAGACCACGTTGGTATCACCGGCTGACCGTCTTTTTGTGACCTCTGCCTTGGCCAGCACCTCAAAATTTTCAGATACCTTCCACAAGGCCGTCAGACGTGCCGAACTGTCTTCCCGGTGGGGAAAAACATTGCCGGTGAAGGCGTCAGTAAGATGACCATCGGTTGAGTCCCATTTGCCCGCGAGGCGGATGCCTACAGACTCCGAGACTGGCCCACCAATACCGCCTTCAAAGGTGGTACGCCCAAAGTTTCCAAACTCGGCGGTCGCTTCGCTCTCCCAGGTCTCTGTTGGTTTTCGGGTAGTAAGACTGAATGCGCCAGCGGTGGCGTTCTGGCCAAAATAGATAGGCTGAGGGCCGGTCAGTACCTCTACCCGTTCCAGATCGAGGAATGCACCCTTGATCATGGAGGGGCGCCCAAAATGGATACCGTCAACAAAGATAGGCGCGGATTGTTCAACCGACATATTGGCGACATCATTGCCCATGCCGCGGATGGTCACAGACCATTCATGCAGTGATTCATTGATTTCTACCGAGGGTGAGAACGATGACATGTCTTCCATCGTTCTAAAGCCATTCTGGGTCAGTTCCAGTCCGGATACGGCCTGGATGGATATGGGTACTTCCTGCAGTGATTGCACACGGCGCTGTGCGGTGACAACGATTTCCTCCAGCGCCTGGGCATGAAGTAATGTTGGATAATACGTAGTTGCTGACAACGCAATCGCAGCTGATATACAGCTGCGTAGACTTGCTACCTCTGACAATTTACGCATGGGGCCCCCTCCAGTTATTTGATGTGTGTAAGATATTATTATATAACGCTAATTCACCTATTGAATGATCTTTTACATTTGGTTGATAATCCTGTTTACACGATACAATGTCAATAAAAAATCCCATCAACGGAGGGTTTATATACCCATTTGTTATACGCGTATGGTTGGACGACTGGTCAATAATAAAAAAACCCGGGATGGAAACATCCCGGGGTCAGTAAGTTACTAACTTACAACGGGTATTTCTTATCTATATAAGTTGGCGCACGACCCCGTACCAGAACGGCCCCGACATCTATCGAATTCAGGCCGGTGTCAGTGGGTGGTGGAAATT
>CAMBTO010000003.1 GCA_945870865.1 Klebsiella pneumoniae
CGGTTCGGCAGGTTTATCTGCCTTGCCAGTGCCTGCTGTATCAATGCGAGCTATAACCTCATCGCTGGAGACAGATTTACCATTGCCTTTAACAATTTCGGCAAGGATGCCATCACTCATGGCCGCCACTTCAAGGGTAACCTTGTCAGTTTCAATATCAATCAGGTTATCACCGCGCTTGACTACCTCTCCCTGTTTTTTATGCCAGATGATAAGCGTAGCCTCTGAAACTGATTCAGCCAATACCGGAACCTTAACGTCAACTATCACAAACTTCTCCTTTTCATCGTACTTGATATTAAATTAACTAAGCGCCCTTTTATGTGTAGTTACCTCAAGCTTGTCCAGCTGCAAGGCATCCTGAATCAACTGCTTCTGTTGTGCCAGATGCAGCTTCATTGAGCCGGTTGCAGGTGAGGCCGAGTAGAACCTGCCCGCATAACCGAATGTGTGTTTCTCGCTCAAACAGCCAATCATCGTCCCGCGGGATTGCATATAATACCAGCTACCCTGGTTCTTCGGTTCTTCCTGGACCCAGACTACTTCGCGTAGATTTGGATAACTATCAATCATTGCCTTGACCTCGGCAGACGGGAACGGGAACAATTGTTCTATCCTGGCAACGGCTATGTTCTGGATTTTGTTTTCTCTTCTGGCTTCCAGTAATTCGAAATAGATCTTTCCGGAGCAGAACAGCAGACGGGTAACATCAGCCTTGTTAATCTTGTCGCTCTCGTCGATAACCAGTCTGAACTCACTGTTAATGAGCTCATCTACCGGAGAGGCAGACATTTTGTGGCGTAACAGGCTCTTCGGTGTCATTACGATGAGAGGTTTGCGATACGGACGTAATACCTGTCTCATCAACATGTGAAACATCTGGGAAGGCGTACTTGGTACGCAGACCTGCATATTTTCACGAGCACACAGTTGCAGAAAGCGTTCAAGGCGGGCTGAGGAATGTTCAGGACCGGCACCGTCATAACCGTGTGGCAGAAATACTGCCAGTCCACAATACCGGCCCCACTTCGATTCACATGAACTCAGGAACTGATCGAACACTACCTGGGCACCATTGGCAAAGTCGCCGAACTGGGCCTCCCAGATGACCAGGGACTTTGGCTCTGAACTACTGTAACCATATTCAAAGCCAAGGACTGCCTCCTCGGACAAGATCGAGTTGATCACCAGAAAATTTGCCTGACCGTCACGTATATGCTGCAGCGGGAGGTGGGTATCACCATCTTCCTGATTATGAATGACGGAATGGCGATGGAAGAATGTGCCACGTGCGCTGTCCTGACCGGAAATTCTGACCGCATGACCGCCATCAACCAGTGCCGCATAGGCCATGTTTTCAGCATAACCCCAGTCCATCAGGGTCTCGCCCTTACCCATCTGAATACGACCATCTATCACTTTGGCGACTGTTGGATGCAGTTTGTAATGGCTGGGATACCGGGTTATTGAATTGGTATATTGGGCGACCTTCTCTTTTGAAATCGTTGTATCAGCCTTGTCCCGCCAGGACGTCCCTTTGTAAGGTGCAAAGTTGATTAGATGGGTCATGTTGATATTGGTCGCGCGCGGGCCGGCAACCGACTCGTTTGTATCAAGCGAATTTATGTACTCTTTCAGCATTTCTGCTGGGGTTTCCTGCTGAATTACACCTTCGCGGATCAGACGATCGGAATAATTTCTGCTTACGCCGGGATGTTTGCGAATCTGTTTGTACATGATTGGCTGCGTAGCAGCTGGTTCATCGGTTTCGCTGTGTCCCTGTTTGCGATAACAAACCATGTCAATGACGACGTCTTTCTTGAATTCATTACGGAAATCCAGAGCCAACTTTGCAACAAACACCAGTGCCTCCGGATCATCGCCGTTCACATGAAAGATAGGCGCCTGCACCATCTTCGCCACATCGGTGCAGTAAAATGTTGATCGTGAATCCAGAGGATCACTGGTAGTGAATCCTATCTGATTGTTTATCACGATATGCACGGAGCCGCCGGTAGAATAGCCGCGCGTCTGGGACAACTGGAATGTTTCCATCACCACACCCTGTCCGGCGAACGCAGCATCACCATGAATCAGAATTGGCAACACCTGATCGCGGGTGCGGTCATTGCGTCTGTCCTGCCGGGCGCGTACAGAACCTTCTACGACCGGATTAATGATTTCAAGGTGAGACGGGTTGAATGCCAGGGTCATATGGACCGGTCCGGCATCTGTCTGGATATCTGAGGAATAGCCGAGGTGGTATTTCACGTCACCGGACTGGATATCATCGATATCCTTGACATTTTTAAAGGCCTTGCCCTCGAATTCACCAAACAATTCGGCAGGCATCTTGCCAATAATATTAATCAGCACATTCAGTCGTCCGCGATGTGCCATGCCAATGACAATCTCGGCGATAGTGGCTTTCGCACTTTCCTGCACCAGTTCATCCAGCAGAGGAATCAGACTTTCACCACCTTCCAGAGAAAAGCGTTTCTGGCCGGCGTATTTTGTATGCAGATACTCTTCAAGAGATTGGGCTGCAATCAGCCTGTTCAATATGCGGCGTTTTTTTGTCTCGCCGAACGTGGGGGTAGCCAGTGGTTCTTCCAGACGGTGCTGTATCCAGCGTTTTTGTTCCGTCTCATTAATGTGCATGTATTCGACACCGATATTACCGCAGTAGGTAGTCCGGACTATCCTGAGGATCTCCCGCAAACTGATTTCATTAGGAGCTGAAAGCGAACCTGTATTGAATATCCTGTCCATGTCTGCGTCAGTCAGATTATGGAATGCCGGGTCAAGCTCGCGAACCGACGGACGTTCATGCTGGTTTAATGGATCCAACGTTGCCTGCTGATGTCCGCGAAAACGGTAGGCATTTATCAGTTGTAATACAGATACCTGTTTCTGGTGATCGACGCTGGAATCCACGCCCTGGCTGATTGTCACAGACCGGTTTTTAGCGGACTCAAGAAATGTATTACGTACAGCAGAATGGGCCCGTTCAATCTTTGGTCCTTCCGTGTTTTGCTGTAGTGCACTGAAGAAGTCACGCCACTCTGCGGATATGGAACCGGGGTCACGTAAAAAGTCTTCATACAGATCTTCTATAAAATCCGCGTTTCCACTGTATAACCAGGATGGATTGCTATTACTCATATTGCGTCTCGTATTTACCCAAGTTGCGGGAAAACTCCCGTTTTTTTCAAAGTTGTTGTGATTTTCCCTTTTTAAGAAGATTTCTCAAGAAGAAAATGCAACTATTTTATTTGTCTGAACCCAAGTTGCATAGCTGCTTCAGGCGATCAGACGTATTTCCCTGCGTTAGTTGACATGTATCACTGTACCGTTGCTGCGTAAACCTTCCCATGGTCACATATACGAACCCCATGTCCAGGGAAATTGTCGGGACTGCAGTCCGGTTATCCACCAGGCAGAATAACTTGATGGTTTGATACTATTCTTCGGGCTCCAAGCTTACCGGAAAATGCAATAAAAGTCCTGTTTAAACCAGTATTTATAGACAAAATACTGTAAACGTGGACTCTAGCCGATTATCAGTTCACGGTGTCAGCAGGCAGTGTGCATCCCACCGTCAACTTTCATTCCAACAGTGAGAACAGTGTCTTGCATGGTTTCCACCTGTTATCATATGCAGTCGTGTTAGACAAAACATCCGGTGTGTGAGGATGACGGCGCCGTCCGCCCCCGGGGTGCGGCAAAAATAACAGTCGTTCAGCGCCGGTATTTGATTAGAATGAAAGGCCTGCGTTATAACCGGAATTATTCCTTAATAAATTAAAAATCAGGAGAAATTGGCTGTATGAAATCACCAGTAAGAATTGCAGTAACAGGTGCGGCTGGACAAATCGGTTACGCTTTATTATTCAGGATTGCCGCCGGTGAAATGCTCGGCAAGGATCAGCCTGTTATTCTTCAATTACTGGAGGTAACCCCGGCCCTGAAGGCGCTTGAAGGCGTGGTGATGGAGCTGCAGGATTGCGCATTTTCGACGCTGTCGGGCGTAGTAACAACCGATAACCCGGATGTTGCCTTCAAGGATGCAGACTTTGCGTATCTGGTAGGCGCCAGACCGCGTGGTCCAGGTATGGAACGCAAGGATCTGCTTGAGGCGAATGCAGCCATCTTCGGCGTACAGGGCAAAGCCCTGAACAAGAATGCCAAACGTGATGTACGTGTGTTGGTTGTGGGTAACCCGGCCAATACCAATGCATTGATTACACTGAATAATGCTCCAGACCTTAATCCCCGCAACATCACGGCGATGATGCGTCTGGATCATAACCGTGCGGTTGGACAGCTGGCAGACAAGTCCGGTAAGAGCGTTAACGATGTACGTAAGGTCGTGGTCTGGGGCAATCACTCAACCACCCAGTACCCTGATATCCACCATGCCACAGTCGCAGGTAAACCGGCGCTGTCACTGGTTGATCCCACCTGGTATGAGTCAGATTACATTCCCCGTGTCGCCAAGCGCGGTGCAGAAATCATCAATGCACGTGGCGCCTCCAGCGCTGCCTCTGCTGCCAATGCGGCGATAGAGCATATGCGTGACTGGGCACACGGCACGGCCAGTGATAACTGGGTCAGCATGGGAATTCCGAGCGACGGATCCTACGGTATTCCCAAAGGATTGGTTTATTCATTCCCGGTCACCTGTGCAGGTGGCGAATACAAGATTGTTCAGGGGTTGGAGATTAATTCATTCAGCCAGTCCAGGATGGATGCAACCCGCAAAGAACTGGAAGAAGAACGTGACGCTATCAAACATTTGCTCGGTTAATTGAAGGGCAGAGAGGATAGCAGGCGAGACGAACAGTGCTGGATCAGACAGACTTCTCCAACTCAAGTATTGATGCCGAAGGTTTTCGTGCGAATGTTGGCATCGTACTTACCAATCACACAGGACAGCTGTTCTGGGCAAAGCGTATTGGTATGGATGCATGGCAGTTTCCCCAGGGAGGCATAAAACCGCGTGAGCCCTTGGAAAAGGCCATGTACCGTGAATTACGCGAAGAGATAGGCCTGTTACCTGAGCACGTACAAATCATTGGTTGTACCCGTGACTGGCTCAGGTATGAGTTGCCTGAACGGTTTATAAGGAAGAATTCCCGACCGCTTTGCCGGGGTCAGAAGCAGCGTTGGTACCTGCTGCGTCTACTCGGTGATGAAAATGCTGTAAGACTCGACCTGAGTGATAGTCCGGAATTTGACAACTGGCGCTGGGTTAACTTCTGGGATCCGGTCACTGAGGTCATTGAGTTCAAGCGCAAGGTCTATTCAGCGGTCTTGTCAGAACTCGAAGAAATGCTTAAACCACCCTCCGGCCTGCAACCCGGGCAATAAGACAAATTAACGTCTAACCCAACGTACCAGCAATTTTACAGCTACCACCCGATATCAGACCATGTATCGGGTGGTTAATGTCCTGTTTATCTTCCAGTAGACTGCGTAACATCCAGGCATTCTTTTCATGAATCTGCATCCATTGCCTCAACAAGTCTGCGGCGGGTTCGTCATTGGCCTTGATGTCAATGCTGCGCCCATAATGGTATATGCTGTAATCCCAATCCGGTGCCGGATAAATTAAATCGACAGGATAAAAAAAATCAATCAAAGTCCTTAGGTATCATACAATCAGGCTGAATCATCAAGAATGGCAACTTTAACCGGTCAGACAACCAAGCAGAATTTTTGGCATGCGTAACGCAATAACTCTGGTTTTAAATGAATTTTTCCGTATTTGCCTGCTGCAAAAGTGTCCGCAGGATCTGCCTGCCTCCCCGGTTTTGTTCTGGCCGGTACTGTTCACCTACGGTGCAATCAGTGCGATCCTGTTGTTGCCAACCCAGTCACTCTACTTTGCCGTGTTGACCGGTTTCATCGAGACAATCATGTTATTGCTGATTACCTTTGTATTTCTTTATCTTCGCAGCGTTACCCGGCGCTGGTTACAGACCGGTACAGCGCTGGCCGGGACCGGTCTGATCTTCAGTCTGATAGCTGTCCCCCTGTTTTACTGGAGGGTATTTTTTGAGATTAACACTGAAATACAGACAATGATCGGGCTGCTGGTGCTGGTTCTGGTGATATGGAATGTCGCGGTGATGACTCATATACTCCGGCATGCCCTGTCGGCCTCTTACATGCTGGGCATACTCGGCTCTGTTACCTATATAACGCTGACCAGTCTTGTCTTGCAGATTGTCTTACCAGTCGAGGGTGGAATGTGAAAATTCATATACTCGGAATTTGCGGTACGTTTATGGGGGGAATCGCCCTACTGGCCCGGGAACTCGGGCATGATGTTGCAGGATCGGATGCGAATGTTTATCCCCCAATGAGCACCCAGTTGCAGCAGAGCGGTATTACACTGTACGACGGTTACACCACTGACCCATTTACTTCGAACACGCCAGATATCGTTATTATCGGTAATGCCTTGTCCCGTGGCAATCCGGCGGTCGAATATGTATTGAATTCCGGGTTGTCCTATACCTCCGGGCCACAGTGGTTACTTGAACATGTGTTGGCAGGCAGACATGTCCTGGCTGTAGCCGGTACACATGGCAAGACAACAACGACAGCAATGCTGGCATGGGTGCTGGAATATGCTGGTAAAAACCCGGGGTTCCTGATTGGTGGCGTCGCGGAAAATTTTGGAGTCTCAGCACGACTTGGTAGCAACAGTTGTTTTGTCGTCGAGGCAGATGAATACGACACTGCCTTTTTCGACAAGCGCTCCAAATTTTTACATTACCGGCCAAACACGCTGATTATTAATAACATTGAGTTTGACCACGCGGATATATTCAGTGATATAACGGATATAATTCGCGAATTTCGTCGATTAGTAAGGATCGTGCCTGCAAATGGACAGATTATCCATAAACAGGGTGATCCACACATCAATACAGTATTGGAGTCAGGGTGTTGGACTCCGACCGTCGGGTTTGGCACAACCAATGCCGCCTGGCAGGCGCAGGCAAACAAGCCGGATATGTCCGGCTTCGGGATAACCCATGATGGGCATCCGGTAGCCTCGGTTAACTGGGATCTGATAGGCCAGCATAATGCTGAAAATGCGCTTGCCGTGATGGCGGCGGCGACCCGCCTGAATGTCTCGCCGGAGCTCAGCGCGGAGGCATTGGCGCAGTTCAAAAGCGTCAAGCGTCGCTTGCAGCGGCTTGCGGTAGTCAACGGCGTCAGTGTTTATGATGACTTTGCCCATCATCCTACAGCCATCCGGGTCACGCTGAATGCACTACGTGCCAGTGTCGGTAAAGAGCGTATATTTGCTGTATTTGAACCGCGTTCAAATACGATGAAAATGGGTACGCATCGGGACACACTGGCCGGGGCGCTGGCCGAAGCAGACGAGGTCATCGCCTGTCAGCCCGAGAAGATGGCCTGGGATTTACAGGATGCATTATCAGCATTGGTGAAACTTCATGTGTTCACAGGAACCGCTGCTATTACAGACTATCTGCTCGGCCAGTTAAGAGCCGGCGACCATGTGCTTATAATGAGCAATGGTAGTTTTGGCGGTTTACATAACCATTTGATCCGGCAGCTGGGTGCGCAACAGACCAGCGTGGATAAGGCACAGTAGTCTTGCCTCGAAACGCTTATGGACGCTCAGCATGCGTATTACCTGCCTGTAACTTTAAAGAGAAGAGTGATTGATGACGTTATCCGGAAAACTGTCTAGCTACCTGTCCAGGCACCCGGTGTTTATGGTAGCACTTGGGCTGGGGTCTCTGCTCGCCGGAAGTACTACCCTGCTATCGGCTGTCATGCTTGGGTCTGGATTTATGCTGGTACTGATGTTCAGTTCGGTCACACTGGCAGTTATCCGTAATCTGGTGCCTCATCAATTCCGTCTGGTATTCATCCTGATGATTACATCGGTCTGGGTTTCCGTACTTGATATGTTATTACAGGCCCATCTTTACCAAGTGCGTGTGATGGTGGATATTTATGTGCCCTTGCTGGCGATGAATAGTCTGGTCCTGCTGATACTGGAGCAGGAAGTATTAATACATACGCCAGCGCGTATGTTACGCAAGTCGATGATAATGGCAGCATTGCCTGTACTGTTATGTCTGCTGACAGGTCTGCTGCGCGAATTACTGGTGACAGGTACAGTACATATCAATATCACCTCCATTGACCATGCAGCCAAAACGGCAGTCAGTTTGCCTTTATTTGATACGGTTGCAGGTGCATTTATTATTGCAGGATGTCTGCTCGCGCTACTGGCTCAACCCGAGTTGGTCACCTCGGCAGTTACAGCTACGGCGCCATTGGCTGATACAGTCAAGGACCCGCTTGAATAAAAAAAAACGCACTGCGATCTTTGAGGCGCTGGCCAGCCAGAATCCCTCACCAACGACCGAGCTGGAATATGCTTCGGTATTTGAATTGCTGGTTTCCGTAGTGCTCTCGGCACAGGCAACTGATATCAGTGTAAACAAAGCAACACGGGAGTTGTACAAAGTTGCGAATACTCCCCGCGCACTGATCGATATGGGCGTTGACCAACTGAAGACCTTTATCAGAACGATCGGTCTGTATAATACCAAGGCCGAAAATATCATCAGACTGTGCGGCATTATACTTGAACAGCATGGCGGCGAGGTCCCGAACAATCGTGAGGCGCTGGAAAAGCTGCCGGGTGTTGGACGCAAGACCGCCAATGTAATACTGAATACAGCATTTGGCGAACCAACAATAGCAGTGGATACCCATATTTTCCGTGTTGCCAACCGGATCGGGATCGCACCGGGGAAAACCCCGCTAGAAGTCGAGAAAAAGCTGCTGAGGAATGTGCCTGAACAATTCAGGCAGGATGCACATCACTGGTTAATCCTGCACGGCAGGTACACCTGTACGGCCAGAAACCCGCGTTGTATTAGCTGTATCATTTTTGAACACTGCGAGTGGGGCGGAAAAAAGGATGCGCTGGCTCATGTGTGAACAGTCAGGACAAGGCAGGCATGATAGTACAGGATCGTGACAGTAGTCGGGGTGTGTTTGTGCAGACCTGGCAGAAGTTTCGCCGGGGTGAAGCGCTGGGCGCACTTGAACAGATTGTAATAGCCGTGGTATTAGAACATCCGGAATATCACCGCTGGTTAAATGAGGATGGACTGCACAGCGATTTTAATTCGTCCGGTGAGGTGGAAAACCCGTTCCTGCATATGGGCATGCATATTGCGATACAGGAACAGATAAGTTCGGATCGTCCTCCGGGTTCTGCAGCCTGCTATCGTGGCTTGCTGGAAACTCAACCGGATGAGCATAAACTCCAACACAGAATGATGGAGTGTCTGGGCAGTGTATTGTGGCAGGCGCAGCGGGATCGTACCATGCCCGATGAACTCTCCTATCTCGAGTGTTTGAGGAAACTGCGATAATGCAAAACAGCAATGTGTACAGTCTGTTTGGTGATGATGGTGGTCATAGTCTTGACGACCAGCTGGCATTACTCGCGGAGGTCGTCCAGTCATTTGCCTCCTCACTGAATGTCGATGAGACTCTGTCGAATGCGATTCAGAAGTTTATCCAGTATCTGAGTGCCGAGGCGGCCTCAATTTTTCTGTTAAGCGATGACAGGAGGGAACTGGTGTGTCGTGCCTGTGCCGGTCCAGTGGATATAACCGGACTGCGCCTGCCAACCACTCCAGCCTTGTATCCGCCCATACCATCCGCGAGTATAACCAGACCTGCTGAAAGGTCACATAAGGTGCTGTCTTCGTTGTGCGGGCGACGTTTCCCAACATCTGATACATCCACAATTTCAATCTTGTGGGAAAGATTTATTTCAGCCCCGGTCCTGTGATCTCTGGTTCAGTAAAAACAGGGAAATTCTGACTGCATCGTCTGTATTTGACGTCGCTTGTTTCCTGTCTTTGCTAGATGAGTACATGTTATTTTTAATGTAATTTTTGTCTGCCAGGTTCGAATAAACAATCTTGTCCCGAGACAGGATTTATCTGCGATTTCTGGCATAATAGTCTGATTTTATTAGGACTGTCCATGAAACAGTTGGAGTGCAGACGGAGGGATAAATCCGGAGTCCAGCGCTGGTCCTATTTTGGGGGATAGCTGCATCATAATTCTACATCGTGGTTTGCGGTTGCAAGTGCTTTGGCAGTTTCCCGTTAGGAAAGTATGTGTGGATTGTCTTGATCCTTACTTTCCACATATATATACCGGGCATTTTGCATTTCGGCCAGACGCATGCGAGTTCTATCACAGTTGGCCTGGCGGATCGCGCGCGCCTGTTTGAATTTCTGTCTGTCTTCTTCAATCATCTCGAGCAACTGGCGTTGTTGCTGTAGACGTTGTCCGTGGGTGGGATCCGGTGCAGGTCCGCTGGTGGTACTGATCTGGACGACCTGTTGACCCTCAGGTCGATCGCCGTAATGGACCCTGCCCTGTTCATCAGTCCATTTATAAATATCAGCGGATTGCGGGACGGGCAGGGTTACCAGCGTAACTGTCAGTATCAGCAGGGATAACGCCAGTATCCGGTGGCGATAAAGCGGATGTATGCCATGGTCAACAGGATTACGGCCATTTTTTCGGGTGAAAAGAAACCCACCTTCCTGGGAGCCGGCCGCAACGTGTCGTGCTGGTATTATATTTGCCGGGTCCATAACAAGTGGTTACAGACCAGCCACCATTATTTCTCGAAATGCTGGAACTTGTCTTTGACACCTTTCCAGTTGTTAGCATCCGCCGGGGCATCTTTCATTTCGTTAATCACTGGCCAGATCCTGGACATTTCGGCATTCAGGGCGATGAACTTGCCCATTTCTTCCGGGACATCATCCTCTGACATGATCGCATTGACAGGACATTCGGGTTCGCAAAGCGTGCAATCAATACATTCATCCGGATCAATGACGAGCATGTTCGGACCTTCATGGAAGCAGTCGACCGGACAGACCTCAACACAGTCGGTGAACTTACATTTGATACAGGATTCGGTCACTATAAACGGCATGGTATATCCTCACTTTTACATATTAATCGCAATCAAACAGATACGGCATGGAGTGTTTGCGGCTGTCCTGCAAGCGTATCAGCGTTATAATTTTTTCAGATTGTACAGGATTTCGAGTGCCTGTTGCGGCGTTATCAGGTCCGGGTGGATGTTTTCCAGTGCAACAACCAGAGGATGTTCACGGTAATCCGGCCCGGGTAATACAGCACCTTCAACAGGGCCAGGAAGGCCAGTCTCTATCGTATCCAGACGATGTCGGGCGTTTACTATAACCGATTTCGGTATACCTGCAAGCTGGGCAACCTGTAGACCATAACTTCGACTGGCCGGTCCCAGTTTGACATTATGCATGAATACTATTGTCTCACCATGTTCTACAGCGTCGAAATGCAGGTTGATGGTGGCATCAAGCTGGTCAGCAAGCGCGGTAAGTTCAAAATAATGCGTTGCAAACAGTGTATAGGCCTGTACCTGATTTGCCAGGTAACTGGCACAGGCCCATGCCAGTGCCAGACCATCATAGGTACTGGTGCCGCGGCCGATTTCATCCATCAGCACCAGACTGTGCTTGCTGGCATTATTCAGTATGTTTGCTGTTTCAACCATCTCTACCATAAACGTAGATTGGCCACTCGCTAGGTCATCACTGGCGCCAATTCGGGTAAAAATACGGTCGATGGGACCGATAGTGGCAGATTCTGCCGGGACATAACTACCGATATGAGCCAGAATGACTATCAGTGCTGTCTGGCGCATGTAGGTGGATTTACCCCCCATATTGGGACCGGTAATTATCAGCAGGCGTTGGCTGTCGTTCAGCAGCAGGTCATTGCCTATAAAGGGTGCTTCCTGGAGCTGTTCCACCACAGGATGGCGGCCGTTTTTTATTGTAATACCCGGGGTCTCTGAAAATTGTGGGCGGCGATATCCCAGCAGGTCAGCACGTTCGGCAAAACAGGCCAGCACGTCGAGTTCGGCCAACGCAGTTGCGGTGACCTGGATGGAAACTAGGTGTGTCCTGATCCGTTGCAACAGTGTTTCATAAAGCAGTTTTTCCCTGGCCAGCGCTTTGTCCCGCGCGCCCAGTACCTTTTCCTCAAACTGTTTCAATTCATCAGTGATAAATCTCTCGGTGGCCTTGAGGGTCTGGCGGCGGTGATATTCAATCGGGACGGTATCACTGTGCAGACGACTGATTTCAATATAATACCCGTGTACCCGGTTATAGCTGACCTTTAGGTTGGACAGGCCGGTGCGCAGCTTTTCGCGTTGTTCCAGGTCCAGCAGCCAGCGGCTGACATCGGTGCTGAGTTGACGTAATTCGTCCAGTTGTGGATCAAACCCGTCGGCAATAACTCCGCCGTCGCGCAAGGTAACTGGTGGTTGCTCTACCAGGGCGAGATCGAGCCAGTCTTTCAACCCGGGTAACAGGTCAATCTGTTGATCCAGTTCACGCAGGCGTGCGCAGGCCAATGGTCGGAGAAATTCATGTATGGCAGGAAGCGCCGCCAGCGTGTTGCGTAGCTGGATGAGGTCGCGTGGGCGTGCCGTGCCCAGCGCGGCTCGGGTCACAATACGCTCGGTGTCACTGATAGACCGAAGTTGTTCACGCAGATCGCTGTAAATCCGGCCCTCCAGTAAACACGCCACGGCATCATGTCGTCGCTGTAATTGTTCGTGGTCGCGCAATGGCTGCACCACCCAGCGCCGTAGCAGGCGTCCACCCATGGAGATAGTTGTTGCATCAATGATATTAAGCAGACTGTGCTGCTTGCGGCCGGACAGGTCCTGGACCAGTTCGAGGTTACGGCGACTGATACTGTCGAGCGTTATTCCGTCCTCGCTGTGTTCAACCATAATCGGTTGCAGATGCAGGATGTCCTGGCACTGGGTATCCCTTGCATAATGCAGCGCCGCGCCGGCGGCACAGATGGCATTAACCATACCATTAATGTCCATGCCAGCGAGTGATTGCAACTGATACTGTCGCAGCAATAGTTCGCTGGCCTGTTTGTGGTCAAAATACCATTCAGGGCGTAACGTAACCCGACAGATTGCTGTGGCATATAACTGCGGGTCTGCGTTTTCACTGACCAGAATCTCAGCCGGACCTATACGTTTGAGTTCTGCGGCAAGCATGTCCGCATGTGCAATTTGCAGCACACTGAATCTGCCGCTGCCCAGATCCAGACTCGCCAGTCCAATACCCTGTTTGTCACTGTGCAATGCCAGCAGACAACAGTCCTGGTTCTGTTCCAGCAGGGCTTCATCTGTCACCGTTCCCGGTGTAACGATGCGGGTGATCCGGCGTTCAACTGGTCCTTTCGATGTGGCCGGGTCACCGATCTGCTCACAAAAAACGACAGACTCTCCCAGCCGGATCAATCGTGCCAGATAGTTTTCGACCGCATGGTAGGGAACACCCGCCATTGGTATCGGCTCATCGGCAGACTGGCCGCGTCGTGTCAGCGTAATATCAAGCAGTCTGGCTGCCTTGCGGGCATCGTCGAAAAATAATTCGTAGAAATCGCCCATACGAAAAAACAGCAACTTGTCCGGGTGCTGCTGCTTGAATCCGAGATACTGCTGGATGACCGGGGTATGCTGCTGGATCGTAGGTGAGGGGATAGACATGTCCGGGATTTTAACGATATTTGATCGTATTCGCTAACACTGGTTAAACGGGCTTATTTCGAACCGGTGGTCTGGATAAGTTCGAGTATTCCCTGCAGTATCTGTTTGCCCTGCCCGGCCGTTGCCTGATCCTCACCGGCATGCAGTTGCAGCTGCCCCAGACTCCAGGCGGACTGCTTCAACTGGATAATGCCGAGATTGTACCAGGCCTCCGCCATATCCGGTTGCAGGCGGATCGCCTCCCGGTAAGCCACAATTGCGGCGTCCGGCCTGCTGGTATACGCGTATATATTCCCGAGCCTGTACGAGTGCAGTGCTTGTTGTGGTCCGGAACGGACCAGCTCCGAATAATGTTTCTCACTCGTCAGCCAGTCGGTGTTGGTATAGGCCGCACTGGCCAGCATTTCGGTCCTTACCCGATCCGCTTCAGCAGTCTGCCGGATGACGGCGGTGCCCGGGGCACAACCGCTGAATAGCAGTATGGTCAAAAATGCGAACATAATCCGTATCATTGCAGGCGTGTCTCCAGGCTAACTGCAGTTGTTGTCTGCTCTATATACTACCAGAACATTTTTCGATTCAAGCGGGCGCGACAGCAAAACCTTAATCGGGTACAGGTCCCCGAAATTCGCTCTGTACTTGAAAAAATATTGTAAAGTCACAACATAGGACACCTGTGTATATATAACCGATGAGGAACAGCAGCAATGAGCATAGAAGCAAAAAAAGAAACGCTGGGATTCCAGACAGAAGTACAGCAGTTACTGAGTCTGATGATACATTCGCTGTACAGCAACAAGGAAATTTTCCTGCGTGAACTGATATCGAATGCCTCCGATGCCGCAGATAAACTGCGTTTCGAAGCGTTACAGAATGCCGCCCTGTATGAAGATGATCCGGAACTGAAAATCCGGATTGAATATAACAAGGACCAGAAAACAATTACAGTCAGCGATAATGGCATCGGCATGTCCCGCGATGAGGTCATCCAGAACCTGGGTACAATCGCGCGTTCCGGGACTCGCCAGTTTGTGGAAAGGCTGACCGGCGATCAGGGCAAGGACACACGAATGATAGGCCAGTTCGGCGTCGGGTTTTATTCTTCCTTTATCGTCGCACACAAGGTTGAAGTGATGACACGCCGCGCTGGGCTGGCAGCTAGTGAAGGTGTGTTATGGGTATCCACCGGCGAGAGTGACTATACGGTGGAGACGGTCGACCAGCCTAAGCGTGGCACCCGGGTTAACTTGTATCTTCGTGATGAGGCCGCCGAGTTCTTGGATGGTTACCGTCTGCGCTCGGTCATTAAACGTTATTCAGACCATATCGCACTGCCTGTGGTCATGCCTGCGGAGGGTGAAGAACAGGGAGAGGAGACCGTCAACAGTGCCAAGGCATTGTGGTCACGTAACAAAAAAGAGATCACCGAAGAGGAATACTACGAATTCTACAAACATGTCGCCCAGGACTATGAAAACCCGCTCACCTGGCTGCATAACAGGGTAGAGGGCAAGGTTGAATATTCCAGTCTGTTGTATATACCGGCCCGCGCCCCGTTTGACCTCTGGGACCGTGACAAGCGGCATGGAGTGAAACTGTATGTACGTCGTGTCTTTATCATGGACGATGCAGAACAGTTGTTGCCGCCATGGTTGCGTTTTGTCCGCGGCGTGGTCGATTGTGACGATTTGCCGCTGAATATCTCCCGCGAGATACTGCAGCAGAACCGGACCATAGATGCCATCCGTTCCGGGGTGACCCGCAAGATAGTCGAGGTGTTGGCGGTCATGGCGGACAAGGAGCCGGAAAAATACAGCGGGTTCTGGAAGGAGTTTGGCAAGGTCATCAAGGAAGGTGTGATTGAAGACCCTGCGGACAAGGACAGGAAGCAGGAGCTTGCCGGTCTGTTCAGGTTTTGTTCGACTCATACCGAGGGGGAGGACCAGACTGTAGCCTTGAAGGAATACGTATCGCGGATGCAATCCGGACAGAAGGAAATCTATTACATCACTGCCGAGAATTTGCAAACAGCGCGTAACAGTCCGCATCTCGAGATCTTTCTGGACAAGGGTATTGAGGTGTTGTTGTTGACCGATCCGATAGATGAATGGGTCACCGGGCATCTGACTGAATTTGACGACAAACCGCTGAAGTCGGTCATGAAAGGTGAGCTGGATCTGGGCGATATCGGGTCGACCGAAAACAAGTCGAAGCAAGAAAACACGCTGGACAGTCTTATTACCCGCATCAGGGAAACGCTGGGTGATCGGGTAAAAGACGTTCGTATCACTACACGTCTGACCACCTCGCCGGCCTGCCTCGTCGCGGCTGAACATGAGATAGGCAGACACTTGCAACAGATCCTCAAGGCATCCGGACAATCGATGCCGGAGTATCGACCCATTCTGGAAATAAACGCCGATCACCCGCTGGTGATGATGCTGGAAGACAGGCTGGATGATGATCGTTTTGCTGACTGGTCACATATCCTGTTTGATCAGGCCCTGCTGAGTGAAGGTGGCAAACTTGAGGATCCGGCCGGTTTTGTCAAACGCATGAATGCAATCTTTATGGAGCTCGGTGACAGACAGGCCGATGCGGTCGTTCGTCGTCATCCCGCCAACTCTCCAGTTATTTCACAGTGACAATAACAGGCGATAATCCGGTAACGGTTCGTGATCTGATCAATAATATAACCGGTCATTTTGAAAGTGCCGATCTCTGGTACGGCCATGGTACCGACAACGCATTTGACGAGGCTGTTTATCTGGTCTTTGCGGGACTGGGACTGTCGTTTGATCTCCCGGATGAACAGCTGGACCGGCAACTGGAGCCTGATCGACGTGATCGGATCCTGCAACTGGCAAAACTGCGCGTGACAGAACGGGTGCCGGTTGCCTATCTGGTCAACAAGGCCTGGTTTTGTGGTCTGCCCTTTTATATCAATGAAAGTGTACTGATTCCGCGCTCACCGGTGGCCGAACTGATTGAGGAAAATTTTCATCCCTGGGTCCATGAGGACCGGGTAAAACGCATACTGGATATCGGTACCGGCAGTGCCTGTATTGCCATTGCCTGTGCCGCCGCCTTTCCCGATGCCGTTGTAGATGCGATAGACATCAGCGATGAAGCGCTTGAGGTGGCAAGGGTAAATGTTGATGCCTATAAACTGGGTGATCGCGTGCGGCTGCTAAAATCGGATCTGTACGCGGCGCTGGCGGGTAATAAATATGATCTCATCATTGCCAATCCGCCCTATGTGAATGCCGATGATATGAATACCTTGCCGGATGAATACCGGCACGAACCGCGTATGGCGCTGGCAGCCGGTGAGGATGGACTGGATCTGGTTCGCCGGATAATTGCAGATTCGCGCAGGTATATGAATGAAGATGCTGTACTGATCGTCGAGGTGGGTAACAGTCAGCAGGCGATGGAGTCAGCCTTCCCTGATTTATCAGTGGTCTGGCTCGACTTTGAACGTGGTGGCGAGGGGGTATTTTTACTGACAGCAGAGGACCTGACCGTTTCACAGTGAAAATCACTTTGCCGGTGCGCTCCGGTATATTGCCGCAAGCCGGTAGTGCATGTGGGAATATCGTGATCCTGCACATGACAAAATGATCCAGCGACGTTACGAGCGACTACAACAAAAATCTGCTAGAATACTGTGCCATGTCAGGCAATACTTACGGAAAACTGTTTACGGTTACCACCTGTGGCGAAAGTCACGGCAAGGGATACCTGTGTATTGTGGACGGATGCCCCCCGGGCATGGAATTGTCAGAGGCGGACATCCAGATCGATCTGGATCGCCGTAAACCCGGCAAGTCCCGCCATGTCACCCAGCGTCGCGAGTCAGATACGGTAACGATAATATCCGGTGTTTTCGAAGGCAGGACTACCGGCACGCCGATTGGCCTGTTCATCGAAAACGAGGACCAGCGTTCGAAAGACTACTCAAAGATCAAGGACAGATTTCGTCCTGGCCACGCGGACTATACCTATTTGCAGAAATACGGAATCAACGACTATCGCGGTGGTGGTCGTGCCTCGGCACGCGAGACCTGTATGCGTGTCGCTGCCGGTGCCATAGCAAAAAAATACCTGCATGAAAGGGAAAGTATCCTCATACGCGGTTACCTGTCGCAGATCGGGCCTGTGCGTATCCAGTTTCGTGACTGGTCAGGAGTGGAGGACAACCCGTTTTTCTGTCCGGACCCTGACAAGGTTGCAGAGCTTGAGACCTATATGGATGCGTTACGCAAGGAAGGCGATTCGGTTGGCGCCCGTATTAATGTGATTGCGGAAAATGTGCCGGTCGGGCTGGGTGAGCCGGTATTTGATCGTCTTGATGCGGATATCGCCCATGCGCTGATGAGTATCAATGCCGTAAAAGGTGTCGAGATTGGCGCCGGGTTTGCCTCAATCGAACAGAAAGGTACCGTCCACCGGGATGAAATGACGCCCGCGGGTTTTCTCAGTAATAATGCCGGTGGCGTACTCGGGGGAATTTCAACAGGTCAGGATGTGCTCGCCAGCATCGCGCTGAAGCCTACCTCAAGTATCCGTCTGCCGGGTCGTACTGTTGACGCCAATGGTGAAGCGGTTGAAGTCATTACCACCGGTCGTCACGACCCCTGCGTGGGTATCCGGGCGGTTCCGATTGCAGAGGCAATGCTGGCGCTGGTACTGATGGACCACCTGTTGCGTCATCGTGCCCAGAATGCGGATGTAAAACCACCGGTACCTATCGTCCCCTCGCGTATAGACTAAGCGAACACTTCAGACCTGCCCGGGATTCCTGGTTATTCCCACTCGCAGTAATAATCCCGCCAGCAGAAATCCGGTATTTGTAATGCCGACCCAACGTATCCAGTGCGGTACCGCAATGACATACAAACCTATCGGCAGAAACGAGACAAAAAACAGTACCAGTAACATTGTGCTGTTACCCTTGATGGATGCAATGACTGTCAGCACACCAATCAGGATCATCAGAAATACGACCAGCATACTGGCCGGTGAAAATGAAAACGGTGATGCCGGGTCCCACAGTGCCGCAATCCATAACAGACAGGATAACGAACCCGCCACCACGCCAACCAGGCGTCCTGTTTTCAATGCCAGTTGGCTGCGTATATTTGCGAACAAGAGTATGCCCCCCCCGGGTTGGTCGTACTGCACATGTTTGAGCCGGTAACAGTACCGTGCGTAAAATACACATTCTAGTATAGCAGCAGTTAAACCCGCGCGGACACTTTATCCCTTACCACTGTTATCGCGTTTATATTTGCCCGGTGTCAGTGTGAGCCGATATACAACGATAAGGCCTTGATAAAAGGATGCAAATCAGGGACGAAATGAAGGCGCAAAGAGTACAATACCCAGGCGGGGCACACGCACACTGATAATGGCAGGGCCCACATCAGGAGAACAGCATATGAATATTAGTACTAAACAGCTACAGCATCAGGAAGCACTGGAAGTCACCGCCAGTGATATAGGTATGCTGCTGGGCAAACAACAGATAATCATGGATCTGTCACGACGGCAATCTGCCAGTGAAAAACAGGAGGTACTCGACACATTATTGAGCAGGCAACATGATGCCGAACTACGGACCAGATTGCGCAAGTTACATCCGGCTGATATCGCCTACGTCCTTGAAGGTCTGGCTCCCGAGCAACGGGACAGGTTATGGAATATTATCGACAGCCGGGAACGTGGCGCTGTCATTGTTGAACTTTCTGACAGTGTACGTGCGTCGCTGCTCGGCGGTATGTCAGAGGAGTCTGTCCTGCAACTGGCTGAAACGCTGGAGTCATCAAGAGTGGCGGAATTCCTTCACTCGTTACCTCATGAACTTGGTGCCACTATTCTCGCCCGACTCGAGGCCAACCGAAACGAGCTTATCCACAACAACTCCGGGTTTCCAAGAGATAGTGTGGGTTCGCTGATGGATCAGAATATGATCCGTATCAACGCAGACAGTACTCTTGCCAGCGTCATGGTTCTGCTGCGTGAACGCCAGCATGAGTACCGCAGTTTCGAACAGATTTATATTGTTGCCACGGACAATACCTATCTGGGTTGTGTAGATCTGAAGCGCTTGTTATTCGCCCCACCTGAAACCAGAATCAGGGAGATTATGGAAAGTGACAGACTGTCATTCTACACAGATGACCCTGCATTCAATGCGGTCAGTGCCTTTGAACGCTATGATATGTTGTCTGCGCCGGTGCTGAATATACACAACCAGGTTGTAGGAAATATCTCAGTATACAGTGTAATGGATTTCATGCATGAAGCACGCGAGATACAGCAACTAAAATCTGTTGGTCTGATAGAGGAAGAAGAGGTATTTACACCGGTATGGAAGAGTGCGCGGAACCGGTGGGTATGGCTGGGTCTGAATCTTATGACGGCATTTTTTGCATCGCGTGTCATCGGGATGTTTGAATCAACCATCAGTCATCTGGTAGCGCTGGCAACCTTGATGCCGCTGGTTGCCAGTGTAGGTGGCAATACCGGCAACCAGACTGTGGCTATCATGATCCGAGGCTTGTCGTTAAAACAGATCAACCGGGACAATATCTTCAGTTTTTTTGTCAAGGAGGCTCATGTCGGTATGGTCAACGGTCTGTTATGGGGCGTGGCAGTTGCTATATTTGCGTATCTATTCTATGGAAATGAGATATTGTCACTGGTGTTGTTCTTCGCCATGGTGGCGTGTCTGCTGATTTCCGCCGCGGCAGGGGTATTTATACCCTATTTGCTGAGCCGGGCAGGTCGGGATCCGGTGATGGGTAGCAGTGTACTGCTGACGGCTGTGACCGATAGTGCAGGTTTTTTTATCTTCCTCGGACTGGCCAGTCTATACCTTACCTGAACCTGTCTGCGCGATTTCTGGCGGGTTTGTCTGTACCGAGAGTCTGGCGAATCATCTCGGTTGTATCGTGTACAGAGTCGCCTATCATGTGTTCCGGAACATCACCGTGATTGATGAGGCGTTCTCGATTATCGAAGCCGTAGCTTCCCATGATGATGCTCTCGTATCCGGTTTCACTGGCGGCACGGTAATCACTGATTTCATCCGCACCAAATAGCGTCGATACAAACCGGTCTGATTTCATGCCTTCAAGCACATCGTGTTTTTTGGCCCCGATCGGTACCGGAATGACAAAGTCCAGATCCTGCTCATTGACACCACTGTTGCGGAATACCTGGCGAATGGTCCGCCCGGGATTATGGGTGAAGTTACGACTGATGACACCGATATGGTATTCCGGAGATTCGATCAGCTGGTTTAATAACGGACTGAATTGCGTGTAGATTTCTCCCTGTTCCATATACGTGTCTGTCAGTTTGGCGCGGATTTTTTTCTGTTTGGGCAAGGCGTATGAGATTAGATTGCCAAGGAATTCCTTGCCTCCGCCGATGTACTTCAGGAATTTACGCCGGTGACGGAAGCGATCCACATCACCAAGATCCAGACCAAGGTCGTCAAATGTCATTTTCAGCATCCGGTAGGAATCAATCAGAAAGCCGTCAAAATCAAGAACTATCAGCGTCTGTGCAGGTTTACGAACTGTGCGCTTTTTAGGCATGGTCATCCATTCATCCCGGCGTTGCGGATCGTGTTTTCATAGAACCTGACTGTCTTTTCGGCAAAGTGGCGGGCTGACCAGGTTTGTGCATAGATATGGGCATCGTCCGCCAGCTGCTGACGCATCTCCCGATTCGACAACAAGGTTTTAACCCTGGCCGCGAAGGTATGCGTGTCCTCCGGGGAAACAATTGCACCCTTGCAATTATGGAGTATGTCTATCGTACCCAGTTCTGCGATTGACACCACTGGTACCGCCTGCGCCATTGCCTCCAGTAGCACGAGACCCTGGGTTTCTGTCCTCGACCCGAATACAAACACATCACCTGCGCGATAGCAGTCCAGCAATTCAGTGTCACGGTCGAGATTCCCGGTGAATTGAACGTGGTGTTGCAGATCAAGACTTTTTACCATGCCCACCAGATGTTTCTGTGCAGGGCCTTCGCCGGCGATAATAAACAGCAGGTCAGGTACCGAGTGACGCAAAATATCTACCATCTGTAACAGGAAGCCGATGTTTTTTTCGTGAGCGACGCGACCGATATGTATCAATACCGGTCGTTCCGGACTGATGTCGAACTTCTTCCGAAAGGCCAGGCCGTTACCGGGCTTGTACAGTTCATTAGACAAACCTGTCGCAATCACTTCGACCGGACAGGAAATCCCCTGGTTTTTCAGAACATCTAACATCGCACTGGAAGGTACAATCACGGCGTCCACCTGCTTGCACTGGATACGGTTAATGTAACGTGCAGCGCCCCTTAATAGCGGGCGTGGCAGCAAGGGCAGATAATGATGAAAGTATTCCTCAAAATGGGTGTGGTAGGTGACCAGCCTGGGTAGCCCCAGTTTCCGTGATAACTCAATACCGGCGTAGTGGGCAACAAATGGGGTCTGGATATGCAACAAATCGTATTTATGCCATTTCAGATCGTTAGCCAGTGCGCTGATATAGTCCCGGTTCATAAACCGATCCTCCGGGTCCATCGGTATAGCACGTGAGGGTACGCGTATTATCCAGTCTTCATGCTGTGTCTCTGGACCGTATTGCGGTGCAATCAGGGTAACCTGGTGACCGAGACTGACCAACTCATTGCGGAACGTCCTGATGGATGTTGATACCCCATTGACCCGGGGGAAATACACATCCGATATCATCAGGATGTGCAAACCGGTGTCCTTGTAAAGTCATGACTGAGCATTATGAGGGTGCAGTATGCGGATGAAATATGACAGGAAGATGAAGCACCCTTTCAATCCAGCGAGTTCAGTCTCTTGATTGGCAGGCCTTACGGGAATGTCGCAGCCAGCGGCAGGATTGCCGTCCTGTGTCTGACGAAAAAAACAGCCGAGGCTAGGCCGAGTCGGGCTTACGCTTGATAAGCAGCTCTGTCAGTGGTCCGGGTAAACTTACCCCATAACCTTGCGCGTAATCAACCCCGATTTCCCTGAGCATACCCATGATAAGGTCATTTTCGACGAATTCCGCGATGGTCTTCATCCCCATTACGTGTCCCATTTCGTTAATCGATTTGATCATGGCATGGTCGATCGGATCCGTCGTGATATTCTTCACAAACATACCATCTATTTTCAGAAAATCCACTGGCAGGTTTTTCAGATAGCCGAATGAGGACAGACCGCTGCCAAAATCGTCCAGTGCGAACTGGCAACCCAGCGCTCTCAGCGTGGAGATAAACTTGATCGCCCCACCCATGTTTGGAATGGCGGCGGTTTCGGTAATCTCGAAACAAATCTTGCCATTTTCAATACCGGAACCGGTGCCCTTGACCCGTATCGGCTTGCCGACTGCCGTCTCGTATCCCGGTCGTTGTACAGCAGTGACCATCGGTATCCATTCCAGCGCCTGGATCCCGCTATGGCGGAGTAATTTGGGACGTGTATAGGTGGCAAATGTTTCAGCACTGAGCTGACTGTGGCGGATAACAGGCACGCCAGCGGTCCTGCCAACAGGCTAAACAGGATGATAGATCGTTCACGCAACAGTGCCTGGTCCTGATTCAGTATTCCTTGTACCAGTCTTGCACCAAGCCAGGCCTGGAGTAACGCACCTATCGTCATGATAATACCGGCGAGTACAGCGGTGGTCACTGATCCGCTGCCGGAAATATCCAGAAAGAAGGCGGTTTGAATCAGTTGGCTACCGATGAAAATACCGGGCAGCACACGTGAACCGGCAATACAGACCGCTGCAAGTGCAATACCTGCGGCAGGCCAGACGATTGTCGCATTGCCTGGCGGGATAGCCAGAAGCATACCTGCTTGCCCCCCGAGAAAATAACCGAGCGCTGCCAGCAGATTGGAATATAAAAGATGTTTCACGTGATTATGAAATAGAACTGTTCAGGTACGATTTTCAGCCAGTGTGTAGAAGCTTTTTAAGGTCGGGCTTGATCACCTTGCCCATCGCATTACGGGGCAACGACGCCATGATCTGGATCCGCTTCGGGATCTTGTAGGCCGACATTTTTTGCTCACACCAGTTCTTTAATTGCTCGTAATCCAGACGGTTACCCGGTTTTAATACCAGAAATGCTATTACGGCCTCACCCCACGTGGCGTCCTCGACACCGATGACGGCACATTCGGCGACCGCATCATGGGTCAACAGCGTACCTTCGATTTCCAGGGCAGACAACTTGTAGCCTCCTGACTTGATAATGTCTACGGAGGATCGCCCCATGATCCGGTAATAACCGGTCTCAATGACCGCCACATCACCGGTGCAGAACCAGCCGTCATGATAACTTTTTGTCGTGGCATCCGCATTTTGCCAGTATTCGAGAAAGACATTGTCGCCCTGGATACGGATCTCGCCGGGCATGTCCGGCTGGTTGATTGGTTTGTTCTGCTCATCAAACAAGGCAACGCTGACACCCGGCAAGGCTATGCCTACCGCGCCGGCACGGCGTTCACCGTTGTACGGATTGGAGAGGGCCATGCCGATTTCAGTCATACCGTAGCGTTCAAGCAGCGTCTGACCGGTCAACTGCTTCCACTGCTCGTATACCTTGACCGGACAGGCCGCTGAGCCGGATACGTTCAGGCGCATCGCGCCAAAACCGGCACAGATGGGCGCTCGCAGGTCGGGTACCAGAGATTCCAGATACTGGATAATCTTCACATAAATGGTAGGTACGGCCATAAACACAGAATAACGATGGGCACGGACCTCGCCGAGTATCGTCTCCATATCAAATTTTCCGAACAGTGATACGGTCGCCCCTGCCCACAGTCCGCAACACAGCACGTTGATAATTCCATGCACATGATGCAAGGGCAGAAACAGGGGAATTGTGTCATCCGCGCGCCAGGCCCAGGCCTCGATCAAAGAGCTGATTTGTGCATGGATGTTTTTACGGGTACTAACGACACCTTTCGGCTTGCTGGTCGTTCCGCTGGTAAACAGGATCATGGCCCGCCGCTCCGGCGGAAGTTGTGGCAGCTGGCGTTCAACCACCTCCGTCGCTGTATCTACTGAAAATAATTCTATATTTAGCGCGGCGCACAATTCTGCCAGTTTTGCATGTTGACTGCTGTGGGCCAGCAACCGGGTTACCCCGGCGCATGACAGGGCATGTTCAATTTCGGGCAGGGCTGCACTCACATTCAAGGGCACGGCAATCCCGCCTGCCCGCCAGATTGCCAGCAAGGTCGTCACATACTCAACACTGGCAGGCATGAAAAAGGCGATACGTTCTTCATTCAGGTCGGGGTGCTCACAAAGCAGGCGTGCTGCCGCCGCATTGACCAGACTGTCCAGACGGGCATAGCTGACCGACCGGGCCCCATCAATCAGTGCAGTACGGTGATTATTGCTGTTCAGTTGTTTGAACCACGAAGCTTGTCCGGACACGTTGTAATCCATTCTTTTTTATACAGTGTGATGATATAGAGAGGACAGGCAGACTGCAATTACCGACAACAGCGGTCGCAGACGGCCGACACTAAATAATACCGGGTATCACCCGACCTGCTATTGCAGGTTTTACATCTGCCCACTATTCTTTGAAGACTGATTCAGTCTGACAATCCGGGGGGGCGTCCATGATCCAAATTCGTTTACCTGCATTCATCACCGTGCTGATGTTATTGCAGGGTATGAGCAGCAGCGCCTGGTCGCAGGGGGTGCCTGCCGAATTGATAGAGTATCCCGAATTTGTGTTTCATAACGGCCAGGTGCTGACCGCAGATCGGGATAGGGACTTCACTATCGCCGGGGCGGTGGCCGTGCGTGGTAACCGGATTCTGGCCGTCGGTACCAGCGAAAAAATTCTGCGTCTGGCCGGTCCCACGACCCGGGTCATAGACCTGAAGGGTCGATCCTTGACGCCGGGGTTTATCTATAACGACGGCGATAACTCGGTTCCGGCCGGTGATATCCTGAAGGACAGCATGTGGGAAGGGCGCATACAGGCCCATCTGGGTGGCAAGACACTGGATGAGGCACTGGCCACCCTGTCCACTATTGTCGAAACCCACGGCAAACCGGGTGAGCCACTGTTTATAAAGTTGCAGGACCAGTGGGCAGGCAAGGTGATGCAGGACTGGAACCGCGCCACGCTGGATGAAGTGGCACCGGACAACCCGATAATTGTTTATCTGGATGCCAATCTGGCACTGGCCAACAAGGCGATGATCGAACTGGCCCTCCGCGAAGGGTTACCGGCAGACCATTTTCATCTGGATCGTGATGCAAGCGGTGACTACACCGGCTGGACCGGTGCCCAGGTCAGCGGATTCATCGGGCGCGAGGTCAGGCCGTGGCCGGAACCGGCCTGGTTTGATGAGGTGGCGATACCGATGGCGGTTAAATCACTGGCCAACTACGCCCGCCATGGTGTAACAGTGGCGACCGGCCATATGAGTGCGGCCACACTGACGATACTGAACCGCCTGTTTCATGAGCAACCGCAGGACCTGAAGGTGCGCGTGTATCCGGGTCTCGATTTCCTGCGCCAGAACCCGAACCCGGAGATGTATCTGAAACGTCTGGGTAATCTGGTGGATTTTTCGCTGGAGGATGCGCGCGGACCAATGGTCACCATCGTCGGTGCCTCGGTAGGCCCGCATACCGGTGCGCCCGACGGCCCCATCAGCCTGTTGACGATAGGGCCAAAGACGAACGTAATTCCGGTGTTGAGTCCGAACACCAACGGATTCAACAGCTGGACCGCACAGTCGTTTACCGGTCTGAAGCAGGAGGACCTGACGCCGGAACAATTGAAGCAGACGGATTATTACAATATTATCCTCGCCCGCCAGCATGGTTGGAATGTGACCGGCATCCATAACATGGGTAGTGAAGGTATCCGGCTGGCGATGCAGGCCGTGGTGGAAGCCGAGCAGCAGGACAAACTCTATGTGAAGAAACTGTGGCGCCCCCAGAGTTTTGATCACAACATCGAATGGGTCCCTGAGGTGTATGAATATTACGCGGCGCATCCCGAGTTAAAGGACATCCTGCGAGTCGGGGTAAATCTGCGGATAGTCATCAAACAACGCGATGCGGCCCCGCTCAATATCAAGGATGTGATAGAGGCCCAGTGGGGTATGGCCGGTCTGGAACGGATGGCGCCTTTAAATACGCTGCTGCAGAAAGGCATCCCGTTCCATATTGAAGGCACGGAGCCCGGTGATGAAGACGCTAGCCCGACCTGGTATATCCAGAAGGCCGTCACGCGGATTGATCGCCATGGTCGTGTCATTGCACCAGACGAGGCGCTGGATCGCCAGACGGCTTTTCTGGCGTTAACACGCTGGCCGGCCCGTTTTATCGGTGCTGAAAATGACATCGGTTCAATTCAGCCGGGCATGCTTGCGGATATGGTCGTGTTTGACGGTAACATACTGGATGTACCGATAGAAAGACTGGCTGAATTACGGCCATTGCTGACGCTGGTCGGTGGTCAGGTGGCCTATGAGGCTGAAGGGCTCTAGCGATACATTTTTCTGATTACAGGTAATTATTTATCGGGGGTAATTATGCAATTCAATTCTGTATTCCGGTTTTTGGCGATCGATGGCAAAGCTGTCCTGGCCGTACTGACCGGCCTGTGGCTTAGTGGGCAGATGCTGTTCACGGTTCAGGCGCAATCAGATGTGCCCTCTGAGTTGATCCATTATCCGGAGTTTGTCTTTCACAACGGCCAGGTGTTGACCGCCGATGCTGACAAGGACTTTACTGTGGCTGAAGCGGTTGCAGTGCGCGGCAATCGCATCTTCGCTGTCGGTACTAGCGCTGAGATCACTCGCCTGGTCGGTCCACAGACGCGGGTGATAGACCTGAAGGGCCGCTCGTTGACACCCGGGTTTATCTATAATGATGGAGATAATTCTGTACCTGCCGGAGACCTCATCAAGGACAGCCAGTGGGGCGGCCAATTGCGCCCGGAGATAGGCGGTAAGACGATTGATCAAGCCCTCGCGACGATGGGGCATATTATCGAGATGGAAGGCACTCCGGGAGAACCGATCTTTATCAACCTGCAGGACCAGTGGGCGGCGGTGGCGATGAAATCCTGGAGTATTTCGACACTGGACGAAATTGCACCGAACAATCCACTGATGATCTATCTGGACAGCAGCTACGGCCTGATTAATACGGCGATGATCGAACTTGCGATCAAGATGGGTTTTCCGGCAGACCATTTCCATCTTGACCGTGACGAAAATGGCAACTATACCGGGGTCTCTGGTGCGCACCTGAACGGATTTGTCGGCCGGGAAGTCCGGCCCTGGCCGGATCCGTCCTGGTTTGAAACCGTGGCAATCCCCTCCGCGGTGGAGTCGCTGGAAAATTATGCCCGCAATGGCGTGACGGTTGCTACCGGGCACATGAGTGCCGCGACGATGACTTTGCTGAACAAGCTGTTTCATGAGCAGCCGCAGGAGCTGAAGGTACGTGTTTATCCCGGGCTTGATTTTCTGATGCAAAATCCGAATGGTGAGATGTATCTGAAACGGATCGGCAACCTAGTGGATTTTTCACTCAGTGATGAACGTGGCGAGATGGTGACTATCGTCGGCACGGCTGTTGGTCCGCATACCGGTTCGGAAGATGCAGCCGCAAGTTTGTTATCAATTTCACCGAAAAAGAACGTGATCGATAATATCAGTCCGAACACACACGGATATAATCGCTGGACGGCCGAGTGGTTTACCGGGCTTAGCCATGAAGACCTGACACCGGAACAGCAACGGCGAACTGACTATCATAATGTGATGCTGGCCCGCCAGCATGGCTGGAATGTGACTGGTATCCATAATCGTGGCAGTGAGGGTATCCGTCTTGCCATGCAGAATGTGTATGAGGCCGAGACGCAGGACAAATTGTATGTAAAGAAGTTATGGCGGCCTCAGGGTTTTGATCACAACGTAGACTGGGAACCCGGTGTGTTTGATTACTACATGGCACACCCGGAACTAAAAGAGATCATCCGATTTGGTGTGAATCTGGGCACGATGATCAACCAGCGCAATGCCGATCCGCTCGGGATCAAGAATGTTTATGAAGCCCAGTATGGTATGGAAGGTCTGGAGCGTATTGCACCATTACGCACAATCATGGAAAAGGGTATTCCGTTTCATATCGAGGGTACCGAACCGCGTGATGACAAGGGTTTCCCGACCTGGTATATCCAGAAAGCGGTGACCCGTATTGATGCGCAGGGCAGGGTGATCGCGGCGGATGAGGCGCTGGATCGGCAGACGGCGTTTCTGGCGCTGACGCGCTGGGCGGCGCGTTTTATCGATGCAGAAAATGTGATGGGCTCCATCCAGCCGGGTATGCTGGCGGATCTGGTTGTGTTCAACGGGAATATCATGGATGTGCCGATTGAGAAGATCACGGATTTGAAACCGGTATTGACGCTGGTGGGGGGGAAGGTGGCGTATGAGGCGGGTGAACTTTAAATCAACTTAGGCTTCGATTGATGGTGCGTCAGCAATCTGGTCAGGCCATTCAAAGACATAGCAATGGTAACGGATACTGCATTGTTGCTTCATATCGGCTGTCCGCCTCCGTTACCGTTATGGCTGTTCAAGACACGCCGTAAATACGTCCATGTAGGCTCGTGTGCCGCGTCCTGCGGCACACGGTCTTTCACAGACATAACGGCAACGGATGCTGGATTGTTCCTTCTTATCCGCTTCCGTTACCGCATCCTTGCGGCACACAGTATTCCACGTCCTGAACAGATTGCTTCCTCCAGTCTGTGAATGGACTGGCTCCGGTCAAGAAGGTCCCCGGTACTATTTATTCTTTTCGAGCTGATACTTTGACAACAACCTGTCCAGGCTGTCGGCGAAGGCCTTGCGGTCGGACTGGTTCAAGGTGGCGGGGCCGCCGGTGTGGATGCCGCTGGATCGCAGCGTGTCCATGAAGTCGCGCATGTTTAGACGGGCACGGATGTTCTGGGTGGTATACAACTCGCCCCGGGGATTCAGTGCATGGCCACCTTTGGCGATGACTTCGGCGGCGAGCGGGATGTCTGCTGTAACGACCAGATCTCCGATCTCTACGCGTTTGACGATTTCGTTATCAGCCACATCAAACCCGGAGGGGACCTGCACGGCGCGTATGTAAGGTGACGGTGGTACGCGTATCAACTGGTTCGCAACGAGGACCACCTCAATCGCGGTACGCTCGGCGGCGCGGTACAGGATGTCCTTGATGACGCCAGGACAGGCGTCTGCATCTACCCAGACTTTCATTATTTATACCGGCCTTGACTGCTCATAATGGGCTGTTTTTCAGGCATCATCGCTGTATTGCTCGCTTCACGTCAAGTCTGTGAGACGGGTAGCTATATATAGCTAGGGTCGGGTGCTGTATCCGTGTTCTAATAAAAAACTGTTTTCAGACAGGCGTCAGCGGGCACATAACGAGCCGCAGGAGAGTGTCAAGTCAGTTGAAATATTTTTAAAGCTTGATGGAATATACGGTGGTACCCGTAACTTCACTCACAAGGGCTGGTCGGATGTGACCTTCTGGTCCTGGGAGATGCAGAGTAATCGCAGCTCTACGCAGAAGTCTGAAGGGGACAAGACGGGATTCAGACAGATGACCATCGTCAAGCGTATCGGTATGGAAAGTGCTCATATTATGTCGCTGTTTGCAAAGGGTAGAACCATCGCCTCGGCTGACCTGGTCATTGTGCCTGTAGTGACCAAACGTGAGGCCAAACAGAAATACCTGTCCATTCATATGGAAGACGTACGGGTCAAGTCTATAGTTACCGGCGGTAATGCGGCAGAAGAGTTTTTTATGAGACCGTGGTCCTGCTGTTTGCCCGGGTCCGGTATGATTTCAGTGTAAATGCCTCTCTGGGTTCCGATCTGCCTGCAGGCGAATTCCGGTTTGCGTGGGACATCAATCAGGCCAAGGCCTGGGAATAATCAAATTTCTCTAAAGTTTTCCTTAAACCTGCCGTTTACCTGGGTAAAACACGCGTGAATGACAGCTCCTGATTCCGGTGTGTCTGGAACTAACTCCAGGACACACAGTGTCAGGTAGTACGCCTTATCCTCAACATACTGTTGCCCCCACGCTGTAACTCGAAATCGACCTGCTCGATCGTGGCATGGTAGCCGGCGGCCTCCAGCGCGGTCAGTATCGGGTGCAGATACGGTGAGGTCTCCAGCATTAGTGTCAGCAAGGGGAAGATCCTGACCTCCGCCGCGATACGCAGCATTTCCAGTATTGAATCCAGATGGAACTTGCGATCCAGATGGGCCGAGTAGAGGAACAGGAAGTTTGAACACAGGGCCAGATCAAAGCTGTCGTCTGCAAACGGCAGTGTTGGCAGGCTGGCGGTGATATACCAGCCGCTTGCCTTGCCCGCAGCAAAATCCGCCACAAATCGTTCCAGCGCACCGGCACGACTTTCCCGCAGTGGATCGACATCGCGATGGTAGGACCATACCCAGTCCTCCGGCGTGGCCCGGACCTGGTTGATGATGTTATCAACCACGGCATAAAACTGGCTTTCAATCTGCTGCGCACTGAACGCATAAAGCGGATCGACGGAGACGACAGTCTTGCCGAGCGCCGTCATCTCGCTATTAAAGCTGGCCGTCCGCGACGCTGATAATACGATGGTTAATATCCTGATCTGTCAGATTGAACAGATGCCGATATTCATCGAGTCGGCGCCCGAACGGGACGACTTGGTCCAGCTTCATCACCATAAGGTGACTCTACTTCTTCTTCTTTTTGACGGCGACCTTCTTTTTAGCCGGTGCCTTCACCACTTTTTTCTTCACGGCGACCGGGGCCGGTTTTTTCAGTGCTGCGACCTTCGCCTTTTTCTTCGCCACTGGTTTTTTCTTGCCGGCAGGACGGGCCTGTTTCTTCGCGGTTACCTGGATCTCGATCTTCATTGCCGCATCGGCGAGACCGGCGGCCAGCATCATCACCGCAGGACGAACGGTGCCAAAATATTTTTTCAGAACCGGGAAACACAGCTCGAACTCCGAGGCATTCGGCAGTACATAGGTGACGCGGACTACATCATTTATTGAGGCATTCGCCTGCTTCAGTGCGGCGGAAATATTCTGCAGACATTGCTCGGTCTGCTCGACGATATTGTCGGAGATGGTCATCGTAGCGTAGTTGTAGCCGGTGGTGCCTGATACAAACACCCATTCGCCATCAACGACGGCGCGGGAATAACCGATCTCTGCCTCAAATTTTGAACCTGAACTGATAAGCTTGCGTGCCATGTTGTGCTCCCTGTTGTGAGTGTGTGGTAATTGTAGAAAACAGTATATTAATGGATCACGCGACGGCGCGAAACTGTCGTTATAGCCCGTCCTAGCGAATACCCTGCCACAACAGCGTGAGCGCACCGATCACCACGACCGCTTCCATCACCCAGAGATGAATCTTCATCGGTATATGCGCCAGTAGCTTGCGGGCGATAAACGCGCCCGGAGAGGTACACAACCCGACCATCAGCCCGACTGTTGCCAGTTCCAGCGTCAGCCTCGACATGCTGCCAAACAGGATAATCTTGGTGATCGCCATAACCACGCCGATAATACCGTCCGTTGCTATCAGCGCCATTCCCTGCAAGCCGGCCGCCATCATGATCGAGATCAGGATGACCCCGGTGCCCGCCATCCCGCCGTTGATAAAGCCGAATACACCACCGGCCAGGCACTGTGTCGTCGGGCTGATCCGGTAGCGGGCGTTGTGCAGTATCCGTCGTAACGGCACGCTGGCGAGCAGGAACAGACCGAGTAACAGCGCCACCCAGCGGCTGCTCAGCAGGGTATAGCTGTACGCGCCGAGCAGACAGCCCGGTATGCCCAGCATCAGGATCAGGCGCGCATGCCGCCATTCGATATACCGCCGGAACGCCAGCACCCGACTGAAATTGTTCAACAGGATCACCATCGACATCATCGGGATCACATTGGTGATGCCGACCAGCGGTGCCAGGAAAACCGGCAATATCAGCCCGGCACCGTAACCGGCGATACCGCTGACCACGGAGGAGACAAACGCGACCAGACAGACCAGCGCCAGCTGAGCGAGATCGAGGTCGACGAGATGAAACAGCGAGTCCATGGATCAGCTATCTCGGCAGTGATCTTTCAGGTCTGCCAGCGAGGTGAATTCGGTCATGCCAGTCTTGTTATGTTAAGGTCCATGCCGGAAGTTTACAGCCAAACCGATAAATGTGGATACATCGACATGCGGCTGGAGTAGAGTGGCAGACAGGTATGCGAGGTGCATACTTCACACTCACCCGGAGGAGTCGCACCATGTCGAAAGAACGTAACAATACCCGAGAGATCCAGAAAAAACCGTCGATGACGCTGAAAGAAAAACGCGCCACCAAGAAGGCAAAGAAAGATGGCAAGCCCGCATTCCAGCCGTTTGAGAAGAAGTAGTCCCCCCCCAAATCTCGCCGCCCACCTGTGCTGACCCGGACTAGAAGTCTGACTCAACCGGGCAGCGCGCGCTCCTGATCTGACACGGAAGAATGTACTTTACGTGATCGATTTTTATTAGGTTATAATCGGACCAACCAATCAGATTGACGTCTCGGACAGGGGTGGGTATGAAACGGGCAGGTGTATCAATTTTTGTGTGGGCAGGTATCGCGGTACTGGGTGCCTGGGCCGTTGCCAATATCGCGATATACCGCGAGGAATCCATTAATGCGATCTGGTTTATCGCCGCCGCTGTCTGTGTTTATCTGCTGGCCTACCGTTTTTACAGTGCATGGATCTGTGCCCGTGTACTGACGCTGGACGAGACACGCGCCACCCCGGCGGTGCGGTTTAACAATCACCGCGACTTTATCCCGACCAATAAATGGATAGTTTTCGGACATCACTTTGCCGCCATCGCCGGCCCCGGTCCGCTGATAGGTCCGACGCTGGCCGCGCAGTTCGGTTATCTGCCCGGTACCTTGTGGATCCTGATAGGTTCGGTGCTCGGTGGTTGTGTGCAGGACATGGTGGTGCTGTTCTGTTCGACCCGCCGTGATGGCCGCAGCCTCGGTCAGATAGCCAAGGACGAACTCGGACCGGTCGGCGGCTGGGCCGCGATCTTCGGCACGATGATGATCATCACCGTCATTGTGGCGGTGCTTGGTCTCGTCGTCGTTAACGCGATGAAGAACAGCCCCTGGGCTACCACGACGGTACTCGGAACGATCCCGGCGGCGATGCTGATCGGGTTGTACCTGCGTAATATCCGTCCCGGGCGGGTACTGGAAGGCTCGGCGATTGGTATCATCCTGTTATTGTTATGTGTCGTCGGAGGTGGCTGGGTTCACGGTAATGCCACAATCGGACCACTCTTTGACTGGGATGCGATGACCTGCGCCTGGTTTGTCATTATCTACGGATTTGTCGCCGCCGTGTTGCCGATCTGGCTGTTACTGGCCCCGCGTGATTATCTGTCGGCGTTTCTGAAGATCGGGGTGGTCATCCTGCTGGCCGTTTCCATTTTAATCTATGCACCGGACATCAAGATGCCCGCGCTGACCCAGTTCGTCGACGGCACCGGCCCAATCTTCAAGGGCAATGTGTTCCCGTTTGTGTTTATCACGATCGCCTGCGGTGCCATCTCCGGTTTCCATTCACTGATCGCCTCCGGTACCACACCGAAACTGATAAGCAATGAGATGGACATCCGCATGGTCGGTTATGGCAGTATGGCGGTCGAATCGTTTGTCGCCATCATGGCGATGGTCGCTGCCACCACGCTCGACCCCGGTATCTATTTTGCGATCAACAGCCCGGCCGGTGTGGTAGGCAAGGTCTCCAGCGACGCAGTGGCGATGATCAGCTCCTGGGGCTTCCCGGTCACGGTCGCACAGATGGAGGCACTGGCCGCCGAGATGGGCGAGAACACACTGTTTGCCCGTACCGGCGGTGCGCCGTCACTGGCCGTCGGTATGGCATCGATCTTCAGCAGCACCTTTGGCAAGAACCTGATGGCGATGTGGTATCACTTTGCAATCATGTTCGAGGTGTTGTTTATCCTGACCACGCTGGATGCCGGTACCCGCGTCGGCCGTTTCATCCTGCAGGACTGCCTTAAATATGTGTGGAAGCCGGCCGGGGATATTTCCTCCTATCCGGTCACCATCGTAGCCAGTTTCCTGTTTGTCGCCGCCTGGGGTTATTTCCTGATCCAGGGCGTGATGGACCCGCTCGGTGGCGTCAATATCCTCTGGCCATTGTTTGGTATCGCCAACCAGTTGCTCGCCGGTATCGCGCTGTCGGTTGCCACCGGCATCCTGATCAAGATGGGCAAGCTGCGTTATGTATGGGTAACCGCCGCACCGCTCAGCTGGATAGCCATCGTCTGCACCTGGGCTGCGATTGAGAAGGTCTTCAGTAGCGTGCCGCAGATCGGCTTTCTCGCCGGTGCAAATGACATGGCCGCGAAGCTGGCTGCGGGCACACTGACGCCGGAGGTTGCCGCAGTTGCGCCGCAATTGATCATCGGCCAGCGCATTGATGCCGTATTGACCATCCTGTTTGCCACGATGTTGTGGATCGTGATCCTCGACATGCTTCGGGTCAGCTACCGCTTTATCCAAGGCAAACCGGTATTACCGTTGTCCGAATCGGCCTATGTCTCTGCCGCTGCGTTTGCGACGAAGTAAACACGATGCGCCGCCTGCTGCAACAGACCTGGAACTATCTCCGACGCGTCTCCGGTGATGATGCCTACGAGCACTATCTGGCCCACCATCACACCGCCCACGCGACCGAACCGCCGCTGAGTCGTCAGCAGTTTTATCTGTGGCGACTGGAACAGAAATCACGCGGTGTTAATCGCTGTTGCTAGGGGACAGAAGACAATTAATATCGAAAGTTCCGGGGTTTTTCAGACTCAACGATTAAAATGACCGGCGCCGGTCACGGACTTACCTGAACAATAAAGCATTGACCCCGGCGTCCGGTTGAGTGACTTGTTATGGACTATAGTTTGGTGCATTATTCTAGTCATCACCATGAGGACTTGTTCAGCGCCCATCCGCTTGAGCTGAACTCGGCGAATTTCCAGACCCAGAACGCGCGTAACGATATTCCGATGCTGGTAGATTTCTGGGCGCCGTGGTGCGGGCCGTGCAGGACGATGGCACCGTGGTTTGTGCAGGCCGCCGCCCAGCTGGAACCTGCTGTCAGGCTGGCCAAACTGGACACCGAGGCGGAACCGAATCTGGGAGGGCAGTTTCAGATACGCAGTATCTCGACCTTGATGTTGTTCAAGGGTGGTCGTGAAATTGCGCGGCAATCCGGGGCGATGCCGGTATCGGAGATCGTGCGCTGGACAAGGTCACACCTGTAGCAGAGTCAGCCTCTACGACTTCGTACAAAAAGTCAGGCTCCTTCGACTACACTCAGGGCAGTCCCGAGCTGACAGATTAAGGTGCGATTTCGTTCCCGTCCCAGGCGTAGATCCTGCCGCTGTGTTCCGGTTTCAATGTGTCGATCACGTTCAGTAGCTGTCCGGCTGAATACTCACCTGTAAACAGTTTCTCCGGCTTGACCGACATGGCGAACGGTCTGGACAACTCGCTCTGTACGGTTCCCGGATGCAGGCCGACGACGATGGCCAGTTTGTTGCGGCGGGCGATCTCGATACTGGCGGTTTTGAGTATCATGTTCAGCGCGGCCTTCGAGGCACGATAGGCATACCATCCCCCAAGTTCATTATCACTGATACTACCGACACGGGCGGTCAGTGCGGCGAACACACAGCGTCGCTCCCGGTTCAACAGTGGCAGGAAGTGTTTGGCAACCAGTGCAGGCCCTGTGGTGTTGACGGCAAATATCCGCGCCAGTTTTTCAGCGGACAGATCACGCAGCGATTTCTCGGGCTGAAAATCCACAGTATGTAATATGCCCGTGGCTACAATGACCAGATCCAGCGGGCCATAGCCACTCGCCACTGCCGCGGCGGACTCAATGCTGTCCTCCTGTTCTATATCGATTTGATGGTGGAACACATTGGTTTTGTCAGACACGAACGGTCGGCGCGCGAACGCATGCAAGGTGCCGGTGTCCGGGCGTGCTGACAACAGGTGGACGAACCCCGCACCAACGGCGCCGCTGGCGCCTATGATGGCAATATTCAGTTTGTTATTCATAACGTAGGCTCAGGTGAGTTTATTGACCCGGGCAGCGAGCAGGTTTGCACTGGTAAAGGCGGCCTCGACGTTGCCGCGGATACACCAGTCACCACAGGCCGCCAGGTGATTGCGGGTGTCGATCAGGTAATTCTTGCCCGCTGGCACGGACGTCTCTGCATAGCGCCAGCGATGCAGTGCGATATGGGCGGGCGAGGCTAGGTCTATCGCTAATTGCCGTTGCAGTTCCGTCAACAGCGTGTGTCGGACCTCATCCTGATCGTCTTCCAGATGCGTCTCGGCCCAGTCATTGTCGGAGTGGACAACCAGCGTAAAGGGGAGATCGCGTCCAGGCTTGCTCGAATTCACACTGATCCAGCGGATCGGCGAATTCTTTACCATCGCCGCATCGAACTTCAACTTCAGGGGCTGGGCCAGGCCCAGCATCAAGGTGTAACACGCGCGCATGGTTGCCTGCCCGGGCACGGTCTGCCCGCTGTACAGGTCTGCAAATACAAGCCGGGTCTGCGGTGCCGGCGCACTGCTGATGACCCAGTCATACGGACCGAGTATCCGTCCATCACCCGTCTGGATGTTCCATTGTTCACCATGGCGCACCAGCGCGGTCACCTCGGTCTGCAACTGGATCGACAACCCCTCGGCCAGTTTTTTTGCCAGCGCATTCATCTCCGGTGCGGCGACATAATGCGGTTCAAACCAGTCACGTTTGTAGGGTTGTTCGCCGGCGTTTAAGGTCAGCACCCGCGGCTTCCATTGCTGTAGCAGGCCGGACTCTAAATGGGGCCGCATGAATGCCTTGAACGCACGAGTGCGGATGGTCAGGTATTGCGTACCATGATCAAAGTGAAACGGGTCGGCATGGCGTGTGCTCAGGCGCCCGCCCACGCCATGCGACTTTTCCAGCATAGTCACCTCGGCCTTGAGCCGCTGCGCCAGTGTCAGGCCGGCCATGCCGGCACCGATTACGGCAATTTTCACTAGAACTCCAGCGTCAGTCCCAGTTGGGGGAAGGTGTCGAGTCCATCGATCTCCACCTCGCCAGTGCGCGGGCTGAATTCCTGTTCGTCCACATTGGCGCGTCCGAGCACGTTGATGACGTCGATAAAGCCGATGATATTCATCGCATTAAAACTACGACGGTAATCGACGCGTATATTCAGTGTCTGGAATGACGGGTGCCGACCGGTATTGCGCAGCGTTATCTCGCGTGAGTAGCGCAGGTTTTGCAGGTCATTCAGCACATTGTTGTAGATGATGAAATCATCCGACGGGCGTCCCGAGGAGATCTGGTATTGTCCAGACAGTGCCCAGCGGTCGTTCGGTTCGTAGCTGACTGTCATGCTGGCCAGGTGCGGGCGATTGAAATCAGTCGGGGTCTCACCGCGACCGTCATTTCGGTCGGTGACGGAGTGGTTATAACTGTAGCGCAGGGTCGCAGACCAGCTGTCCAGAAACCGTCGCGACAACAAGGCATCGAGACCGGCGCTCCAGCCATCGGCGTCATTGGTCAGGCGGCCAGTGACCTGATCGTTCTCGACGATCAGATCGTCCAGTTGCTGGTAATAGGTCTCGACCAGCAGTCGGTAGTCCCGATTAAAGTAATGTTCAACACCAAGGCTGATCTGGCTGCTGCGTTCCGGTTCAAGATCAATGTTAGCCGGATTGGCGGCGATCTCAAGCAGACGCGGCGGCTGGTAATACAGCCCACCCGTCAGCGAAAAGCGGGTCTCGGCGCGGTATTGCCAGTTCGCCTGAAACCGCGGTGAAATATAGGTGGTATCCAGTAATCCATCATAGTCTACACGTACGCCGGGCCGCAGTGAGTAGGGGCCCGATTCAAACGCCTGATCCAGATATACCGCACCGCGGGTGGCCGATTCTTCCAGCCTGGTGTTGTAGAAGGCAGGCGACAGGATCGCATATTGCAGCAAGGGGTCGGCACGAAAGTCGTTGGTGTCATAGGTAAACACTGGATAGTCGCGGGTGACGGCGCGTTCGTAATCCAGCGTCAGATAACTGAGTCGACTACCGGCCGAGAATTCGCCGAACCGGTTTGACTGGCGGTAGTCCAATCGCCAGCCGGTTTCCGAGTCGGCCTCATTGAGCGTGATGATCGGGTCTTCGACAAACAGTTCATCCGCATCGGCGTCAAGCGGACTGCGCTCCGGAAACGCCTCGCCCTGGCTGTTGTCATCATCGGCGGAACGGTAGTAAACCGCGTTACGCAGACGACCGCTGTTGCCCATCAGATATTCGACCACCACACCCAGCATACCGGCGTGTTGTTCGCTGTTGATGATGTTGGTGTCCTGGAAGTTTTCCGAGGCAAGTACATTTTTTGCCTTGCGCGTGTAGTGTTCAGGTGTGTAAAGACCTATCAGTTTGACGGTGGTCTTTGCATTGAGACGGCTTACACTCTTGAAGATGAAATCAGACAGTTTCGGGGCACCAAGGTCTTCTTCACCGATCGTTTCAAACAACCAGCCGAAGTTGTAATGCCGCAGCGACAGCAGCACGGTGGTATTGTCGAGTGCAACGGCCGGGCCGTCATACAGGATTTCACCGCCGGCCAGATCCAGCTTCACACTGGTGAATGGTGTCTCCGGGTTGCCCTCGGTGATCGCCAGTTTTAACAGTGAGCCGTTCGATCCGCCTTCAGCTGCCTCCCAGCCTCCAGGCTGGAACGCGGCCTCACCGACGACATTCTGACCGAAGATGGAGAAACGCCCACCACCTTCCAGATCGTCCTCTTCTCCGAGCGACTGATCAAAATGCACCAGCCGGTCATACGGTAGGCCGTCTATCAGGATCAGGTTGTCGCGTGGACCACGTCCGCGGACGGTGAAGTCGGAGAACTCGCCGGTTGCAGACACACCCGGTAATGTATTCAGGCCACGAAACACATCACCGGCTGTACCTGGAGCCCGACGGATCTCCTCGCGGTTCAGACTGGTGGCGGCGACCGATCCGTAAGGTGACATCTGTGTCGCCCTGGCGGTGACGATCACCTCCTCGATTTGTACGCGTAGCTGTTGCAGCGAGAAATTCAACGGCATGGTCTTGTCTGCAATCAGGCGAAACCCGTTTTCCTCGGCCTCGCGATAGCCCTCCAGCGTGACGCCGACGGAGACCAGACCGACAGGCAGGGCAGGGCTGGCATAACTACCGGCCGCATCGCTGACCAGTGTGGCAATCTCCTTGTCCGCCTGGCGGATTTGAATACGGGCCGCGACCAACGGTCGTCCGGTCGTCGCATCGACGACCGTTCCGACCAGACGCGAGTCTGCTGCATGCACGGGCAGGGCGATTGTCAGTATCAATAACAGTGCACATAGTCTGGTCAGTATTTGTAATATCAGATTTGCTTTCATGGCGCAACCTTGATAGATGGATGACAAATTTGTGTATTTTCAGCGCGGCGCGGACCCGAGATAAAACGCTCAAGTCGACCATTTGACCGAAGGATGGCGATCAGCATATACAGGCATGACCCCAGATTACCTGATAACAGCAGTGCCAGTATCCATAGCAGTGCGACAGACCGGTGTGGTTCACGCCACCATATCCAGCAGGAAAACAGTAACAGACCAGTATAGAGATCAACCAGAGACATCACGCCCCAGGGCATGTCCAGCAGCACCCTGCCTTCGCTCATCAGGTCACCGTTTAAAAATGAGTGGATCAGAAACCCGACCATCACCCAGCTGCCGATGGCCGCAGCAATAAAGGCCGGCCAGAACGGGCGTACGGACTCGACCCAGCGACTCACAACAGCCTCGACTTGCGGGGAAACGGGAAGAACATGTTTGTGGTCTGCTGATAAGCCACATAGGCCTGGCCACGGCTGCGCAACGATTGTTGTTCGGTATACGGTACACCGGTGATGCGGGTGATAAACACATACATCACGACCAGACCGAGCCAGGTCAGCCACCAGTAAGCGGTGCCCACGCCGAGCAGCACATAGGCAAACCAGTGCAGCCATTCAAAGAAATAGTTCGGGTGTCGGCTGTAGTTCCACAGCCCGACGCGACAGACCTTGCCCTTGTTTGCCGGATCCTTACGGAAACGGGCGAGTTGATGGTCACTGATCAACTCGCCTGCTATCGAAACAGTCCATATCAGGATACCGATCAGGTCGAGCGCCGTAATTCCGGGGCCGGTATTTTGTGCCGCTGCCCAGAACGGCATCGCAAACAACAGGGTCCAGGTGGCCTGTACCTGGAAGAAGATGAACATGACCAGTGCGGCATATTTGCCCGAGGACTTGCGCATATGGCGGTATCGCCCGTCCTCGACCTCGTGCATGACCCGACCATACAGAAAACTGCCGAGGCGGAACCCCCACAACACAGACAGTGCGACGATGATGTACTGACGGGCATTGTCCTCAACGGTATCAAACAGGATCAGCCCGACACCGACCAGCGGGGTCATGAATGCCCAGGCCACATCGACAATGCCCGCATTCTCGGTGCGCAACTGGATGGCCCAGAGTATTGCCATGATCACAGCGGCGATGGCCCAGACATACAACAATAGTTCACTGATATTCATGGTATGACTCCGGTGTAGTGCACAGGTTTGTCGTATCGGTTATACAGCATTGCCAGCCACACCAGCAGTGGCATAGCCAACATCCACAACAGAGCTATGGCGATCAGTGGCAGGTAACCCGCCTCCAGTGTGATGGCATCCAGTTTGGTCCCGGCGAAATACGCGAGCGGTCCGGCGATACCACCGAGCAGGGCCGCCAGCAGATAACGGTTCCTTAACCAGACCAGCGAGTGGTTTAGCGTAAGTGCGAGGTTGATCCAGAGTGCCACCATCCAGACGGTTGAGGGTCCGCCCAGTTGTGCATGAGGCGGAAACGCCATCAGACCGGACAGTACCAGCAAGGAATCAGCGCCATACCCAATAAGTGCGGCCGTGATACACAGACGCAGATCAGACAGACGCTTTTGCGGGTAATTGGTCATATGAAACAGGAGCCAGCACAGGCTGAACATTGGACCTATCCAGGTCAGACCTTGTCCGGCCGGCATTACATTGACCAGCCAGGCCAGATCAAAGATCACCGCATTTAGTACAAAATGAATCACGGCTCAATCACAGGATAAATGGCCATTCTGACGCCCGCCAAGCTAGACCCCGCCGGGGGGGGGGAGGACAGGCGACAGGCAAACGCCAGAATGACTCAATCACTATTGTAGGCATGTTGTGTGACAGGCTGATTACGTTGTGTGAGAATCTGATTGCCCAGCGACCTGCAAGGGTAAGCGGCCTGCCTTCGGTTTGTGCATCAACAGGTGCACATCACCGAGGTAACGCTCACGGAAACCGGCCTCGCAGTAACACAGGTAGTACTCCCAGATCCGCATAAACTTCTCGTCATAACCAAGTGCGGATATCCGCTCGCGATTGGCGCGGAAATTGTCCAGCCAGCAGTGCAGCGTGGTCGCGTAATCAGGGCCGATGTTTTCGATATGCTCGATACGCAGGTCGGTATGGGTGGTCGCGGCGTTTAACATCGCCGTCAGCGAGGGCACACAACTGCCTGGGAAGATAAACTGCTGGATAAAGTCAGTGCGCTTCAGATACTGCGCATAACGCTGATCCGGCATCGTGATCGCCTGGATCAGCATGTGCCCATTGTCCTTCAGCAACGAGGCGCACTTGCTGAAATAACGGGGCAGGAATTCATGCCCGACTGCCTCTATCATTTCAATCGATACCAGGCGGTCATACTGTCCTTCAAGGTCGCGGTAGTCGCACAGTAATAAGGTAATTCTGTCCTGTAGCCCGGCAGCTGCTATGCGCTCGCTTGCCAGTTTATACTGGTCCTTCGATATGGTGGTCGTGGTGACCTTGCATCCAAAGTGTGTCGCGGCATGTATGGCAAAGCTGCCCCAGCCGCTACCGATCTCGATCAGATGATGGCTGGCATTAAGCTCCAGTTTGCGGCAGATAGTGTCCAGTTTCTCGATGGAGGCCTGTTCGAGTGTGGCGTCCGGCTGGCGGAAGATACCGGCCGAATAGGTCATCGTCCGATCGAGAAACAGTTCGAACATGTCATTGCCAAGATCATAATGTGCGTGAATATTTTCCTGGCTGCCCTTGCGGGTGTTGCTGCGCAGACGGTGTTTCAGCGTCTCCCAGAAATTCATCAGTCTGGCGGTGCCGGTTTCAAACGCATACAGTGACTCGATGTTACGCGTCATGATCCGCAGCAGCGTAGTCAGATCCGGGCACGACCACAAACCGTCGCGCCAGGCCGCTGCGGCACCCTTGGTGCCGGAGGTCAGTATCTGCTGGTAGAAGCGCATATCATGCACGGTCACGGTCGCATCAATGCGGTTGCCGACACCGGTAAACCACTCGCCGCGCGGGTCACGGATCATGATGGTACCGTTTGCCATATTGGCCAGTCGTTTTTTCACCGCCTCGCGTGCCAGCAGTGCCATGCTGCTGTGTCGACTGGCGGTGACGGTCGTGTTTATCTCTGCGACAGTATTATTTTTCATCGCTTTACCTCGTTGTTCAGGATTTTGGGGTGTGGGAAGAACGGTGTCTTTTTCAGCCATAGCTTCAGCGCCTGCCAGTAGATCGCGCTGATGACCTTCAGTGTCATCAGTGGATAATTAATCAGTACCCGCGCGAGGTTCCACGCCGTGATCGGCATGGCCTCAAGATCCATCTTCGCTGTGAATACCTTGCCGTCCTGTTCAAATGTATCCATGTTGACATGCAGCTGCCTGCCAGGTGCCGACAGGGACCATTCGTAATGCTGGTCCATTGGCATGAACGGCGAGACGTGAAACTGTTTATCAAAGCTGAAGCGATGAAGCAACCGGTTGTTACAGGAGTTGGCACAATCCAGCACATAACAATGGGTCTCGTTCCAGGGGGTGTTATGCACCTCGGCGACAATAAAGCGCAGGTCCCGAACCTGCTCATCCCAACAATAATAGAAGCTGACCGGGTTCATGCAGATACCAAAATAACGCAGATGTGTCAGCAGTCGCACAGCACCGGTGTGCTGTTTGCCGGTCCGTTCCAGGATCAATTGCCGTATGGCGGTATCGAGCGGCACGTTTGGGTCACCATAATGATCCGCACGCCTGAACCACGCCAGCGCAGGTCTGCGCGCAGACCAGAACGGCACGCCCTCAAACAATTGCTGCAGCTCAGCCAGATCCAGATACATCTGGAACAAGTTGTAATGAAAACCGTGATAACGCGGCTGTAGGCGAAAATGGCTGACGCGTCCATGATAGATCGCGCTGTATTTCATTTCAGTTCCACCCCGAACGCGGCGCAGACAGCCAGTGCACTTTTTACTCCGTCCTCATGAAATCCGTAACCCCAGTAGGCACCGCAGAAGGACAGGCCCTGATGGCGAATCATCTTTTTATGTTGTGCCTGTGCCTGCTGACGGCCTGGCTGAAACAGCGGATGATGGTAATTGATCTTGCGAATGATGTGCGCCGGATCAATGCTCCCGGTCTGGTTCAGTGAGACGCAATAGGTCTTGTCGGTGTCGAGTCCCTGTAGCATATTCATATTATAGGTAACGGACACATGACTTTGTTCGGTTGCGGGGATCCGGTAGTTCCAGCTGGCCCAGGCCTCGCGGCGGTCCGGCAGTACCGCGGTATCGGTATGCAGCACGGTTTCGTTGTCCTGGTAAGGGAAGAGTTGCAACAGGTCGCGTTCATCGGTTGCAGATGCATCCAGCAAGCGTATGGCCTGGTCCGCATGGGTGGCAATGATGACCTCTTCAAACGTCTCCGACGGTCCACAGGCAAACCGGATTTCAATCGCATTGCGCAGGCGTTGCACGGACCTAACCGCCTGTTTCAGCCGTATTCGATCACCAAAGCCGCTGGTCAGCGGTTTAATATAGGTGCGTGACCCGCCAACCACCGTCTTCCACTGCGGGCGGTTTTTTACCTGCAACATGCAATGGTTGTCGAGAAACTCCAGCACAAAACGGATCGGGAATTCGCGGAACGTGTGTGACGGTGCAGACCATAACGAGGCACCGAGCGGGATGAGGTAGTTCTCTATAAAAGGGGAGGAATACGCATATTGTTTTGCGAACTGCGTGACCGTAAGCCGGTCATCCAGTCCATCAGTGAGCAACTTCGGCGCGTGATCATGAAAGCGCATAATATCTTTCAACATGATCCAGTGTGCCGGATTCAGGATATTGCTGCGCTGGCAGAACAGGCCGTTCAAGCCGCTGCCGTTGTATTCCAGACCGGTCAGCTCACTGTGTACGCTGAAACTCATATCGGAATTGCGCCCGGCCACGCCCAGTCGGTCAAAAAGACAGCACAGGTTTGGATAGTTTTGTTCGTTGTAGACGATGAATCCGGTATCGACATTGATCAGCCGGTTTTCCTCACTGACGGTGATGGTATTGGTGTGTCCACCGATATAGTCATTCGCCTCAAATACATGTACATCGTGTTTGCCATGTAACAAGTGCGCGGCGGTCAGGCCGGAGATGCCGGTGCCGATGATCGCGATCTTCATGCGGACTTCGCCCTGGCTTCCTGCATGACAGACACCGGAACCGGTCGCATGTCACTCACCAGTCCGAGCATCGCCATCAGGCGCAGTATCAGGTAACTGATATCGATCTCCCACCAGAAGAATCCCTGCCGGGTGGATGCAGGGTAACGATGGTGGTTGTTGTGCCAGCCTTCGCCAAGCGTCAATAGCGCCAGCAGCGCGTTGTTGCGACTGTGATCAGCGGTGTTGTAACGTCTGCTGCCAAAGCGATGTGCGAGTGAGTTTATCGTGTAGGTAACGTGGTAGAGCAAGATGGTCGAGATGAAAAATCCCCAGACCAGCATCTGTGCGCCGTTGGTTTCAAGTGCAGGATACAGATTGTCCACTAACATACCACCGTAATAACAGGCTATGGCCAGCAGCAGGAATGGTAACCAGTGTAGCGCCTCGACCAATCGCAACTCCGGATACCGCAACAGATCATTGACCTTGTCACTACGCGCCGCAAAATGGCCTTTTTTCAGGAACCATAACATATGGCTCTCCAGCATACCCTTGTTCGGACTGTGAGGATCATCCGACTGGTCGGAATTGAGGTGATGATGACGGTGATGGCTGGCCCACCATACCGGCCCGCGCTGCCCGGCAGTACACCCGGCCACCGCAAACAAGAACTGCATGCGACGTGATACCTTGTAGATGCGGTGCGAGAAATAGCGGTGATAAAACGCAGTGATGAAAAGCATGCGTAGCAGATACAGGGCAACACAGACAACTACGGCGACCAGGCTGGTCCCGGTATAGAGAACGCCGGCGATACCCAGATGTAAGGCCAGAAACAGACCCAGCCGCAACGGTTCGATCTGGTTGCTTTCCTCTGCAGGCAGGTTCGCATACAGCGACCTGTCATTCAGCAGCCAACGTTTGAGCCGGCCAACCGGGGAGATACTTTCTGCATGTACAGACATTCGTGCAATCTGCTCGTTATTTATTATTCGAATTGTGAGAGAGTGACCGTGAACGGTGTGTGCAGCAGGTGTGAAAGTTAGGTGAAATCCAGGGCGGAGTTGGTAATTACCCCACGGTGCCCATCGGGAAGGAAATCGTGACCCGGGTGCCACGGTCGAGTTCGCTCTCAATCTGTATCGGCCAGTGAAACCGGTCTGACAACATCTTGACGATGGTCAGTCCGACCCCATAGCCGCCGCGCTGCTTGTGTTGGCCGCGTTGAAACGGACGGAACAGTGTGCCCATCTGCGTTTCGGGGATGCCGATGCCGCTGTCCTCGATGACCAGATCGGTGCCGTTGATAGTGATGCTGATCTCGCCCTCGTCGGTATAGGAAAAGGCGTTGCGGATGATGTTGCCGATCATGACTGACAACACTTTGTCTGAGGCGACCACGTTCAGATGGTTATGGGCCACGTAGCTGATTTTTATCTGCTTGTCCTGTAACAGGCTATCTGCACGGTCAATTTCCTCACTGACGATATCGTTGACACTGACGTGAACGGCCGAGAGCATCTTTTCCGATTCGCGTGCCAGTAGTAGCAGCGTCTCTATCAGTTCTTCCATGTCCTGTGCATTGCGGCGGATACGCTCGGTCTGTTTGCGACTGCGCTCATTCAGAGTGGTGTCATTCAGCAGCATTTCCGAGGCCAATTTTATAACCGTTATCGGGCTGCGCAGTTCATGACTGGCATCGCGGGTGAAATTACGTTCGCGTTCAATAAACAGGACGATACGGTCGGACAGGCCGGACAGGGCATCAGACAGTAACTTCACTTCGCGATTGGTGTTTTTCACCAGCGACTGTTTAAGTGTGTCGGCAAACTCCTCGCTGCCAGGATCCAGGCTTTCCACCTCGCGGGCAAGCTTGATGATGGGTGATACCGCGCGTGATGAAAATCGGTAGGCGATCCAGCTCGACAGGTAGATGACAAACAGGACGACCAGCAGCGGTAACATGCCGAACAACAGCGCCAGATTGCCGACCTGTTTGTTGTCGAATTCCAGATACAGGCGCTTGCCATTATGTTCGGTGACATAGGTGGTTGTCAGAGTGTCTTGCTGGTTTTGTAACTTGTGGAAGCCGTTGGAGAGACCGTTCAGATAGTCCGGCAGTGGGTCACCCGGTTGCAGGTGCCCGGTCAGATTATAGGTATTGGCGCGACTAACATTAGGCTCTTGATCATACAATTGCCAGAAATGGTTGGCCTCTTCCTGCAGGGCGCGGCGGATGAGGATGTCACTGACCACAAACCGTGCGGCATAGATACTCGAAATGGCGACCAGACTGATCAGCCCGGCCTGAATCAGAAACGCCTGCCACAGCTGCTGACTAATCCCCGAGCGGTTCTTCATCGGATCGTGACAGGCTGTAGCCGGAATTCTGGATTGTGTGCAGCAGTTGCAGTCTGAACGGTTTGTCGATCGACTTGCGCAGGCTGTACATATGACTACGGAGTGTATCGCTGTCCGGGAGGATATCGCCCCAGATTTGTCTTTCGATCAGTCGGCGGCTGACCACGCGCGGCGAGGCCTGCATCAGGACTTTCAGGATCTGCATGCCGATCGGTGTCAATTTCAGTTTCTGGTTGCCACGGGTCACCGTCATCGTGCCGGTGTCAAATTGCAGATCCTCCACCCGTAATACTTCCGGACTGACCAGGCCCTGTTGACGGCGTATCAGCGATCGTATGCGTGCAGCGAGTTCGCGTATATTAAATGGCTTGACCAGATAATCGTCCGCACCGGTGTCGAGACCCGCTATCTTGTTTTGCAATGTGTCACGTGCAGTCACGATCAGAACCGGCGTTGTACGTCGGGCCTCATTCCGCAACTTGCCGAGCACCTCGATGCCATCCATGCCGGGCAGGGACAGGTCGAGAATAATTACATCATAATCGTTGGTGACGGCCAGATGCAGGCCGGTCACGCCGTCAGCGGCATAGTCCATCACATAACCATCGGACTCCAGATATTCACAGACCATGTCGGCGATATCGTGGTGGTCCTCAATAAGCAACAAATTATGTTTTTTATCGGCAGTTGTCATCTTTATTATTGTAGTACGTTGGCTTTAAATATTTTCATTATCGTGCCTTATATGTGAAATTTTCGTGAACGTGAGTACCGCGGGAATAAATAGACATTATCGTCAGTAACAACTGCTATTATAAATTATATGAATATATTCTGGTTTCGACGTGACCTGCGGCTGGATGACAACGCCACCTTGTACCAAGCCTTGCAGGCCGGTTCGGTATTGCCGGTCTTTATTTTTGACAGTGATATCCTTGATCTGCTGGAAGACCGGGACGATCGACGCGTCAGTTTTATCCATCAGCAACTTACACTGATCAAGTCGCAACTTGAACAGGCTGGCAGTACGCTGCTGGTTATGCATGGCCGCCCGCTGGACGTGTTCGCAAAGCTACTCGCCCTGCATCGTATTGAAACTGTGTATGCCGGCAATGATTATGAACCGTATGCGCGTGAGCGTGACCGGGAGGTAGCTGGGCTGTTGCAAGCGCACGGTGCACAACTGGTGCTGGTGAAGGACCATGTCATCTTTGAGCAGGATGAAATACTGAAGTCCGACCATACGCCGTATCTCGTCTACACCCCTTACATGCGTGCGTGGAAGCGCAGGTATCAACAGGAAACCCCCGCCGCGTATGCCACGCAGGATCTGCTGGACGGTTTACTGGCGGAGGTACCCGCCGTGATGCCTACACTCGAACAAATTGGTTTTCAGCGAGTGGACAATCCGGTACCGGATCCCCTGCTGGACCCGCAGTTGATCCGCATCTATCACCTGCATCGCGATTTCCCGGCACTGGATGCAACCAGTCTGATCGGGCCGCACCTGCGTTTTGGTACGCTCAGCATCCGCCGTCTGGTTGAGATGGCGGAGGATCTGAACCCGGTCTGGATGAACCAGCTGATCTGGCGCGAGTTTTTTATACAGATATTATTTCATTTTCCGCACAGTGCGACGGGCTCGTTCCGTCGCGATTATGACCGTATACCCTGGTGTAATAACGTTGTTGAATTTGAGCGTTGGTGTGCAGGGCGCACCGGGTTTCCGATCGTCGATGCGGGAATGCGCCAGTTGAACGAGACCGGTTATATGCACAACCGGGTCAGGATGATCACGGCCAACTTTCTGACCAAACTGTTATTGATAGACTGGCGCTGGGGCGAACAGTATTTCGCGAGGAAGCTGCTCGATTACGAGATGGCGAATAATGTGGGTGGCTGGCAATGGTCGAGTGGTTCCGGCTGTGATGCTGCACCGTATTTCCGCATCTTCAATCCGGACACCCAGATCGAGAAGTTTGACCCGGAGCTGAAGTATATCCGGCGCTGGATCCCTGAATTTGAAACGGCGGACTACCCGATGCCGATGCTGGATTATCGACAGGCACGCGAACGCGCCATGTCGGTATACAAGTCTGCGCTGAAAGCCGCCGCCGCGTTATAGTGGGTGTCAGGGTATCGCTGCGGTTCGGGTGTGGGTACTCCGGAATCCGGGCACAAAAAAACCCGTTCAGCCTCGTAATATACTAGTCGCTCGAACAGGTCACTCTCTTTAGCAGATTTTATTCAGCGCCCGCAATCTGAGATCAAATCAGCGCTTTGTGGTACATTATAGGCCTCACAGAATTGAATACAAGCAGATTCCAGCGCATGGAAAAAAGTCAGTGAAATGATATAGTTGGAGCGCGGGAATATCGCGATTGGTCTGTTTTAAGACGGGAACAAGTGATGAACTGGAACGACTGGATTGCAGCAAATGAGGTATCGATACGCACCGGATTTTTTCTCAGCGTGTTTACCTTGATGGCGGTTTGGGAACTGCTCGCACCTAGACGAAAGGCGATGCTCGGTCGTCAGCAGCGCTGGTCAGCAAACATCGGACTGGTTATCCTGAACAGTATCGTTCTGCGTCTGTTGTTCCCGGCAGCGGCTGTGGGTGTGGCCGTATATGCTACACAACAGGGCTGGGGCCTGATGCATTTATTATCCGTGCCCTTGCTGCCTGCTGTTGTCATCAGTGTGGTCCTGCTCGATCTGATTATTTATTTGCAACATGTGATGGTACATAAGGTGCCGGTGTTATGGCGCCTTCACCGTGTCCATCATGCGGACCTCGATTATGATGTGACCACCGGTGCACGTTTCCACACGCTGGAGATCGTGCTGTCGATGCTGATCAAGTTTGCTGCCATTCTTCTGTTCGGCGTCCCTGTCGTTGCCGTCGTGATATTCGAGGTCGTCCTCAATGCAACCGCGATGTTTAATCACAGCAATATCCGCCTGCCGGAACCCATCGACCGGGTGTTACGTTACCTGCTGGTCACACCGGACATGCATCGCGTCCACCATTCCATAGAATATGATGAAACTAACAGTAATTTCGGATTTAATCTGCCGTTGTGGGACCGACTGTTTGGCACCTACCGTGCACAGCCTCGGGCAGGGCATACCGACATGATCATCGGGCTCAGTAACTTCCGGGACCCGCACCAGGTCAACCACTTGACGGGCATGCTGGTGATGCCGTTTGTTGCCCAGGTCAGAGATGATTCCAATAACCTACATTCCCCCCGAAGATGAGAATATGGCAGAAACCTGATAAGTTGGAGGCTATAAACTTAATAACACTAACATGACTGGGGAGACTGATATGTTAAAAATGATACACGTTGTGAAAATACTGATGATAGGCACGATAACCATTCATCTTGGTTGTGCCGCTGTCGATAAGCGACCGACCACTGAAGCTGAATACAATGCGTCCTTGCCGGGTGATGTCAGTCCGGAATCCCGGGGTCGATTGCCCATTATAAGTCGGGAGGCCCTCGATGATGCAGGCAAAGCTACCTATGATCGATATATGGCTCCGGATTCGACATCACTTGCCGGCATACAGGGGCCGGGGGGGATCCGCTTACACGCTGGCGTCGACAAGAGCCCGACCCGAATAGACAACAAGGTCAGTGAGCTGGTGCGTCTGGTGATTGCGCGTGAAATGGATCAGAAGTTTGAATGGACCATGCATGAACCGGTCGCCCTCAAGGCCGGTCTGACCCCTGCCACTATTGATGCGATACGTCTTCGCAAATTATTGCAGGGCGTCCCGGAAATGGAGGCCTCCATCATTCAGATGGGCAGGGAAATATTTCAGGAGCATCGGGTCAGTCCGGAAACCTACCGTCAGCTTTCAAGCCATTTCGGTCCGCGTGACCAGATGGAAATCGTCGAGTTGATGAGTGGCGGCATGAACAGCTTTTTCCTGTTGTTCCTGTACGATGTTCATCTTCCGTACGACAGACCCTCACAGTTGCCCGTAGAGTAAATCTTCGCCACCTTATTCGCCTAATGGCATATTCGTTCGTTGATAGGGATAGGTGTTTTAATATGAGATGTTCAGTCATTCATCCCGGGTTAACCTAACGTGTATTTGACATCCTGATCACGGAGTAAATATAGGGTAATACAAGCGGCCAACATTGGCCACGCGGCAAAAATTCAGCAGGCATTTGTATACACTTGTCGATGTCAGGTGATGAAGTTTTAATTCATAAGATTATTTTTATATCAACTGTAATAACCGGGCGGATCAAAGCGACTAGATACGGTTAACCCGGGATAAATCTTTATTATTAAAGGACAATTATGCACGCTACCTTGCCTTTGCTGGAACGCTCTGACTTTCCGCCTATCAGTCGAGAGAGCCTCACCACCCTGCAGGTCAATCTTGGTTATAAATGCAACCAGAGCTGTCTGCATTGTCATGTGAATGCAGGCCCGACTCGTACCGAGATGATGGATACGGCAACCCTGGCACTGATCCCCGATGTCATACGTGCGCGTAATATCAGTACGCTCGACCTGACCGGTGGTGCGCCCGAATTACATATGGGTTTTCGGGGGCTGGTGCAGTCCGCACGCCAACAGGGTGTGCATGTGATAGACCGTTGTAACCTGACCATCCTGTCCGAGCCGGGCCAGGATGATCTGGCAGATTTTCTGGCCGTGCACAAGGTCGAGATTGTGGCCTCGTTGCCGTGTTACTCCATGGAGAATGTAGACAGGCAGCGTGGAACGGGAGTGTTCGAACGCAGTATCAGTGGCCTGCTCGAATTAAATCGACTCGGTTATGGTGTGGACGGTTCGGGGCTGCTGCTGAATCTGGTCTACAACCCGCAAGGACCGGTGTTGCCTCCGGACCAACACAAGCTGGAGGCAGACTACAAGCGTGAACTCGGTAATCGTTTTGATATCGTCTTTAATAATCTGTATGCATTGACGAACATGCCGATCCAGCGTTTTGGTTCGACATTGATATCGAAGGGGCAGTTTGCAGATTATATGACGTTGCTCCGGCACAATTACGCCGCCGCCAATCTGGACAATGTGATGTGCCGTACCTTGATCAGTGTGGACTGGCAGGGGTATTTATACGATTGTGATTTTAACCAGATGCTGGGGTTGCGGGTTCCCGGCAGTTTTTATCATGACAAACAACCACATCTGCGTGACCTGATGACTGTGGATCCGAAGGGCACACCGATCCGCGTTGCCGATCACTGTTATGGTTGTACTGCGGGTAGCGGTTCCAGCTGTGGCGGTGCGATCGCGGTCGCGACCGAATGAAAAAATGGTTGATCCTGCCGGTACTGGTGTTGCTCGCGGCGGCATTTTACTGGCTGGGACTCAACCACTGGTTGACGCTGGAGGGCATGCAGTCGGGTATCGATCACATCCTGACAGCGCGTGAGGCGCGGCCGTTGCAGACCGCCGTAATATTTCTGGTCGTCTATGTCATGGTCACCGCGCTGTCGTTGCCGGGCGCTGTCGTAATGACACTCGTCGGAGGTGCGCTGTTCGGTCTGTGGTGGGGAACGCTGATTGTTTCGTTCGCCTCCAGTATCGGTGCATTGCTCGCATTCCTGGTCTCACGATATCTGTTGCGCGAAACCGTGCAGTCGCGTTTTGGTGATCGATTAAATACGATTAATGCGGGGATCCAGCGCGACGGTGCGTTTTACCTGTTCAGCCTGCGGCTGATACCGGTGTTTCCGTTTTTCCTGATCAATCTACTGATGGGGCTGACGACGATGTCCGCGTTGACCTTTTACGGCGTTAGTCAGTTGGGCATGCTCGCAGGCACGTTTGTCTATGTAAATGCCGGCACCCAGCTTGCGCAATTAACTTCCTTGTCCGGCATACTCTCGCCCGCGATCGTACTCTCGTTCGTCTTGCTCGCGACCTTCCCGTGGCTGGCGCGGACCGGGCTGAACAGCTGGCGCAAACATCGGGTGTATGCCCGTTGGCATCGCCCTGCAAAATTTGAACGCAACCTGATTGTGATCGGGGCAGGCGCGGCCGGTCTGGTGTCTGCCTATATCGGTGCGGCGGTGAAGGCGAAGGTCACCTTGATCGAGGCACACAAGATGGGCGGCGACTGTCTGAACTACGGCTGTGTCCCGAGCAAGACGCTGATCAAGAGCGCCCGCATCGCATACCAGATACGCCATGCGGATCGCTACGGCCTCCAGGCCGGTCAGCCCCGTTTTTCATTCCGGCAGGTGATGGCACGTATACAGCAAGTGATACGTGAGATTGAACCACACGATAGTATCGAACGTTATACTGCACTCGGTGTGGAGGTCTTGCCAGGCCATGCGCGTATTATTGATCCGTGGACAGTCGAGATTACCCTCGCCGGTGGAACGATCCAGCGTTTAACCACCCGCAGTATCATCATCGCCGCCGGGGCAGCGCCGTTTGTCCCGCCGTTGCCCGGGCTGGAACAAACCGGTTATCTGACCAGTGATACGCTGTGGGAGGCGTTGGCGAATCACGAGGTCCCACCTGAGCGGATAGTTGTACTCGGAGGGGGGCCGATAGGATGTGAACTCGCACAGGCGTTCGCCCGACTCGGTTCCCGCGTCACGCAGATTGAAATGGGACCACGCCTGCTGATACGTGAAGATGATGAAGTCTCGCATCTGGTGCAGCAGTCACTGGAGGCAGACGGTGTGAGCGTCCTGACCGGCCATACGGCATTGCGCTGCGAGCGCGAGGGCGATTATAAATACATCATCGTCGAACAGTCCGGCCAGACCACGCGGGTCCCGTTTAATGAACTGATCTGCGCAGTCGGTCGTGCCCCGCGTCTGGCCGGTTATGGTCTGGAACAACTGGGTATACCGACCAACCGTACCGTTATCACGAATGAATATCTTGAAACCCTGTATCCAAATATTTACGCGGCCGGTGATGTCGCCGGGCCATACCAGTTTACCCACACAGCCGCACACCAGGCCTGGTATGCGGCAGTGAACGCCTTGTTTGGCGATTTTAAAAGATTCAGGGTAGATTACAGCGTGATACCCTGGACTACATTTACCGATCCAGAAGTGGCCCGGGTCGGACTGAATGAACAGGAGGCCGTTGAACGCGGCATCGCCTATGAACTGTCGCGCTACGAGATCAACGAACTGGACCGTGCCATCGCCGAGGGAGTGGCGTATGGGTTTATCAAGGTGCTGACCGTCCCCGGCAAGGACCGGATCCTCGGTGTGACCATTGTCGGTGAACATGCTGGCGAGTTACTGGCCGAGTTTGTGCTGGCAATGCGCTGGGGTCTGGGCCTGAATAAAATCCTCTCGACCATACATACGTATCCGACGCTGTCTGAATCAAACAAATATGTGGCCGGTGTATGGAAACGTGCACACGCGCCGCAGAAATTATTGCAATGGGTTGAGCGTTACCATCACTGGCGCAGGCAATGATGCAAACCACACCCGGCGAACGACTGTCGATTATAGTGCCGATGTTGAATGAGGCAGAGGTCTTGCCGCAACTGCTGGCACAACTGTCCGTATACAGCGCACGTGGTTGCGAGATAATGCTGATCGATGGTGGTAGCACCGATGATTCCGATACACTGGCACGCAAGGCCGGTTTTACTGTCCTCAACGCGCAGCGAGGCCGGGCAAGACAGATGAACGCGGGTGTGACATTCGCCACCGGCGACATCTTTCTATTCCTGCATGCGGACACACTGTTGCCCGACAGCGCCGATAGCCTGATTCAGGAGGCACTCCGCAAGAATAGGGCGGGATGGGGGAGGTTCGATGTACAGATTACAGGGGAGTCGCTGTGGTTACCCGTCATAGCCAGCATGATGAATCTGCGCTCACGCCTCAGTGGCATCGCTACCGGCGATCAGGCGATCTTTGTGCAACGTGATCTGTTTAATGAGGCCGGTGGATTTCCTGATCAACCGTTGATGGAAGATATAGAACTCTCAAGACACTTGAAAGAATTTTTACCACCGATCCGCCTGCGTGCCAAAGTGACCACCTCGGGTCGACGCTGGGAGACACGCGGCGTCATCCGGACTGTAATACTAATGTGGCGTCTGCGACTCGCCTATTATTTAGGCGTGCCTGCTGAATCGCTGGCGCGGACCTACCGATGAAGATCCATCGTATCGTCATCTTCGCTAAGGCGCCGCGTGCCGGTTACGCCAAGACTCGCTTAATTCCGGCACTCGGTGCCGACGGTGCCGCCCGACTGGCCAGACGCATGCTTACGCATATGGTCAATCAGGCGCTGGATGCCGGTGTGGGTCCGACGGAATTATGTATGACACCGGCTGACGATCCGACCTGGGAGGAGACACGGTTGCCGCTTCATCTAGGAAGAACCGACCAGGGTGAGGGCGATCTTGGCGAACGGATGGCGCGGGCCAGCCAACGGGTTACCGGGGAGGGTGAAGCCATCATTCTGACAGGTACAGATTGTCCGCAGCTGGATACCATTTGTCTGCAACAGATCGCAACAGCACTGGAGCAATCGGATGTGGCCATCGTACCGACGACCGATGGTGGATATGCCGCACTCGGACTGAACCGGTTTGATCCGCTGTTATTCAGTGATATCCGCTGGAGTACCGATACGGTAGCTGCTGAAACCCTGCGCCGAATAGCCACACTGCAATGGTCGGTGAGCACATTACCGGTGTTACATGACATAGATGAGGTCGCTGATCTTGCTTTGTTACCGGCGGACTGGCCGGAGTATGTACGGAGCGAGTAGTTTAATGGTTGCTCAAATACCTCGCCTGTATGTCACCCTGCTGTTGTATTTAATTGCAGGCACCACGGTGGCACAGTCGCCTGCTGTTATCGTGGGTGAGTTCACCTCAGCGACAAAAATTCCCCCGGCTCCCTGGGAACTCGTGCATCTGGATAAACGCGTCGCCGCCACCCGTTATCAGGTCAAGGAATGGGACGGTGTCGTCGCGGTCGAGGCAGTCGCGGAAAAAAGTATGGCGCTGCTGGCGCGACCACTCGATATCGACCTCAATCAGACACCGGTGTTGTGCTGGTTATGGCGTGTCGATGCGCCACTACTCACGGCCGACCTGAACAAAAAGTCCGGTGATGATTATGCCGCACGAGTATACGTTTCATTCAAACTGCCGCGACAACAAATCAGCCTCTCTACCCGCATCAAGCTGCGTATGGCACGCACGATTTATGGTGATAAGATCCCCGATGCAGCGATCAACTATATCTGGGACAACCGCTACCCCACAGGCACCTTGCAGGCAAATGCCTACACAGACCGGACGCAGATGCTGGTGTTACAAACCGGCGCAGGGCAGGCCGGCCAGTGGGTTGCGCAACGTCAGGATGTCCTCGCCGACGCACGTCTGGCCTTTGGCCAGGTGGACCCGGAGGCGGTACAACTCGCCATTGCCACTGATACAGACAATACCGGCGAATCTGCCCGCGCCGGGTTTGCACAGTTGCATTTTGTTGATCACACTACTCCCTGTACGGTTCCCAAGCTGGGAGGCAAACCGGAATAAACGACAAAAATCAGTTGCAAAAATGAGGGTCAGAGTAAAAATTCCTTTGTGACATTCATGATGGTGATCAATTGTTACTTTGACCCTCATTTTCCTGCTCTTTTCCTAACGGGCCCTTTGTTAGCATCTTAGTCCTGTGCCGGAATGTTTTAAAGTAGCCGGGATTGGGGGGTAGTGGCTCAGTGACTACGCTCGGGATGACAAACTGAGCCACTACAGGATTGTGGCGAGGTAATTTTCCCATAGCCTGTCCTGGACGTAGACGGGACTTGATTTCTGGATAGGCCAGATGATCCCGGGTCATAAACAGGTCCGGCTTTTGACATTTACTGGGTATCCTTTGGCCAATACTGCTAAAATTCCCGTATGTCCCCTATTCAGATGTCTATACACCATGTTGCAGACCGCTCCTGATATATTTTCATATCGCCAATACTGGGCCAAACGGCTGTTGCCGGCGCCGGTATTGCCGATGTCGCGCGAGGAAATGGACATCCTTGGCTGGGATGAGTGTGACATTATAGTAGTGTGTGGTGATGCGTATGTGGACCATCCCAGTTTCGGGATGGCGCTGGTCGGGCGTTTGCTGGAGTCGCAGGGCTTTCGGGTTGGCATCATTGCCCAGCCGGACTGGACCTCGGCGGATCCGTTCCGGGTGCTGGGCAAGCCGAAACTGTTCTTCGGTGTGTCGGCGGGCAATATGGATTCGATGGTGAACCGCTATACCTCCGACCGCAAGATCCGTTCGAATGATGCGTACACACCCGGCGGTGCAGCGGGCAAGCGTCCGGATCGTGCCGTGATTGTCTATTCGCAGCGTTGCCGCGAGGCGTATCCGGGTGTGCCGATCGTGATCGGCGGGATCGAGGCCTCGTTACGGCGAATTTCCCATTATGATTACTGGTCGGAAAAGGTGCGCCGTTCCATCCTGCTCGACAGCAAGGCCGATCTGCTCGTGTATGGCAATGCCGAACGCGCCATTGTCGAGGTGGCGCACCGCATTGCTGCTGGAGAACAGGCGCGGCAGATCCATGACCTGCGGGGCACCGCCTATGTTGCGGATGTCCTGCCATCAGGCTGGGGTCAGATTGATTCGACCACACTGGATGAGCCAGGTGTGGTTGAAGCGCATACTGATCCCTATTCATTAACGCCGATGAAACCGGAGGCCGGACGCTATGATGCCACGGCAGCCGATACCAAACCTGTGCATTTTGAACGTTATCATCCCAAAGATGAATCGGCCGATACGGTCGTAAGACTGCCGGCTTATGAACAGTTGAAGGATGACCCGGTGCTGTATGCCCATGCGGCACGGGTGATGCATCTGGAGACGAATCCGGGCAATGCGCGGGCGATTGTGCAACGGCATGGTGATCGCGATGTGTGGCTGAATCCGCCGCCAGTGCCGCTGACCACACCGGAGATGGACCGCGTTTATGAATTACCCTACACCCGTCTGCCACACCCGGCCTACGGGCAGGAGAAGATCCCAGCCTACGAGATGATCCGGTTTTCGGTCACCATCCAGCGCGGTTGTTTCGGCGGTTGTTCGTTCTGTTCGATAACCGAGCATGAGGGCCGTATCATCCAGAATCGTTCCGAGGATTCGATATTGCGCGAGGTCGAGACGATCCGCGATACCGTGCCCGGCTTTACCGGTGTGATCTCGGACCTCGGTGGCCCGACCGCGAACATGTATCGTATTGCCTGCAAGTCATCCGAGATCGAAAGCAAGTGTCGCAAGCCGTCCTGCGTGTATCCGGGCGTCTGTCCGAACCTGAATACGGACCACTCGGCGCTGATCCAGTTGTATCGCAAGGCGCGTGAGTTGCCCGGCATCAAGAAGATCCTGATTGCCTCCGGTGTGCGCTACGACCTCGCGGTCAAGTCGCCGGCCTATGTGAAGGAGCTGGTCTCGCATCATGTCGGTGGTTATCTGAAGATTGCGCCCGAACATACCGAGCAGGGGCCGCTATCGAAGATGATGAAACCGGGCATGGGTGCGTATGACCGGTTCAAACAGTTGTTTGATCAATATTCAAAAGAAGCGGGCAAGGAGCAGTACCTGATTCCGTATTTTATCGCTGCGCATCCGGGTACGACCGATGAAGACATGATGAACCTCGCGATCTGGCTGAAGCAGAATGGCTTTCGCGCGGATCAGGTGCAGACCTTCCTGCCTTCACCGATGGCGCTGGCGACCGCGATGTATCACAGCGGCAAGAACCCGCTGCGCAAGGTGACCCGCACCAGTGAAAATGTACCGGTGGCGAAACAACTGAAGGTACGTCGCTTGCACAAGGCCTTCCTGCGTTACCACGATCCGGAGAACTGGCCGATGTTGCGTGCCGCGCTGAAACGCATGGGTCGCGCCGATCTTATCGGTCCTGGCAAGCGTTGCCTGATCCCGTCCTGGCAACCGAAGAGCGGCAGTACCACACCGATTGTGCAACCCGGCAGGCGATTCCTGACACGCCATACCGGACTGCCACCGCTGCCGGAGGTCACAGGCACGCGCCGCAAGCGGGGCAAACCCGGCAAGGATCAGTGACCGTATTGCAGACCGATACCGTTCATGAGCAATAAAACAATATCACTGGTATTGGGCAGCGGCGGTGCCAGGGGCATGGCCCATATCGGCGTGATCCGCTGTCTGCAGGAACAGGGTTACACCATCCGTTATATCTCCGGTAGCTCGATAGGCGCACTGGTCGGCGGTATCTATGCCGCAGGCAAACTGGATGAATATGCGAACTGGGTGCTTGAACTCGACCGCACCGATATCCTCCGCCTGCTCGACGGGTCTTTCAGTCATGGTGCGCTGTTCAAGGGCGACAAGATTATCGAGGTGCTCGAAAAACTGATTGGCGAATGCAATATTGAGGAGCTGCCCATCGGATTTACTGCGGTCGCCACCGATCTGGACGGCGAGCGCGAGGTCTGGTTTAACAGCGGGTCGCTGTTTGATGCGATTCGCGCCTCGATTGCCGTACCGATGGTATTTGAGCCAGTCCGGCATATGGGCAGGTTGCTGGTCGATGGTGGTCTCGTCAATCCTATCCCGATAGCACCGGTGCTGAATATCCAGTCGGATCGGATTTTTGCGGTGGACCTGAATGCCGCCGCTGAGGGCCACATTACCGGATCGGGTCCTCTGGCAAGACAGACTGGCAGTGACAACGAATATCGTACAAAAATTATCAGCTTCATCGAAAAATTTCTCCCCGGCACAGACATGCCTGAACCGGACAATCTGCCCGGCTTGTTTTATTTGATACTACGCTCGATGGACGTAATGCAAACGACAATCGCGCGTTACAAGATGGCCGGATATACACCCGATCTGACGGTCAATATCCCGCGCGATGCCTGCGGTTTTTTCGAGTTTTACCGGGCCAGTGATTTGATTGATCTCGGATATCAACGCGCTGAAGCGGCCTTGTCCCTGTACGAAGGTGCCGTTGCCAGCTGATTCCGACACAGGATTCGCAGAGGGGATGACATTTCTGTTCCTGTCGTCCGGTCAGCTGATGTCGATGGAAGTGCTGTGTTTGAAACTGGTTCCCGCAGTCCATGAAACAAGTCGCAAGTTACATGTATGTACATGATAATATGACACTTTCAGATAACGGTGTGGTTGCCGGGTAGTGGCCTCGCTTGAAAACAGGTCTGCAGGAGGGCGAGCCCTTTGACTTCGCTTCGGGCAGGCTCTCGGGTCGATCCATTCATGGCGAGGGCGCCGCTTCAACAGAGGCTGGATGCAAGTTAAGCCAGGACAGGTACCTGAATCCATTTGATACCGGCAATGAAATACGATTAAACTTGCGCGATAGCTGTATGCCGGGCACAAGCCGGGTTGGACACGAGCAGATTCAGGAGAGTAGACCAGCGGTTTTTTTACTTCATCAGTAAACAGGAGAGGAGGATGGTATGGCAATGTTGAAAGCGAGTGATTTTGATCAGGAAGTATTAGACCTGTTCAATCTTTATATACATAGCAAGATTGATCGTCGTGAGTTTCTGGCGAAGGTGTCGAAGTACGCTGTTGGTGGTATGACGGCTTTGTCGATTCTGGAGGCCTTGTCCCCGCGTTATGCCGAGGCACAGCAGGTACCCGAGAACGATCCGCGTCTGAAGACCGAAATGGTCGAGTTCCCGACTCCGAATGGTCACGGCACGATGAAAGGCCTGCTGGCGATGCCGGCCGGTGCGACTGGCAAACTGCCAACGGTCATCGTCATCCATGAAAACCGCGGTCTGAACCCGCACATCGCCGACGTGACCCGCCGGTTTGCGCTGGAAGGATTCCTTGCACTGGGTCCGGACATACTGACCTCGGTTGGTGGCTATCCAGGCACCGATGACGCCGGACGTGAATTGCAGGCGAAGCTGGACAAGACCAAGGTGACCGAAGATTTCGTTGATGCAACGACTTGGCTGCGCGACCACCCGATGAGCACTGGCAAGGTCGGTGCGGTCGGTTTCTGTTTTGGTGGCGGTATCGTGAACACGCTGGCGGTCAGGTTGCCCTGGCTCGCTGCAGGTGCACCGTTCTACGGTCGTCAACCTGCCGCAGAAGATGTGCCAAAGATCAATGCCCCGCTGATGCTGCATTATGGCGCACTCGACACCGGTATCAACGAAGGCTGGCCGGCATTCGAGGCCGCTTTAAAGGCAAACAACAAGAAATACACGGCGTTCATTTATGAGAACTGCAATCACGGGTTCCATAATGACACAACGCCGCGTTATGACGAGGCCGCTGCGAAATTGGCGTTTCAGAGAACGATCGAGTTCTTCAAGCAGAACTTGTCATAATACTGGTACCCAGCAGTAAGATAGCAAACCCGTGGGGGTGCAGTAATTCCGGGCTGTGGACATCATGTTCACAGCCCGGTTCTTTAACGGGGTATCCAATCGATGGAATTTCGCGACTACTACAAAATCATGGGGGTGGCGCGCGACGCCAGCCAGGTCGAGATCAAGCGCGTCTATCGCAAGCTTGCCCGCACATAACATCCTGATGTCAGCAAGGAATCCGATGCCGAGTCTCGCTTCAAGGAAGTGGGCGAGGCCTATGCCGTGCTACAGGATCCCGAGAAACGTGCCGCCTATGATCAGCTCGGTAACAATTTGCAAGCCGGACAACAGTTCCGGCCACCACCGGACTGGGACACCGGGTTTGAACATCGCGGCACCGGTCAGGAGCAGGTGGATCCCGCGAAGTTCAGTGAATTCTTTGAGTCATTATTCGGTCGCGCCAACCGAGGCGGGCCGCAGTCCCATACACTAGAGGGCTTTCAGTCATGTGGCGAGGACCATCATGCGAAGGTTCTGATTACCGTTGCCGATGCCTATCTGGGTGCGCGGCGTACTATTACCCTGCGGTCGCCCGAGATAGACAATACCGGCCATGTGTTTATGAAGGAACGCAGTCTGAATGTGCAGATACCCAAAGGTGTAAGCGAGGGGCAGAAGATTCGTCTGGCCGGGCAGCCTGCCGGTGACATTATTGTGGTCGCACAGGTTGTAGTATCTCCCGTCGTAAACGATAAACAACGCGAGCTCTACCGGCAGATGGCCGGTCAGTTTGATTTCAATCCACGCAGTCACTTCGGGGTCATTGCAGATGAGTAACATCACACTGACGGGCATTATGCTGGACGAACTGGACGGGATGACGCTGGATGAGTTGGCGGGGATCTGTTTCTGTAACACGGAATGGATCGTTGAGCTGGTGATGGATTTGATGGAGCAGGTGGATGAGTTGCAGGGGCAGCCGCGGGTGCTGGGGTTGTAGTAGCTACGTTCGGGAGCTCTGGCCGTTTCAGTAACGACTTTATCTTGTTACAGAAACGCCGTGAATACGTTCATGTAGGCTCGGGTGCCGCGTCCTGCGGCACACGGTCTTACACAAGACAAAGTCGTTACTGAAACTACATTTTTGATTGTTTGTGTGCAGGCTGGCCGTTTCGGCAACACGGTATGTTCGTTACAGACGCGCCGTGAATACATCCATGTAGGCTCGGGTGCCGCATCCCTGCGTCACACGGTCTTACATAAGATCAGATAGTTCCTGAAACTACATTTTGGGTAGAGATTAAGTCAGGTGGTGCGATTATAGAAATCAGGTGTTCTTGAATATCGCGGCGTTCAGCTAATAAACGGTGTCAGAGTTAAATCTATCATTTTTTTGAAAACTAGATTTCCTGTTCCAGTACTTCCAGTTGCTCCTGTAGTTCCAGCCATTGTTCTTCGGTATCAACCAGATCTTTCCGGTAGCTGACCTGTTGTTGCAGCAGTTTTTGCAGGGTGGTGCGGTTGGTGTCCTGATAGATTTGTGGATCTCCGAGCTGGCCATCGATGCTGGCGAGTTCGATGCGAAGTTTCTCCATCTGTTGTTCGAGTTTTTGCAGGCGGTTTTTGATTGGGCTGAGTTGCTGGCGGCGGGCGGCGGCGAGGCGGCGTTGTTCCTTGGGGTTGGTAGTGGTTTTGCTGGCGTTGTCTTCGGTAGTCTTGTTCGTTGTTTCCTTGCGGGTCAGCAGTTTCTGGTAATCTTCCAGGTCGCCGTCGTAGGTACTGATACGGCCATCAGCGACCAGCCAGAATTCGTCGACGCAGTTGCGCAACAGGTGACGGTCGTGGGAGACGATGATCATAGCGCCGTTGAATTCCTGCAGCGCCATCGTCAATGCGTGGCGCATGTCGAGGTCGAGATGGTTGGTCGGTTCGTCCATCAATAACAGGTTGGGTCTTTGCCAAGCGACGATGGCGAGCGCGAGCCGGGCCTTTTCGCCGCCGCTGAATGGTCTTACCGGGGCAAGTGCGTTGTCGCCATGAAAGTTGAATCCGCCAAGGTAGTTGCGAATTGCTTGTTCGGTTGCAGTCGGCGTCAACCTTTGCAGATGTAGTGCCGGGCTGGCGTCGAGATCCAGTGCCTCGAGCTGGTGCTGGGCGAAATAGCCGATACGCAGATGCTCACCCTGTACCCGTTCACCCGAGACCAGTGGCAGTTCACCGAGCAGTGTCTTGATCAAGGTTGACTTGCCGGCCCCGTTTGCACCGAGCAGGCCGATGCGTGAGCCGGGGTGGAGATTCAGTCGCACATTATTCAGCAAGACCTTTTCGACATAACCAATAGCGGCATCGTTCAGTACCAGCAAGGGATCGGACAGTTTCGGTGATTCCGGGATACGGAAGTTGAACGGGGAGTCGATATGCGCGGAGGAGATCATCTGCATACGGTCCAGTTCCTTTAACCTGCTCTGGGCCTGGCGGGCCTTGCTGGCCTTGGCGCGAAAGCGGGCGACAAACGATGCTATCTCGCGGATACGCTGTTGCTGTTGTTCAAACAAGGCTTGTTGCTGGGCCAGTCGTTCTGCCCGCTGGCGTTCAAACGCGGAATAGTTGCCCTTATATAGGTTCAGTTTGAGATGCTCAACATGAACGATACAGTTGGTCACGCTGTCGAGGAAGTCGCGGTCATGCGAGATCAGCAGCAGGGTGCCCTGGAATCGTTGCAACCATTGCTCCAGCCAGATAGTGGCGTCGAGATCCAGATGGTTGGTCGGTTCGTCGAGTAATAACAGGTCGCCGGGACACATCAGTACCTGGGCCAGGTTCAGGCGGATGCGCCAGCCTCCGGAAAATTCCTGTATGCATCGGTTGCAGTCCTGCTGGGTAAAGCCGAGTCCGTGTAACAACTGCTCGGCGCGATAATGTGCATTATAGCCGTCGATATGTTGCAGGGCGGCGTGAATGTGGGCTACGGCATCGTGCCTCTGCTCGCGTTCGGCGACGATCAGTTCCTGTTCCAGCCGGCGTAATTGTTTGTCGCCATCAATCACATGTTCAGTGGCCGTGATGTCGCGGAACTCGGTCTCCTGCGCCATGTGCGCGATACTTAAGCGTGGCGGCAAATGGATATTGCCGATATCCGGGCCGAGTTCACCGAGTAATAGTTTGAACAGACTGGTCTTACCGGTACCGTTCGCACCGGTAATGCCGATGTGCTGGCCGTCATGGATGGTCAGACTGGTGTTTTCAAGCAGGGGCCTGCCGCCGCGCTGCAGGCTGATGGATTCAATGACGATCATAGAAGCGAATTCTTAAAAAAAGAGTCTGGATTATCCGGATTTTACAAGCGTCAAAGTATAACGGTTACGAAGATTTACTGTTGTAAATAATCACATTGTGGAGCTGAAAAATATCCGCTAGATTAACACACAACTGGCAGGTCCCTTGCCCCGGATCCCCGGAGCAGGTGGATGTGGACTATTCATCTTGCAGGAAGTAAATGATTTATGCGGCTGGTCACCTTTGATCCCTTTCGTACACTCGGGTGCCCCGATCTTCGTTATATTAAACCTGCACAATTGATGAGCCACCTCAGCGAGCTGGATGCGGCCGATGTGGTGTTGTTTCCCGATTATGCCGATGTGAATCTGATCGCGTTTGTGATGCGTAAACCGATGTTTCCGAGCCTGTCGAGTTACCTGCTTGGATTCAACAAGGTCGAGATGACGCGTGCGTTTCAGTTGCGCTTCCCGGCGCATGTGCCGGTGACCTTGATCCTGCCGAATGAACCGCGTTATCAGAAACGTGTGCTGGAGAGTATGGATTATCCGTTTGTGGCCAAGCTGATCCGCAGCAGTATGGGAGAGGGGGTGTTCCTGATCGAGGCGGAGCATGACTGGCACTATTACTGCAGCAAGACTGACATGTTATATGTGCAGGAAAAGCTCGATATCCACCGGGACCTGCGTGTGGTTTGGATTGGGGATCGTGTCGTGCATGCATACTGGCGCGTCGCGGCACCGGGTGCGTTCCATAACAATCTTGCCCTTGGCGGGACGATTGAGCTGGACAATATTCCGCAGGCGGCGTTGACGTTGGTGGAGAATATCGCGACGCAGTTCGGTATTGATTATGCGGGGTTTGATATCGCGATGGACGGGAATCATCCTTATATCTTTGAGTTCAATCGTCTGTTTGGTCTGGAAGGACTGAACCGGGCGAAGATCAATCCGGGCGAGATTATTCATGATTACCTGTTACGCAGTTCGGGGATTCAGCCGACGAGTGGACCGGAAGTGGTGAGGATAGTTAATATATCAAGGTTGTAGCATATCATTACACTGATTGGACAGGCAGCCTGAGCCAGACCTGACGTATCAGGTGCCGGTGCGTATTACCTGTTTAGGTCCGGCAAATAAGCAGCTATTGATCCACCACGTCCTTGGCAAGGAAACCACCGGACTGTCTCGCCCATAACTGCGCATACAGCCCTTTAGCAAGGACCAGTTCTTCATGTGTGCCTTGTTCAATGATACGACCCTTGTCTATCACGACCAGTCTGTCCAGCGCGGCGATGGTCGACAGGCGATGGGCAATGGCAATGACTGTTTTGCCTTCCATCAGCGTGGTCAGGTTTTCGCGTATGGCCGCTTCAACCTCGGAATCGAGCGCAGAGGTTGCCTCGTCCATGATCAGTATCGGCGCATTTTTAAGCAGCACCCGGGCAATCGCAATACGCTGGCGCTGACCACCGGACAACTTGATGCCGCGTTCGCCAACATGGGCGTCATAACCGTGACGTCCGTGTGAGTCTGCGAGCTCCGGGATAAATCCATCGGCCCTGGCCTGAAGGGCGGCCTCGCGCATGTCGGCCTCGGAGGCATGTGGTTTGCCATAAATGATATTGTCTCGGATAGAGCGGTGCATTAATGAGGTGTCCTGGGTCACCATCCCGATATTCTCACGCAGACTTTCCTGGGTAACCCGGGAGATGTCCTGTCCATCAATACGGATGCTACCCCCCTCTACATCGTGGAAACGCAGTAACAGATTCACAAGCGTCGACTTGCCCGCGCCGGAGCGGCCAACCAGGCCCAACTTTTCGCCAGGACGGATCGTCAGCGTGAAATCATCCATCACGCCGCTGCCTTTACCATAATGGAAACTGACTTGCTCAAAGCGGATCTCACCGGCAGTGACCTGTAGTGGTTTGGCCTGCGGTTGATCGGTAACCACATTCGATTTTGCTATCGTGTTGATACCGTCCTGTACTGTACCAATATTCTCGAACAGCGCTGATGTCTCCCACATGACCCATTGCGACATGCCGAACAGGCGGATGACCGGCCCGATGGCGGCCGCGATTGCACCTGCGGTCACGGCGGACAGTGTCCACAGGTGAATAGACAGAGCAGTGACAGAAAAAATCAGCAGTGTATTGATAATCCAGACCGATACGACCAGCCGAGTAACCAGACGCATCTGATCGTGTACGGTATCGAGAAACAGCGCCATGCTTGCCTGCGCATAATCGGCCTCACGCTGCGAGTGCGAGAACAGTTTTACGGTGGTGATATTGGTATAGGTATCCACTATCCTGCCGGTCATCTCCGACCGTGCATCTGCCTGCCGGGTCGAGACCGCCTCCAGTTTCGGGATAAAGTGATACAGGATGGAGGCATAAAGTACTATCCAGACCAAAAGCGGAATGGTCAGCCGAAAGTCCGCCCCGGCGATCATGATAATCAGCCCGCTGAAATAGACGGTGACATATAACAACACATCCAGCAGTTTCAGCACGGTTTCGCGTACGGCCAGCGAAGTCTGCATCAATTTGGTTGCCACCCGGCCGGCAAACTCGTTCTGGTAAAAGGCCAGACTCTGACCGAGCAGATAGCGATGGGCGCGCCAGCGGATACTCATCGGATAGTTGCCGAGCAGGGTCTGATGGATGATCAGCCCATGCAAAAAGACGGCCGAGGGCAGGCCAATTACCACCATTGCCCCCCACCAGAATAGCTGCTTACCTTTGCCCGCAAGCAAACTGGCTGGGGTTTCCTCGCCAAGCCAGTCAATAAGTGTACCCAGGAACGAGAACAGGGAGACTTCCATCACCGCAATCAGTGCGGTCAGGACGGCCATGATCAGCAGGTAGGGTTCCATCCCCCGGGTATAATAGCGGCAAAAGGCATAAAGGCCTGTTGGTGGCTGTCCCGTGTCAGCCGGTGGAAATGGATTAATCAGTTTTTCAAAAAATGTAAACATGGGGCGGTAATCTGTCCAGACTGGGAAAACAGTGGTGTCAAAGTTGTTCCGGTGTGCAGAACAATACTGTCATTTTATCCTAATCAGCCGCTAAAATCTGGCTAGTTTGCTCGCTTTGAGGTAACGATTTTGGCAACCTCGACTGCGGCTAAAATAACAGTTTTGGTCGTTATAAAGACTGTATAGAAGGATAAAATCTCCCCGCCAGGCTCGCAAAAGTATTACAGGTTTTTCGAAGTCAGGGTATATAATGCACCTCCAACAAGTATTAATTCATCTGCAGGAAATTCCCTTGATATTATGAATTCTTCAGCCACGGCGATGGGTGTAATTACCGTCTGTGCAATCCTGACGGTGGGTTTGTGGGCAGCATTCAACCAGCCGGTGATGGAACCACCCTGGCCCGAGACATTACAAGGTATGGCCTTTTCGCCATACCGTGCTGATCAGGATGGTGTAGCCGGTATCATGCCAACCGCGGAAGAGATAGATGAAGACCTGGTCATGCTGGCGGGCAAGACCCATGCGGTTCGTACTTACACAACGGAAGGTGTATTTTTTGAAGTACCGGGCCTGGCTGCCAGACATAATATCAACGTAACTATCGGCGCCTGGGTAGACCAACGCCTGAAGCACAATGAAGAGGAAATCGAAAGGGCGATAAGGCTCTCGTCACACCGTAATGTCATACGTGTCATTATCGGTAACGAGGTAATGTTACGTAACGATGTGCCGATTGAGACCATGATCAAATATCTGGATCATGCCCGTCGCAATATAGACAGGCCCGTCAGTACGGCGGAGACCTGGAGCACCTGGATGCAGTATCCGGAGCTTGCCGACCACGTTGATTTTATCGCGGTGCATATTCTGCCGTTCTGGGAGGGCCTTGAGGTTTCCACTGCCGTCAGTTTCGTCGCTGAAAAAATGGATCAGTTGAAGGCGAGATATCCGGACAAACAGATAATCATCGGTGAAGTGGGTTGGCCGAGTGAGGGTCGTACCCGTTATGATGCGGTTGCCTCTGAATCGAATGAAGCGCTGTTCCTGAGGCGTTTCTTCAAGCTCGCCGAACATGAAGACTATATCTATTATGTGATGGAGGCATTTGACCAGCCCTGGAAGATCCAGATTGAAGGGGCGGTCGGCGCGTACTGGGGTATCTATAACGTCCAGCGTCAGCCAAAATTTCCGTTTAATGAACCAATAGTCAGGGTGCCGGAATGGCAAATGCTGGCCGGCATTACTGTCGTTATCGGGATTATCCTGCTCAGCATCATCTATTTTACCAGCCGGACCGTGAATACCCAGGGCAAGACCTTTCTGGCGTTTATTGTTTATGGCTTGGTCACCATCTGTGCCTGGGTCATCTACGATTATACGAACCAGTATCTGACCCGCACCAGTATCGTCGTCGGTATTGTGCTGCTGATTTGTATGCTTGGGATCATCCTTTGTCTGTTGTCCGAGGCCCACGAGTGGATCGAGGCGCACTGGATCAGCGGTCGTCGCAGGACATATAACAAACCAGCTGTTGATCCTGCCTTTAAACCAAAGGTGTCTGTCCATGTCCCGGCCTACAACGAGCCACCGGACATGTTAATCGAGACACTGAATGCATTGGCCGATATGGATTATCCAAATTTTGAGGTCATCGTTGTTGATAATAATACGAAGGACGAGGCCGTGTGGAAGCCGGTCGAGGCCCATTGCCAGCTACTAGGTGACAGGTTCAAGTTCCATCATGTAGATCCGTTGACTGGCTTCAAGGCCGGTGCGCTGAATTACGCGCTGCGACACACCGCAGCGGACGTCGAGGTGCTGGCCTATATTGACAGTGACTATGTCGTATCACGCGACTGGCTGAAGGATCTGGTTCCGGCATTCAATGACGGTAAGGTAGCCATCGTGCAGGCACCCCAGGACTATCGTGATGCGGATGAAAATGCATTCAAGGCGATGTGTTATGTCGAGTACCGCGGCTTTTTCCATATTGGCATGATCACCCGCAATGATCGCAATGCAATCATCCAGCACGGCACCATGACGATGGTACGCAGAAGTACGATGGAACATGTAGGCGGTTGGGCGGAGTGGTGTATTACCGAGGATGCCGAGCTCGGCCTGCGTATATTTGAGGAGGGCCTGGAGGCACACTACACGCCGTCCAGTTACGGTCGTGGCCTGATTCCGGATACCTTTCTCGATTACAAGAAACAACGTCATCGCTGGGCCTACGGTTCTGTGCAGATTATCAAGAAACACTTACATGCGCTGTTTGTACCCGGCGGCAACAGCAAACTGACCGCCGGTCAGCGCTATCACTTCGTGGCCGGGTGGTTACCCTGGTTTGCAGACGGTGCCAACCTGGTATTCAATCTGTTTGCGATCCTCTGGTCCGTTGGCATGATGTACAACCCGCTGTTTTTTGAGGCGCCATTAATGGTGTTTTCGATCTTGCCGATCACGTTCTTTGCGTTCAAGATGGCAAAGTTGTTTCACCTTTACCGGCAGCAGATCGGTGCAAGTATGATTCAGGTATTTGCTGCGGCGATTGCCGGCTTGTCACTTTCGCATACGATCGGTCAGGCAATGTTGTATGGTATGTTTACCAACAACCAGCCATTCATACGCACACCTAAACGGTCAAATCCGTCTGCCTTACTGAGTGCCTTTACCTCGGCGTATGAAGAGACCCTGATGCTGATTGGGTTTGTGCTGGCGATATTGACACTGAACTCGATACCGCGGGTGGACAGCCCTGATTTTCGCATGTGGATAGTATTGCTCGGTATGCAATGTATACCGTATGCCGCAACCTTGCTGACATCGCTGATCAGTGTCTCGCCAATACCGGCCCGCTGGATAGGCCAGATAATAGAGAAAAAATCCGATTTGACGGTTGAGCCCAAAAAAGGCTAGTTTGATACCGGTATAAGTCCGGAAACTACCGGACATATCCGGTCATACGGGGGCAGAAATGCATCAACAGTCCGGTAACACTGAGTCAGTAGTGTATGCGCAAATCCAGCTAGAGCTGCGCAATATCAACCAGCTGTTTCATTCGATGGACCCATCACCGTTCCGCGAGAAAGATCTCGATGTCAACGCAGAAGAATTTATCGTTTCCTGGGCCGGGGAATTACCGGGCTCCGATCAGTTTTTGCTGAAGATCCATCTGCTGGAAGCGACGCTGCCCGAGCGTGACGAGAAACATATCGGTGATGCGGCCAGGAATTATTTCAATTACCGTGCCGAACAATATGCCCTGCGCCAGCGTGAATTGCTGCGCGAAGGCTGGATGAACCTCGGAATTGGACTGACATGCTGCCTGCTGCTGGCCCGCTATCTATTGCAATTTGGTACCGGCACGCTGGTAGCAATTGCCCAAGAAAGCCTGATTATCGGCGGTTGGGTCGCCATGTGGCGACCGATGCAAATCTTCCTGTATGACCGCTGGCCAATTCGTCGTATGCAGACGCTGTACAGACGTCTTGGAAATATGGAGGTAAAAGTGGTGCCCAGGGAGAGCCCGTCACCTTGATGTAGCTGCCTCGTCCTGCGGACTGATACGCAACAGCTTTCCATTAGTATCGTCTGTCAATAACCAGATATCACCTTCCGATCCCTGTATCACCTCCCGAATACGGCCGAACTGAAAGTCGAGCAGGCGCTCTTCCGATGTGACCCTTTCATCCTCAAGCTCCAGCCGCACCAGCAGACCGAATTTCAGCGAACCGACAAACAGATTGCCCCGCCAGTTCGGAAAGCGATCAGCGGTATAAAACAGCATGCCGGACGGTGCAATTGAAGGTACCCATTTATAAACAGGTTGTTCCATGCCGGCCAGATGTGTGCCTTCACCAATTGCGGTGCCGATGACATAGTTGACTCCATAGGTGATCACCGGCCAGCCATAATTTGCACCGGGACGATTGATATTGATCTCATCTCCTCCCTGCGGCCCGTGTTCATGTGTCCAGATGAGTTGCGTCTGCGGGTGTAACGTAATGCCCTGCATATTGCGATGGCCATAGCTGTAAATTTCCGTTTTTACCCCCGGTTGCTTGGTGAATGGGTTGTCGGTGGGGACAGTGCCATCCTCATTGATACGGATGAGTGATCCCGGGTGGGTGTCCAGTTGTTGAGCCGTATGTCCACGGCCCTGCGAGGGTCGGGCGCCACGATCACCGAGCGTGATGAACAGCTTGCCGTCTGGTGCAAACTGGAGGCGGGAACCAAAATGGTAGCCACCGTCCTGTTTGGGCAGGGCCTTGAAGATCACCTTTGAGTCTTTCAGTGTCATGACATCCAGCGTGCCGCGTATTACCTCGGTACCATAATCACCATAACTACCGCCGGTATAGGACAGGTAAAGCACATGATTCGTGGCAAACTGTGGATGTAATGTGATTCCGAGCAGACCGCCCTGATCTATCGCCTGGATTTCCGGCAGTCCGCTTATGGATTGTTCCAGCAATTTGCCATCATGCACACGTCGCAATTTTCCGCTGCGTTCGGTGATCAACAGATCACCGCCTGGCAGGAAGGCCATTCCCCAGGGGTGGTCCAGTCCCTCTACCACCACGTCGACACGAAAGTTATGTTTTGCAGACGTGAAGTCAGTGGCCTGTGTGCCAGTAACGGTCAGCGCCAGCAGCTGTAAAGCGAGGGCCAGTTTGTAGACGTTCATTCTACCTGCTCAGAACCAGCCTGGCACAATCAGGAGTAGCCACACAAACAAGGGTCCAACCGCCACCAGAATCGCACTGTATACCAGCATCTGTCGGTAAAACCGATCCTTGTCCGTTCCGTGAGAATTGGCGACCACGAGGGCGCCGTTGGTTGAGAAGGGACTGACATCAACGATGGTCGAGGCCACGGCAATCGCGGAAACCACACCGACCGCTTCGATATTTCCCTGCAACAGAAACGGCACAGCGAGAGGTATGGTGGCACCCAGCACGGCTACCGAGGAGGCGAACGCGGAGACGATACCACCGATATAACATAATAGCAGCGCACCCAGCAGCGGTACGCCGATACTGGTCACACTGTTACCCGCCATATCCACGGCACCGACCTTTTGCAGCACGGCGATATAGGTAATCACACCCGTAATCAGTAGCACGGTAGACCAGCTGACCTGATCGACGGCATTTTTCTGCTCATGTGGCGCGAGCAAGGCCAGCAAGACGGCGACCGATATCGCCACCAGGCCGACATTCAGGTCAAACGCGAGTGAACCGACACCGAGTATGACCAGACCGGCGAGTGTGAACGAGCGATGCGGGTTCAAGCCAGTGTTCAACAGTTCCGGTTCGGATTGCTCCGGGTTTATCATCGCGTTGGCCGCGCGTGAGGCACGGTGACCGCCAAAATAGAAAAAGATGATGACAGCGATCACGAAGTTTATGATGAGGCTGGACATGAACAGGGCAAACTCATTGCCCGGTAAGCCCGCGGTCTTGACCACCTGATTGGTAATGCTTCCATAAATACTGACCGGTGAAAATCCACCTGCCTGGGCACCGTGGATGACCATCAGCCCCATCAGTAACGGGCTGATACGGTATTTGTAGGCAAAGCTGAGCGCAATCGGTGCGATGATGGCAACGGCCGCCGGACTGACCGCACCGACGCTGGTCAAACCCCCGGTCATGATGAACATAACCCAGGGCATTGCCGCTATCCGCCCCTGTACCAGCCACACGGCCTTGTGTACCAGCCAGTCTATCGTCCCGTTTTTCTGGGCGATGGCGAACAGGTAGGTGATACCGACAAGAGTCACAAACAGGTCGGCCGGAAATCCGGCAAACACGTCCTTTGTCGGCATTTCTGCCAGCATACCGATGATAAACGCACCCACAAAGGCCAGCGCACCCATATTGATGGGCAAGGCTGTGGCGATAATAAACATGATTGCCAGACCCACTATGGCAGAAATTTCGACAGACATTAACTAACCCCCTTCCCCGAATGTATTTAACTGATTATCCGGACAGAAACTATCGAATTAAGCGCCCGCTGACAATAGCCTTATGGAATATTTTTCAGTTGTCTGTTTTTTGACTTGCTGTAATCTGGGCAGTGGACAGCTTGATGTAACGGCACGTCCGTATTCGCTGCCAGGATTCCAGGAGGGCAGGGCAGTTACGGAATCCCTAAAATAGTATTGTCAGAGATCGCCATATTCAGGAGTCCAGAGTGTCAGAGATACAGGATCAGACCAATATACCCGTCGGCGAGCAGGCTTACTTTGCCCTGGTTGAAACTATTTTATGGGAAGACTGTTGCGGGTTCTGGTTATTGATCGAGCATCTGCAACGGTTAAAAGCATCAGCCGAACAGTTTTCGTTTGCATACGATGAGGCACGCATACTCGCGCAACTGGATGATGTGGTGAAAAATCTGGTTTGTGACAGCCTGGTCCGGGTCGAGTTACACAGCGACGGTGTCCTGAACATGATGGCAAAACCGGCGAGCGAAGATCGGCGGCCAGTGCGGGCGTCACCGGCCAAAAAACCGGTCGATAGTGACAATGTCTTTTTATATCACAGCACCACACGCAATGATCATATTCACGAACTTACCAGCGGTGTCGAGGGTGCAGATGAGGTCCTGTTGTGGAACAACCGGGAGGAAGTCATCGGGTCTGCCACTTCCAACCTGGTCGTCGAACTTGATGGCCTTTATTACACCCCGCCGTCAGGTAATGGCGTTCGTCCTGGCACCTGCCGGGCCAACCTGATGCAGCAGGGCCGCCTGGTAGAACGCCCAATACTGCTTGAAGAGTTAAAAAACTGCACAAAGGTTTATCTGATTAACTCTCAAATAGGCTGGCGTGAGGTCATACTCGTCTGATCTCACTGAGAATCCAGAACTGTGATCTAGAAATTGCCACTAACCGAGATAAAGAATCGCGTCCCGTCATTACGGTCGCGCAATACGGTCCGGCGGATCGGGCTGAGGTCGCGCAGGCCCTGATACAGATAACGGTCTCGTGACTGGTTGACGTTCATCAGATTCTGGCCGTCAACCCGGATCTTCAAATCCCAGTAGCGTGTGGTTTCGACGAAAAGATTCACATCGGTGCCCTCGTCCAGGATCTCGATCTCGTTTACCTTGAAACGAGGACGTTCCCGGCGCTCGCGTACATCACCGCCCCAGGATACCTTCGCCTCGCGGAAATCCTGCCGGTATTTTATGACACTAATTAGCTCCAGCTCGTCGCGAAACGGGAACGGCCGGGGGAAGCCTACGACCGAAGACAATACCCGTGATTGTCCGGTGACCGGATCGGTGACCGAAGAATCCTGCCAGCGTAATTGCACATCAAGGCGACTGCCCACCAGACCGAGCCAGGTCAGCGGCATCGCACCTTCGAGTTCCAGGCCCCAGCGTCGGCCATCACCGATATTGCCGGGCACTTCAAATTCGTCGGTAATGGGTAACAGGTCCTGCACATCAGTAATCCAGTGATGAAACGCAGTCAGCGTGACTACACCTACCTCACCAAAACGTTGCTCGCGGCTGATCTCACTGATCCAGGTGGTTTCCGGGCGGAGGTTCGGATTGCCGAGGGCGAGATCATTGTCCTCAAACACGGCGGTACTGACAAACTCGTTAAAATTCAGCTGGCCGATTTCACGTAACACGCGCAATCGTGTTTGTGATCTTTTTGACGGTGAATAGGTCAACATGGCGAGTGGCTTGATAAAAAAGAAGTCGCGTTTCTGTTCGGCATCTCCGGTCTGCGAGATCTCGGAAACTTCTCCACCAATACCCAAATCCACTTCAAACTCACCCAGTGTCCAGGTGTCCTGCACCATGAGGTCGCCACGACTCTCTTCAACAGTGGTGTTGGCTCCAGGGACTATTACCTCGACGACACCCCTTCCGGTATTCTCGGTTTGCAACAGTCCGTTCTCAAGCTTGTTATAGGCCAGTTCAAAGTTGGCCTGAATGGCATGGTCTTCCCAGCGCGCCCAGTCAAACTCGAACCGGGTAATCAGTTCTGTGGTAATCGTTTCGGTGTCTGCTATCGTTTGCAGGGTGACATGATCATTCCTGTCGAAGATCAATTCATCATCCTGAACATCATTGTCCTTGTGGGAGAACAACAGGATGGCCTTGCCGAGCAGGTCTTTTTGCAACAGACGTTCAACATCGGTGCCCAGTTCATAGCGTTTCAGCATGATGTCACCGTCAGTGGCCTCCCTGCCGGGGTCATTGCCGGGTAGCTGCGGGGTGATATGGGATCCCAGGTGGGTGTCGCGTGATTCGACGAACAGTTCCGTGTTCAGGCGGACGAAATTTTCACCCAGCCAGGTCGAAGCATTCAGCGTACCGGCACCGTTATAGGCACGGTTATTGAAGCGGTCGAATGTGGTTTCGCTCATCACACCGGCACTGTTGTATTCCCGGTCTGTACCATCATCGCCAGTGCTGCCACTGCGGCCGCGGATACCGGCGTTATATTCAATATCACCCCAACGGTCCGACAACGAAACTCCCAGGTCATAGGTAGGTGGAAAAACCGAGAAGTTATTGCGCATGGAGGATTCCCAACGGGCGGTGGCCGGTGCGTCCGTACGCAAGATCACATTCGCGATGAGCGTGTGGCCCTGCATATCAATGTTCCTGACCTGACCACGGATCAGTTCAACCCGTTCGACTTGGTTCGAGGGTATTCTTCCCAGAATTTGTGAGGGCAGGTCCTGTTTGGCACTTGGTCGGCGATCATTAATCATGACATTGCCTACCGCACCACCGAATCCGCGTTCACTGTCGCCGTTATTCAGTACGAAGCCGGGAATCTGGTTGACGATATCCAGCGCAGTACGCGGCTGGTAACGTTCAAAAAATGAAGCAGGATAGTCAACAATCTGGGTGTCTTGCGAGGTGGTGGGTGTTACCGGTTGGGCCGGTTGTGCATTAATAGGTAAGGTTACTACCAGACCCAGCAGGATAAAAAAACGGACTTCCTCAAACTTCATTGACTCCCCCTCCGGAATTACTTGCATGCAAAAGTGATAATGATAGCCGATATCGGGCCTGGTATATGAATGGTAAAATGGAAAGATTGTGGATAAAGCCGGGTTTCAAACCCGGTTGAACTTCGGTCAGCTGTAGATTTCTTCTTCCTGGATACCGAGAAAGATGGGCGGCTGGTCGTTGCGATAGATATTCACCTTCTGATGGAACTCATAGTAATTGCCGAACAGATTGACGTTGTTTTCAATTATCAGATCCTTTTCGATCAGTGCATAGGCATCTGCACTGGCTGTCCGGGGGCAGTTTATCTCAGAGCCAGCTGTAAAGATTGGCGGCGCTGACCAGGGCGATCAATATACCCACCATAGCCAGCAGTTTTTTGGCATGAATATGGCGGGTAAGATATGCAGCCAGTGGTGCGGCAAACATTCCGCCGAGTACCAGACCGGTCACAATCGGCCAGGGCCCGTCATCGACCAGTATGGAAAAGGCGATTGCACTGCCAAAGGTGAGGAAAAACTCGGCAAAATTGACGGAGCCGATGGTAGTACGTGGGTCGTGGCCGGAACCCACCAGCGTGGTTGTGACGACCGGGCCCCAGCCACCACCACCAACGGCATCAACAAAACCACCAAACAGCGCCAGCTTGGCGACATGTTTCGGTTCTTCCTGTGTCGGTTTGTAATGGTAGAAGATCTTGCTGATCAGATACAGACCCATGATCAGCAGGTAGATTGATATTATCGGTTTGAGCACATCGCCGTCGATTGAAGATACCAGAAACGCGCCGGCAATCGCGCCGGTCAGTCCGGGGATAAGCAGGCGTAAAAACAGTTTCGCATTCACATTTTTCATGCGCACGTGGGCCAGACCGGACACACCTGTGGTAAAGACCTCGGCGATGTGGACACTGGCCGTCGCAACTGCCGGTGAGACACCCGAGGCCAGTAGAAATGTATTTGAGGTAATGCCATAGGCCATGCCGAGCGCACCGTCTATAGTTTGCGCTACGACACCGACCGCGACCGCGCTCCAGAATACCTTGCTCGACAAGGTCTCCAGCACCAGTGCTTCGGCTGCCACCACACTACCGGTGAAGTTGAACAGACGCAGTAACAGGTATGCAACGGCGACTACCAGCATGATAGCCGCCAGCCAGACACATAATCTCAGGATCGGATGCTCCCCCGGATGCGCAACCGCCTCTTCAATTGGAGGCAAACCCAGTTGCTCGTGCTCTTCATTGACGGCGTTCTTGGTTAAATCAAGATTACGAAGCTTCATTCCCTTGGATTCCTAACCCGGAGCTGGCGAAACGAGGAAGTTTATTGGTTAAAAAAATAACTAACAATACTATATAATTATATTCTTATAGCATTTTGATTTAAATGAGATCGTTTGGAATTTAAGCCCGGATTCCGCTCTGCTAATACTGGCGTATAAACTTACCGTACATGATACAGATCAACACGGCAGTGCAGGCTTCTGTTATCTTCTATCGCTATGAATGACATCAAGGCAGACCTGCTTAGCCGGGAAGTTGTCCCCTTTTATCTCTTGCTGGTGGCGCTGGTACTGGTCGCCATCTTCTGTGATGCCCTGTTACATCTGTTTATATCGTCTGGGTCGGTCGTTATCTGGGAATTCCTGGCACCCTGATGATCCTGGCCTCCTTTGGCTATTCACTGCGCAAACGCAAGATCATCCATTCCGGTAATCCGGTGAAGCTGTTGCGCTGGCATGAACGACTCGCCTGGGCAGGTTAGCTACTGGTGCTGGTACATGCGGGCATCCACTTCAATACCTGGCTGCCCTGGCTTGCCATCGGCGCGATGATGCTGAATGTGGGCAGTGGACTGACAGGCAAATTCTTGCTGCGTCGGGCCCATAAACGTCTGGAGGATGCCCGCGCTTAACTTAAGGCAGAGGGGTTGACCACAGAGCAACAGGACGACCGCCTGCACTGGGACAGCCTGATGGTGGCCACGGTCAAACAGTGGCGTGTCATCCATTACCCAATCACCCTGGTATTTGCCGTGCTGGCACTGACCCACATTATTTCCATACTCTTGTTCTGGGGCTGGAATTGAAATACCGCTGGTTGCTCGGTGTCGTCGCCATCGCCTCGCTGGTGCTGGTCGTCCTCACGTTCCAATACCCGAATCAGATGATCAGCCCGGGTACCTTGATTCCCGCGCATCAGGATCTGACAGATGATTGTTTTGCCTGCCACACTCCATTTTTTGATGCATCAGCGGAACGGTGTGTCAGTTGTCATGTGGTCGAGGACATTGGTATACGCACAACCGCCGGTGAAACCATTGCTGAACCTGGGATGCGAGTTCCGTTTCATCAGGATCTGACCGAGCAGGACTGTACGGCATGTCATGCCGACCATACCGGTACACGGTTGGCAGACAGTCCCCACCCGTTTTCTCATCTGCTACTCAAACCGGAGACGCGGGAACAGTGTTCAAATTGCCATGTCGCACCGAAAAACGAAGTGCATCAAAACCTGACTGAAAACTGTACACAGTGTCATAGCGCCACTGCCTGGAAACCGGCCACGTTTGATCATGACGATTTTTTCGAGCTGGACAAGCATCACAACACCACCTGTGTCACCTGTCATGTGAACAATGGCCACACGGAATTTACCTGTTTTGGTTGTCACGAACACACACCGACCAATATACGCCGGGAACACGAGGAAGAGGGTATACGCGAGTTTGACAATTGTGTGGAGTGTCACCGCAATGCGCACGATGAACCGGAAAACGAAGGTGGAGGCCGGGAAAGGTCGGGCGATAATGGCAGGGACAATGACTGAGGGTAGTTAGTCCACATGTTCCTCATAGGTCTGCCGATCCAGGATCTGGATCACGGTCCCCTGGGCAGTAACTTCAACTACGACTTCCTGGCCTTCGGCCATGCCGGCAATGGCATACAGGACGAGGTCACCTTCAACATCAACACTGGCCTTGGAGACTAGCAGCCCCGGCATGCGTTGCTGGACCGCTGTGAGTACCACCGCAGGCACATTTTTCAGTGGCACCGGAGTATGTGCCAGCACCGATCCTGAGGTTACAGACAGCACAAACAGTGACAGCGGTAAAATCAGGCGGACCCGAAAGTTCATATCCTTGTATCTTACTACAGCGCAGTCCGTTTATGACACGCGGTCGTTATGATTGGAAGAGATCGGGAGAGAGGATAATAACCTTCCGGATCCGGGGACCCGGAAGGTTACAAAAAGAACAGT